>JBKBWT010000276.1:0-8499 GCA_046314415.1 Saprospiraceae bacterium
TTGGCTATCAAATAGTCCACATACAACTCGAAAGTAGCTGGAAATTTCATCCTCCAAAGGTCGTAACTGTCAAAGAACTTTTTTTTCCTAATTTTTTACCTGCGTAATCTCAGTTATAAATTGAAATCCCACGGCGTACATACGTATGAGCACATCAGACCCTTAATTGTTGCAAAATATGCCGCTGCAAATGACGAATTAGCGCAAGCACTTCAAATTTATTTGGAAAGAATTCAAGCAACAACCACCCTCTCTGGCGGCGCCATTGGGGATGAATGGATAGCGGAAAGAAGTGCAGATGCCACCCATACAGGCTATGAGTATTGCTCCCTGCAAGAACTGCTCGATAGTTATTGCTTACTTCTTCAAAAAACAGGAAATGCGCAGACGGGTGATGCCATTGAAAATATCTTTTATAATGCCGCCCAAGGTTCAAGAAACCCCGACCACTCGTGCATTGCTTATCTGAAAACCGACAATTCCTTTGAAATGTTAGGCACAAAAAATGGCGAAGTAGAACCTGACAGGAAACAAACCCGCTACAAATATTCCCCGGCGCATCAAGATGTTGCCGTATGCTGCAACCCCAATGCAGGAAGAATTTCACCGTATTTTATTCAAAATTCCTGGATGAAAGAAGATGAAAATACCCTGGTAGCAACCTTACTCATGCCCAATCTTTTAGAAACCAAGGTCGGTAACGTTAAAATCAAGGTTGAAAATATAACGAATTATCCTCATGAAAATAGCTTTCAATACAAGATTCGCTTGGAGCAACCCACCCAACTCGTTTTTAAATTCAGGAAACCAGCCTGGGTAAAAAAAATTATTACAAATGAAATCTATACCGAAGCGAACGGATTTATCATTATAAAAAGAATGTTTTTACCTACTGACGATATTAAGTTTTCTTTTGCTACGGATGTTCAAATCAAAGTAGATAAAAAGGGAGAACATTACTTTACCTACGGCGCTTTACTTTTTGCAAAAGCGATAGCCGCAAAAGCAATAAAAGGTAAAGTTTATGCCAATCGTTATTCCGATTTTACTTATCAACCCCTTGGGTTAACCCAATATGCATTCTCGAAAGAGCAGCAACCGATCTACGAAAATGGCGTTATAAAAACACCACTCGTCAATAAGCATACCAACAAAACTGAAATGGTTGATTTGATTCCCTTTGGAAGGACAATTTTACGACAAACAACATTTGAATGAAAGCTACCGCGCACAAAAGATAATATAAATGGGTGGTTGCCTTTGCTTGATAATAAAGACATTCCGGATAGGAACAAAGATTTTATCAGGAATCTCTGGATAGAATGAACAATAGGGTAGATAGCCTGGTTGAAATTTTCGGTAATGATACGCTGGTGCTCGACAAAATCCAAAACTACCCCAAGAAAGTGGTTATTTTGATAGATCATAAATGTGTAAGTAGTACAGAACAGTTTTTATTATCGGCTATACAAAGTGAAAAAGTGACTTTGATGGGACAGGCTTCCGGCGGTGTTTTAGATTATTCTAATATGAGAGAGGCTTCACTTGGAAATTCAATATTTACGCTGTTTCATGCTACCTCTCGCAGCAGAAGAATAGATGTAGGTAAGGGAATAGACAATGTTGGTCTTGACTATAAGCAGGACTGGATTTTGTAAGCCACAAAATATTTAGCGCAATAAGAACTGCCCATTACCTCGGTTTAGCGGTTGTTTTACGGATAATATCATAAAATTAGCAATAATTGCATGAATAGTATAAAACCCATCATAACAGCCATCATTATTGGTTTTTTTATTCAAATATTAAATTCGTGTGTAGATAATCCAAAGATGACTAACCCGCCAACAGAACCTTCTACTAATAAGGCGATAAAAAAATACAATCCGGTCGTTTATTTTGAAATCCCGGTTAATGAAATTGACCGCGCAATGAAGTTTTACAAAGCCGTATTTCACGTTGACTTTGAAAAAGCAATAATTGACCAAAACGAAATGGCTTTATTCCCATTTGCCGACGAAAACTCAGGGATTTCAGGGGCTTTAGCAAAAGGCGAAATTTACAAACCGACCAAAGATGGCGTTGTAATTTACTTTAAGACAGAAAATATTGACGAAACTTTAAAATTGGCGCTTGCCAATGGCGGACAAATTTTATATCCTAAAACATCAAATGGTGACTTGGGTTTTGTAGCAGAATTTGAAGACAGTGAAGGAAACAGAATTGCATTGCATCAAGCCCAAAATTAGCCCGCAAACTCAAAACCACAATAAATTTTTTGTCCCGGGGACTGTGTTTTGATGGCAAGTTGAATTTTATTTTGGAACAACTTTATTAAATTGTTATAAGTAATTTTAACCGTATTAAAAGTGATATATTTTTATAATAGGTCACTCTTATGAAAATTCACACGATTCAAACCCTCCTACACCGCAAATTATCTGCAAAATCCGCGAAATTTACGGGCGTTCCTTTTGTCTAACAGGCATGTTTCATTCAATTTCAAAGCCTAAAACCTATTCCATGCGACTTTCATTATTAATTATATTGTACCTTTTTTTAATTTGTCCACTGCTTGCCCAAAAGGCTGCTTCTGAAGAGCTAACCGCTTTATTATCAACTGTTCAGCCGGATTCTATCAAGGCACATATCGCCTATCTGGCAGATGACGCATTGCTGGGGCGGCTGCCGGGCACGCCGGGCTACGAAATGGCGGTAAAATATGTAGAATCACAATATCAAAGACTGGGCTTGCTCCCGGCGGGTGAAAATAAAACTTACCGACAAAAAGTGAAGATTCGCACTGCCAAACCTGATAACAATGCTTCGCAATTGCGCTACAAAAACGGTACGACCGAAACTATGCTCGAATACGGCAAGGATTATGCTTTTCAGGGCAATTTTAATGGTGCCAGCGTCACTGCGGAAGCGCCGCTGATCTTTGCCGGGTATGGCATTGCTGCACCAAAATTGAATTATAATGATTATAATAAGCTGGATGTAAAAGGGAAAATTGTAATATTATTAAACGGCGTACCGGAAGATAAATTTGGTAGCACCGAGACGGCGCATCTGGGCAGAGCCCGCACCAAGATTGATATGGCTTTTCAGCAAGGTGCAGCCGGGGTATTGTTTTTACCGTCGGTGAGTGTAGGTGCTAATTTTGGGCGCATCGCTTCGCAAATGTCGCGGGGTACGCGGGGCGTGGTATTGCCCGATGGCACTGTCGATGGCGGCGGCGTAAATCCTTATCAATCCATCCGTTTTGTGGGCAATTTGAGTTGGGATGGCTTGAAAAAATTATTGGGAATGCCGGATAAAACGGTGCAGGAAGTTGCCGGATTATTATATAATGTAAAAGAACCGGTAAATATCCCCGGAATATTATGTGCTCGTGTAATATCGAACTACGAAGAGATCGAAAGTTATAATGTCATTGGTAAAATTCAAGGCTCGGATAAAAAACTGCGTCATGAATATGTCGTTCACACCGCTCACCTCGACCACGTCGGCGTGGGCGCACCCGTGCAGGGCGATTCCATTTACAATGGTGCGCATGACAATGCTTCGGGTGTAGCTAGTTTGCTGGAAATCGCTCGTTTATATATGAAAATTAAAAAAGATAAACCCAAACGTTCGATCTTATTTGTGATGGTGACAGCCGAAGAAATGGGCTTGCTTGGGTCTTATTATTTTGCTAAAAATCCGACCGTGCCACAGGATAAAATTGTAGCCGATGTCAATACCGATATGCCGACGCTCATTGCGCCGCTGCTGGGTGTGGTGCCGCTGGGCGCGGAGCATTCCAGCCTGATGAATCATGTCAAAGCTGCCGCCAACCAGCTGGGGCTGGAAGTGATGCAGGACCACATGCCGCAGGAAGTACGCTTTGTGCGCAGCGATCAGTACAGCTTTGTGTTGCAGGGCATTCCGGCATTACACATTAAATATGGTTTAAAAGTAAAAGATGCTGGTTTTGATTTAGATGCAAAAATTAAAGACTTTACCCAAAATCATTATCATAAGCCTTCCGACGAGTTCAATGATTCTTTTGATTTTAATGCCGGCTGTACGTATATAAAATTGAATTTTTTAATCAGCCATTACACGGCGAGCGACCCCAAGCGTCCGACCTGGAATAAAGAAAGCATTTTTGCTAAATAAATGTAATAACTTGGTACAATTATTACATTTTCTAAAATAATTTAATAATGAAAAATCTCCTGCTTTTTGCATCTTTTTTGTTGACAATCAGCTGTTTATACAGCCAAAATCCAAAGGATTTTACTTTTGCCCTGGATCATACTGCACTTTCGGTAAAAGATGTAAATACCAGCGCCAAATTTTACGCCGAGGTTTTAGGTTTGGAAGAAATGGAAGACGCTGCCAAAAATCCGGGGATTCGCTGGTTTAAGCTGCGCGACGGGCGTCAATTGCATCTCATTCAAGCGGATGAAAAAGATATTATTACAACAAAAACCATACATTTTTCCTTGGCAGTCAAGCCTTTTGATAAATTTGTAGACTACCTGCGTGCACAGAAAATTCCATTCTACGATTGGCTGGGTTTGCCCGGTAAAATTGCCAAGCGCGCCGACGGCATTCAGCAGGTATATGTGCAGGATCCCGATGGATACTGGATTGAAATAAATGATGTGAAAAGGAAATAAATATTTGATAGGGAGCGTTTTTTGTATGGTAATATATCTTACTATGGGAAATGAATTATTAAAAATTATATCCGAGAAAGAACGCCCCGTTTTGGTGGCGGACTTTGTGCTACGCGAAGATTGGCTCTTTTTGGAACTAGCAAATTATTCACTCAAGCCCGCATTGAATGTAAAGATTCAGTTTAGCCAATCCATTCCCGGACTCGCAGAACGGAAAGATTTTAACCAATTGAATATATTTAGTAAACTCAAATATATTGCGCCACTCAAAGAATTTGAAATTCCGGTAAACCGCATTAACACTGCACTTTCCGCTTTACGCAAGAAAGAAATCGAGATTCAGCTTACCTACGAAGACGAGCGGAAGCAACGCTACGAGCAGCGCATTTTGCATGATCTCAGTATTTATGAAGATTTCCCGATTATTATAAAAAACACTAAATATGAATAATCTTATTAAAAATTATCATTTCCAGGTGGAATGGGGCGGTATCCATATGGGATTTTCCAAGGTTGCCGGCTTGAATTTTTCTCGCGAAACCATTGAATATCGTTTGGGGAATAGTAAAGAAGATCATACCTTCAAAGTACCGGGGCGCACTAAATTTGGCAATATTACGCTGAAAAGAGGCATGACGACCGGTGATAACAGCTTTTTTGAATGGTGGATGCAGGCACAATCCAATAATTACAAACGTGATCTAAGCATTGCTTTGCTGGATGAAACGTTCAGCCCGGTGGTCGTCTGGCGCGTAAGGAATGCTTTTCCGGTTAAATTAGAATGCTCGGAATTGGATGCTGTTGGCAATGACATTGTCATTGAAACCCTGGAAATTACGCATGAAGGGCTTTCCATCGAATTTACATCATAAAGTTATAATTACCCCCCCGTGCAATCCAATCAACCCGAATCCCTCCCTCGTAAAATCGGCGTGCTGAGTTTAGCGGCGAATGCTATGAATTTGACCATCGGCTCCGGTATTTTTGTACTGCCGGCAGTAGTGGCAGCCAGCGTCGGCGCGGCGAGTGTAATGGCGTATATCATATGCGGTATTCTTATTACATTAATTATGCTATGCTTTGCGGAGGTGGGCAGCAAAGTGACCTCCAGCGGGGGCGCGTACGCGTATGTGGAAACGGCATTTGGACCTTTCGCAGGATTTCTGACCAATTCTTTATTCTGGTTCGGCTATGCTATGATGAGCGATGCTGCCATTGCGAATGCGCTGGTGGATACTTTAAGTGTGCCCTTCCCGTTTTTAAGTAAATTTGTAAATAAAGCCGTTTTATTAATCATTTTATTTAGTTTTTTTGCCTGGATTAATATTCGCGGAGTAAAACAAGGTACTCGTTTAGTGGAAATCAATACTCTTGCCAAGTTGATTCCCTTGCTGTTATTAATCTTTGTCGGTATTTTCTTTATTCAACCCCAAAATTTACAATGGCAATCCACACCTTCAATCCAATCTTTGGGAGAAGTATCTCTTGTGTTGTTTTTCGCGTTTTTGGGCATTGAGGCGGCTTTGAGCGTAAGCGGAGAAATCAAGCACCCGACCAAGACCGTACCACGTGGCATTTTACTAGGATTGACGGGCGTTTTGCTCGTTTATTTATTATTACAAACCGTTGCACAAGGTATTCTCGGCGATGCTTTACAACAGGAAAAAGACGCACCCTTAGCCGCGGTAGCCCAGCAATTATTTGGCAATTGGGGCGCTACACTCATCATCATTGGCGCTGCGGTATCTATGTTCGGTACGGTGAGTGGCGACATTCTGGCGTCGCCACGACTCATTTACGCCGCTGCAAAAGACCGCTTACTCCCCACTTTTTTTGCGCGCATTCATCCTCGATACACCACGCCGCACATTGCCATTATGACCTATGCGGGCTTAGGTTTAATCTTTGCATTGAGTGGTGGTTTTCAACAATTGGCGATTCTTGCCAGTGCTGCTACGCTGATGATTTACCTAGCAGTCGTGTTAGCTACGATCAAATTACGCTTTACCCAGGTGGCTCCTCGGGGGAGTTTTAAAATTCCTGGCGGCATTTTAATTCCAATCCTTGCTGTCCTGGTCATCGGCTGGTTTTTATCCAATTTGAAGCAACAGGAATGGCTCGCCCTGGCGATTTTTTTTGCGGTAATGACGGTTATTTACCTACTGGGGAAGTTGTGGCAAAAACATATCGCTCGCCGATAGACTTTTGTCATTGTCAAAGCCCTTATTTTCCGGCTATTTTGGGTGAAAATAATTACCATGACCCGCCCTGTCTGGACTTTTATTGCATTTGCCTATGGCATTACCTGGATTATTCTGATCACCGGTGGATTATTATTACAACAAAATATCATAACCAAGCTACAATTTGATATTTTATATCTTTTTGGCGCACTTGGACCATGTCTCGGTGCATTTTGGACGGCGCGGTTCCATTATGGGAAAGCAAGCGTAGCGCGCTTATGGGCAACTTTTTCATTTAAAAACTGGAATAAAACGGTGTGGCTGCTGATATTGTCCCCCTGGTTGCTGTTTGCGGTAGGACTGCTGGTGTACCGAATCATTACCGGCGCGTGGTTTACCTTTGCAATTACCAAGCAGCAATTTGAATTGGGATCCGGCGAAGCTTATTTTGCCTGGATTACACCTTTTTTCGTGTATGCGTTTTTAGAAGAAGTGGGCTGGCGTGGCTTCTTACTACCGCATTTGCAAGCGCAGCGCACCGCTTTTTCCGCTACTGCATTACTCACACTCATTTGGGGCGGCTGGCACCTCCCCATGTTTTGGGTAAGATTTGACTTTTCAATAGGTATTGCCATTGGGTTTTTCTTTGGCATTTTTGTAGGAGCCCTTATCTTAACAGCGCTATTCAATCAAAGCAAAGGCAGTATCGGCGCAGCCATCCTTTTTCATCTGAACAACAACCTGGCTTCTGCTTTTGAACAGCAGTATGTGGTGGCGGTACTGAGCACCGGATTTGTCTTGCTGGCTATTTATTTACTACGACAATATGGCGCCGTGAACCTTTCGGCGACGCCGCGCATTAAAAACTTTTATCAACTTCCATAGCAATGAAACAACTTTGGAACGAACGCTACAACGATTCGGAATACATTTATGGCACGGAACCGAATGCCTATTTTAAAGAAAAAATCACGCCACTAACTCCGGGCAGGCTCCTGCTACCGGCGGAAGGAGAGGGGCGTAATGCCGTTTTTGCGGCAAAGCTGGGTTGGGCAGTGACCGCGTTCGACTGGAGCATCAAGGCACAAGCCAAAGCTATTATGCTGGCAGAGGTCAATCAGGTAGAAATCGACTACTGGCTGAGCGAGGTGGAGGATTTAAACTTCGAGGTAGGTTCTTTTGATGCAGTGGCGTTCATCTATGCGCATTTTTCGGCGGAGCTGAAATCGGCATACAATCGCAAAATTGCCACTTTTTTAAAACCAGGCGGCGTACTCATCTTTGAAGCCTTCAGTAAAAAACAATCGGAATATCAGCAAACCCAGCACTCCGGTGGTCCGCAAGACCGCGCGATGCTCTACTCGCTGGAAGAGGTTCGTGCCGATTTTGCCGACTTTCATTTTTTAGAACTGGAGGAAAAGGAAGTCTTTTTAGCTGAAGGACCCAAACATCACGGGTTGGGTTCGGTGATACGGGCGCTGGCAACCAAACGGTAAATTGGCGAATGGCTTAGGCTGAATCATATTATTTTAACGTGAGTTATGGATAAAAAAGGTTTTAATTTATTGATAATCAATTGAAAAAGCCTTATTGCTTGCATTTTTCGGCTTTACTAATCTTCGTTCTTTTCCCAAAGGGATCTGATG
>JBKBWT010000277.1:0-8439 GCA_046314415.1 Saprospiraceae bacterium
CAACCAATACGTCGCAGGATATTTTGCGCATGGTGCCAGGTTTATTTATTGCGCAGCACGCCGGGGGCGGTAAAGCCGAGCAGATTTTTTTACGCGGATTTGATATCGATCATGGAACGGATATTTCATTGAATGTTGATGGCATTCCGGTGAATATGGTGTCGCACGCGCACGGGCAAGGCTATGCCGATTTGCACTTTTTGATACCGGAAACCGTTGAGCGTGTGCAGTTTGCGAAAGGTCCGTACTATGCGCCATACGGCAATTTGGCGACGGCGGGTTACGTGGGTTTTCAAACTAAAAATGCGATTGATAAAAATATAATCAAATTACAAGGCGGACAATTTGATACATATCGTGCTGTGGGAATGTTTAATTTACTAAATAACACTCAATCTACGCGTTCACAAAATGCTTATTTAGCGACGGAATATTACTTTTCCAACGGTTATTTTGATAGCCCGCAGGCGTATGATCGCTTCAGCGCATTTTTAAAATATAATGCCGCACTTAATAATAATACTTTTATTTCCGCGACGGCTTCGTCTTTTACCAGTCGTTGGGATGCGTCGGGACAGATTCCGCAGCGCGCGGTGGACAGTGGTTTGATTGGTCGTTTTGGTGCCATTGATGATACGGAGGGCGGCAATACGAGTCGCACGAATTTTAATTTTCAACTGAGTTCTTTACTCGATGATGGCAGCACGATTCGTAACCAATTCTATTTCAGCCGGTATGACTTTGAATTATATTCTAATTTTACATTCTTTTTAAATAATCCGGTGGATGGCGATCAAATTAAACAAAAAGAAAAACGGAATTTGTTAGGCTATAATGGCAGTTACACTCGTACTGATGATTGGATGGGGGCAGATTGGCAAACGGAAGTGGGACTAAATGTGCGTTATGATGCTTCTAATAATAATGAATTGTCGCGCACCAAAGGCAGACAAACCGTGCTGGAGCGCCTGGCTTTGGGCAATATTAATGAAGTAAACTTGGGCGTTTATGTGGATGAAACGGTGCGGATTGGCTCTAATTTAACGCTGAATGCGGGCATGCGTTTTGATCAGTTTCAATTTATGTACGTGGATTTATTACAAGAAAATTATGATCGTAAAATTGCATCGGCGCATGTAATAAGTCCGAAATTAAATGCTTATTATAAAGTAAATGATCGCCTGCAATTTTTTGCCAACAGCGGCTACGGTTTTCACTCGAATGATACGCGAGTCGTGGTGGCGCAAAATGGTCGCGAAATTTTACCCAAAGCCTTGGGTGTAGAAGCAGGCGCGATTTTTAAAGTAACGCCGCGGTTTTTATTAACAGCCAGTGCCTGGAATTTACATCTGGAGCAGGAATTCGTATATGTCGGCGATGAAGCAGTGGTAGAACCCAGCGGCGAAACCAATCGGCGTGGCGTGGATGTAGCGGGTCGCTGGCAATTGTTGGATTGGTTATTTGCAGATTTTGATGTAAATTATACCTTTGCGCGTGCAGCAGATGCGCCTGAAAATGAGGACTTTATACCGTTAGCAGCGAATATCACCAGCATTGGCGGATTGAGTTTTGCGGCGAAAAATGGCTTGAACGGCAGTTTGCGTTATCGTTATTTAGGCGACCGTCCGGCGAATGAAACTAATTCTGTGATTGCCGAAGGCTATTTTTTAATGGACGCCGTATTGAATTTTACAAAAAGTAAATACGAATTTGGTTTCTTTATACAAAATATAATGAATCGCGCCTGGAATGAAGCACAATTTGATACCGAAAGCCGCTTATTGAATGAAGTGGAGCCGGTTTCGGAAATTCATTTTACACCGGGTACCCCGTTTAATTTGAATGTGCATTTTTCGTACTTTTTTTAAAAATGTGGCACATTGCGCTCTCCTAGAGGAAATTGATGGGACTAATGTGCTACATTTTAAAGAATTTTTTTAAACAAACCACCCGGCACATTTGTCTTTTGCGGTAATCGTATATCTTTGTGTTACACTTTTAAGAATTCCCTAACGCCTTGAATAACCGCAGCACGCAAATATCGGATGAGAACATTGTTCATTTGTTGAAAAACGGCAATAAGGACGGCATATCGTTATTGTATGATAAGTATGCGTCGGCTTTATTCGGGGTGATTCAACGGATTTTACAAAATACCGAAGCCGCCGAAGAAGTATTACAGGATACCATATTAAAAATATGGAATAATGCCGAAAAATATGATGCCGAACGCGGCAACTTATTAACCTGGATTATTAATATCGCCAGGAATGCTGCCATAGACCGCGCGCGATTGAAAAGTTTTAACCGACGGAACGAAAAGATTGAAGATATATCGCATCAGCTCGAAGAAGCAGCGATTAATCCGGAAACTATTGGCGTTAAAGATTTGATGAAAAAACTAAATAAAGAGCAACAGCTTATCATAGATTTGATTTATTTTAAAGGTTATACGCAGTCCGAGGCAGCAGAAGCGTTAGAAATACCGATTGGCACCGTTAAAAGCAGGCTGTACGCAGCTATTGGTAAATTAAGAGAAATGTTTTAATAAGTGGATGTAAAAGCATACATAGAATCAGGTATTCTGGAGTTGTACGTCATGGAGGCGCTCCCCCCTGCGGAAAGCAGAGAAGTGGAGGCTTTCGCTGCACAATACCCGGAAATACAGCAGGAGATCGAACGCACGCAAGCCGCACTGAATGCGTATGCACTTTCGCATGCCACTCCTCCCCGTTCCGCTTTGAAAGCGCAAATATTACAGGCGCTTCCGCCCAAGCCAACGCCAACAACGGCTGCTCCGGTGAAAAAATGTAATAATCGATTGGGATGGATCGGGCTTTCACTGGCTTTACTGGCGATTATTGCTGCGGTGATTTATTATACGCGTGCTAAAAATCTGGAAAATGAAGTAGAACGAGTAGTAGCCGAGAATCAAACTTTACAAGAAAATTATAATCGCGCTGTTGCTAATTTTGAATTTATTACCAATCCGGCTACCAAAATTATTGCGCTGGTGCCGCCAGCGGAAGCGCCCGTTGCACCGGATGCTTCGGTAACGATTTACTGGAATCAGCAAGACCGTGCTACCTTACTGGCAATCAAGAACTTACCCAAGCCGCCTGCCGGTAAGCAGTACCAACTTTGGGCAATCAAAGGCGCACAAGCACCCAAACCGGCTGGTATGATTGACTTCAATGCCCTTGATTTTCAAGCAATGGATCAAATCAGGGAAGCCGACGTGTTTGCGATTACCCTGGAAAATGAAGGGGGTAGCCCTGTGCCAACCAGCGCGATTTACGTTGCCGGTAGTGTGATTTAATTTTTTTAAGTCAATATTTATTTTTATAATAATTTGACAACTTATTTTATCAAGTTTGTAATATTTAATTGTGCCACAATTATTTAATTATTTCATTCCATGATTGTACCGGCATCACCAGCTGATGTTCCTGCGCTTGTTCATCTTATCAATAGTGCCTACCGTGGCGAAGGTTCAAAGCAAGGCTGGACGACGGAGGCGGATCTAATCGGCGGTTTGCGCACCGATGAATCGCACTTGACGGAAATTATTACGGCATCAGATACAATTTTCCTTAAATATATAGACGAAGCTGACGCCATTATTGGCTGTGTGCGGCTGCAAAAACAGGGCGAAAAACTATATCTTGGGATGCTCACAGTGGCACCGGCTTTGCAGGCAAAAGGCATTGGCAAGCAATTGTTACAAGCAGCGGATGCGTATGCAAAACAAGAAAATTGTCGCGCTATTTTTATGACGGTCTTCTCAGCTCGACCTGAATTGATTGCCTGGTACGAACGCCAGGGCTATCACCAAACTGGCGAAGTGGTTCCTTTTAAACCAAATACGAAGTTTGAAGTGCTGATGACGGATCATCTGGAGTTTTTGGTACTGGAAAAAAACATCGTTTAAATTGCTTATCCCGACATTTACCACAATATAATATAATGGAATACCGTAAAGCAACATCAACTGATTTAGAATCACTTACCCAGCTTTGCATCATTACATTCACTCAAACTTACGGTGCGCAGAATACCCCGGAAAACCTTCAATTGTACCTCGAAAACGCATTCAATCCCGCCCAAATGACGGCAGAATTGCAAAGCGATACCGAAGCTTATTTTTTCATTGCGGAAGCGCAGGAACCAATTGCTTATATTAAATTGAATTATAATTGTTACCCGCCTGATGTAAATGATGGAAATTGGATTGAAATTCAGCGCATTTATGTATTAGAAAAATATCAGGGAAAAGGCTTGGGAAAAGTATTATTACAAATTGCCGAAACGGAAGCCCGGCAAGCGAATGCTTCACATATTTGGCTTGGTGTTTGGGAACAAAATCCTAAAGCTATTGCATTTTACCAGAAAAATGGCTTTACCATTATCGGCAAACACGATTTTTGGGTTGGTAATGACCGACAAACGGATTTTGTGATGCAGAAGCAAATATAATATTGTAATTTAAGGATATATTATAAACTTAATATCGCCACTCATCCAGATATTTAGTAAAAATCAGCGCCAGATTCTTGGCATCATCAATCCCGCGATGGTGAGTACCCATAAATTCATAGCCCTCGGCTGCTACGACGGCTTTCAAGCCTTTTGCCTGGCGCAAACGCTTGATTTCCCGATACTGGTCTTTCAAATTGATATGCGGATCTACCCAATCATACTCCAGGCGATGTAACTTACAATCATTGATCAGCATTTTTTTATCAAACTCGCCCCAGGAGCACAGCACATAATCATCGTCCCACACTTCCGCCCAATCCTGAAAATCTTCGATTACCTGCGGAAACAAGCGCGCGCGCTCCACATCTTCCTGCCGGATGGACGTCAGTTCCTGACAAAAACCGGATAAACGCGGATTAATAATCGGACGAACAAAACTGCTAAAAACGTCTTCCATTTCGCCATAGCCATTCACCCGTACTGCACCGATTTCAATAATTTCCTGCACCATCGAAGGTGGTCGCCCCATCCAGCACGTCGCTTCCAGATCGTAAATGATAAAATTCATGCTTTTTTATATATCAGATGCCCAAAGTCGGATGCCAGACGCTCCAACCTCTTCAACCCTTTCAACTTCAAATCAGTTAACGTCCGATAAAAAATCTTAAACGTCAAATGTTAAAACTGTTTGCTCAATAATCTCACAACATTCATGCAATTGCCCTTCGGTCATGACCAGCGGAGGCGCAAAGCGAATGATATTGCCATGCGTCGGTTTTGCCAAAAGCCCGTTTTCTGCCAGTTTCATACAAATGTTCCACGCCAGTTCGCCGTGTTCATCGTCATTTACAACAATGGCATTCAGCAAACCTTTGCCTCGCACCAAGGTTACCAGATCGGTCTTATCTACCAGATTTTGCTGCATACGTTCGCGGAAGACATTCCCCAATTCATACGCATTGTCTGCCAGATTTTCATCTTTCACTACTTCCAGGGCTTCCATAGCGACCGCACACGCCAGCGGATTACCACCAAAAGTAGAACCGTGTTCCCCTGGCTTCAGATTTAGCATGACTTCGTCGCTTGTGAGCACCGCCGACACTGGATAGACGCCTCCTGACAAGGCTTTGCCCAGAATTAAAATATCCGGTTTAAAATCGTGGTAATCACAAGCGATCAAGCGCCCCGTTCGGGCAATACCCGTCTGAATTTCATCGGCAATGAATAAAACATTGTGCTGCTTACAAAGGTTATAAGCGCTTGATAAATAATCTTCATTTGGCACTACCACCCCCGCTTCGCCCTGAATGGGTTCTACCATAAACGCCGCTACGTTAGGGTCTTGCAGTGCTTCTTCCAAAGCCGCCAGATTATTGTAAGGAATGATCACATAGCCGGGCATGTACGGACCAAAATGCCGCGTACTGGATGCATCCGTAGAGGAGGAAATCGCCGCCATGGTACGCCCCCAGAAGTTTTGCGATACAAACACAATCTTCGCCTGATTGGTCGGAATCCCTTTATTCAAATACCCCCATTTACGCGCGAGTTTAATCGCCGTTTCGCCACCCTCCACGCCGGTATTCATCGGCAATACGCGATCATAACCAAAATATTCACAAATATATCGCTCATAGCGCCCCAGCACATCATTGTGAAAAGCCCGCGAAGTGAGCGTGAGTTTACCCGCCTGTTCCACCAGCGCCTGAATGATCCGCGGATGACAATGCCCCTGATTCACTGCCGAATACGCCGACAAAAAGTCATAATATTGCTTGCCTTCCACATCCCATACGTGTACACCACGCCCTTTTGCCAGCACTACCGGCAACGGATGATAATTATGCGCTCCGTATTGGTCTTCTAATTGTATCAATTCCTGTGTGGTCAGCAATGAGGTGTCCTGAAACATAATCCAATTATTTAAAAGGTGTTAAATAGTGTATTCTGCTTATTGATTCCATGCGATAAGGGGCGATTATTGTAAAGACCTGGCGGTGGTATCATCAAACCCCAAACTTTTAAACCGAAACAATAAACAAAGAACAAAAGTAACCCTTCCGTGCCAAGTTTTCCACCTTTCCGATCAGAATTCCATTCATTTTAATAAATAACATTCGCAAGCGATTTTATGCACATTCAATGGCAAAAATTGTATAAAACGAGCCGGAGCATAAATCTGCCAAGTTGAAATTGCGAAAATTCGCTATCTTTGAAACATGATACATTCCAACTATTAAAACTACAAACGTCAATTGTAAAATGGCTAACCAATACATTAGTATTCGCAACCTTCAATTTATGTTGCACGAGGTGTTGCATGCAACAACCCTGAATCAATACGCATATTACGCCGATTACGATGCAGAAGCTTTCAATATGGTGCTCGACGCCGCCAAGCAAATCGGAGATACTTACCTCTACCCTATTTATCGCGACATGGATAAAAACAAAGCGTATTACAAAGACGGGGTGGTGCACGTGCATCCTAAACTACGCGAAGCCCTCAAAGCGATTGCAGAAGGGGGTTGGATTGCGGCGCACGACAGCTATGAAAATGGCGGTCAGCAGATGCCTTTTACCTTGATGAATTGTGGCGTTATGACCTTTTATGCTGCCAATGGCAACGCTGCCAGTCATGCTTTCCTCTCCACCGGTGCAGCAAACTTGATCCGCACTTTTGCAAATGCGGAACTCAATGAAAAATACGTCCCCAATTTATACAACGGCGACTGGCAAGGTACGATGGCGCTCACCGAACCGCAGGCAGGCAGTTCTTTAATGGATATTACCACCTCCGCCGAACCGCTTGACGGCAACGGCACTTATAAAATCAAAGGACAAAAGATTTATATCTCCGGTGGCGATCATAACGCCGTGGACAATGTCGTGCATCTACTCCTGGCTAAAATAAAAGGCGCCCCTGCCGGTACCAAAGGCATCTCCTTGTTTGTAGTACCCAAGTACCGTCTCGAAAATGGCGAGTTGGTTTATAATGATGTCACCACTGCCGGTATTTATGGCAAGATGGGTCAGAAAGGTTACGTCGCTGCTCACCTGATGCTGGGCGAAAAAGATAATTGCATTGGCTACCTCGTTGGAAAAGAGCACCAAGGTTTGCCATACATGTTCCAGATGATGAACGAAGCCCGCATTGGCACAGGGATGATGGCAGCCGGCGCTGCATCCGCCGCGTACTATGCTTCATTGCAGTACGCCAATGAACGCTCGCAGGGTCGCCATCCGTCGAATAAGGACCCGCTGGCTCCGCCGGTGTTGATTATTGAACATGCCGACGTGCGCCGCATGCTTTTGCAACAGAAAGCCATTGTAGAAGGTAGCATTGCCTTGTTGTTACAATGCAGCTATTATGCGGATTTGTCCAAAGTTGCAGAAGGAGAAGAAAAAGAAAATGCACATTTGCTCCTGGAATTGCTGACACCCATCGCCAAGTCTTACCCGGCAGAGATGGGCACGTATGCTACCAGCGTAGGCATGCAGGTGCTGGGCGGTGCAGGTTATACCGACGACTTCCCGCTTGAACAATACTACCGCGACATTCGCGTGAACGCCATCTACGAAGGAACGACCACGATACACGGCTTGGATTTATTAGGTCGCAAAGTGATGATGCAGAACGGCAAAGCGGCGATGCTCTACGCCACTGAAATACAAAAGACCATTATGGCAGCACAAGGCTCCGCCGAGCTAAAACCCTTAGCGGATCAACTGGCTAAAGCCGCCACGCAGCTTCAGGAGGTCACTGCGCATTTATTACAGCTCGCCACGCAGGAAAAGCCCGAAACTTTCCTTGCGGATGCCACCCTTTACCTCGAATTATTTGCCACCGTCACCATTGCCTGGCAGTGGCTCCAACAAGCCATTGCCGCGGAAAAAGGATTAGCCGACGCTGCCGGTGATGCTGTCCACTTTTATAAAAGTAAATTGCACACTGCCCGT
>JBKBWT010000278.1:0-8383 GCA_046314415.1 Saprospiraceae bacterium
ATTAAATGAAGGAAATACACATTATCGTTCTTTGTTAGAAAAAATAGGTGAAATTCGTCGGGAATTGAAGCAAAACGAAGCAGCGCAGCAAACTGCGAAAGATTTGGCGCAACGCATTCAAAATCAGCAAAAAGAGCACGCCCGCTGGGCAAAATTGAAAGACATCATCGGCTCGGCTGATGGCAAGGAATTTCGGGTGTTTGCACAAGGTTTGACGTTGAAACGGGTCACGCAATTAGCCAATCGATACTTACAAAATTTAAATGGACGTTATTGGATTCAAAAACGCGATGGTAAAGATTTAGATTTAGAAATTGTAGATACGTATCAGGCTGATAATCGTCGTTCTATGAATACGCTTTCCGGTGGCGAGAGTTTTTTGGTGAGTTTGGCATTGGCGCTGGGTTTGAGCGATCTGGCAGGCAACAATGCGCAGATTCAATCGCTTTTTATTGATGAGGGTTTCGGCACTTTGGATGATAATAGCTTGGATTTAGCGATTACGACGCTGGAAAATTTGCAGGCAAGTGGCAAAACGATTGGCGTCATTTCGCACGTGAAGGAGTTGAAAGAGCGCATCACCGCGCAAATTCGGGTAAAAAAGCAGAGTAACGGTTTTAGTGAAATTGAAATAATAGGGTGATTGGGAGATAAGGTTGATAGGTTTATAGGGGAATAAGGTTATGGGAAAGCATTCCCCAATCACCCTATTCCCCTATAAACCAAGTTTTATCGAATATCCATCCCGGAATATCGAATTTTTGTCACCTATTTACGAACATTTTCGTTTATTTTGCAAATGCATAGCGCAGGCTTTAGCCTGTCTGTCGTTCTACAGCCTTTAGGCTGTAACGCAATAAAAACAAAAATTCCATGCAAAAAAATTTGAAACAGTTATTTGGTGACGCACACGGACTAGACGAGCGCAGCGTTGAGTTTTTGACTAAAGCGCTGGAAAAGAACAACTTGCCGGGTTTTGATTACATCGAATACAAGCAGTCCCTGGGGGCGCTGATGGCGATGAACATTGATGAAATGACCGCGTTCAAATCGGCATACGCTACCGCGGCAACGGTCGGCTTGACGAAAGAAAAACTGCTAAAAACCGCCGAACATTACAAAGGTGTACTCAATCAGGAAAAAACGCAGTTTGATGCAGCCCTGGAAAAGCAAATTCAGCAACGGGTGAAGTCGAAGCAAGAAGAAGTCGTAAAACTCAAAAAACAAATCGAAGATTACCAGATTAAAATTCAGCAAATGCAAGAAAAGATTGCTGAATACGAATCCGTTATCGCCAATGCGGATGAGGATATCCGTAGTTCGATGGAAAAAATTGAATCCACTCGTGAAAATTTTGAGACGACACTGCGCAGTATTGTTAATGAAATTGATAAAGACGTAGATAATATTAATCGATATTTATAAAATCGGTTGAAAGTTGACCGGTTGAAGGGTTGAAAAACACCACTCCTCAACCAGTCAACCCTTCAACCTTCAAACTAATAAAAATGGCTGATACTCCTCAATTTCAAGGTGAATTTAAACCGAAATCATTCTGGAAACGCCCGGAAGGCGTGACCGGTGCTATATTTCTCATTGCCCTGCTGCTGGGGGGCGGTTTTCTATTTGTTACTTTTTTACCAACACTGTTGCTGCTAGCTCAAAATACGCTCTATCTAGCGTTAATGATTATTGCTATTGGTGCACTAGTTTATATGGTGCTTGATCCCAAAATGCGTAATCTAGTTTGGTATATGTACAAGAGTGTAATGCGTGGCATTACCAGCATGTTTGTCCAATTGGATCCAATCGGCATTCTGAAAAGCTATGTCGAGAGTTTGCAAGATAACCTGAAGAAAATGCGTACGCAAATCGGGAAACTGCGTGGTCAAATGCGGCAACTGCAAACGCTGATGGAAACCAATAGCAAGGAAATCGATGACAATATGAAGATTGCCAGTGCGGCACGTCAGAAAGGCATGGAAAATCAGGTGGTACTGGCTTCGCGCAAAGCCGCCCGTTTGCAGGAAAGCAATGCGAAATACAAGGAATTACTGCAAAAAATGGAGATTCTGTACCGCATTCTGACCAAAATGGAACAGAATTCTGAAATCCTGATCGAAGATACGCAGAGCCAGGTAGCACTGAAAGAACAGGAACGCAAAGCAATCCGCGCTTCGCACTCTGCCATGCGCTCGGCAATGAGTATCATGAGTGGCGACCCCGACCAGCGCGCGATGTTTGATATGGCGATGGAAAATATTGCTGAAGACGTAGCCAATAAAGTAGGGGAAATGGAGCGCTTCATGGAAATGTCGGCTAATTTCATGCAATCCGTTGATTTACAACAAGGTATCTACCAGGAAGAAGGCTTGAATATGCTGGAAAAATGGGAAAAGGAAAGTTCTCTGATGTTGTTGAATAGCGGCAATCAGAAATCCGAAGATACCCTTGATCTCAATAGTCGTACCGCCGAGCCGGAAAAACGTGCCCAAAGCAAGGGCGGTAGCGGTAGTTACGATAGCTTCTTCAACTAATGAAAATTTGGAATACTGGAATGATGGAAAATTTATGCCATCGGGAAATTCCAGTATTCCAATTCTCCAATATTCATGCTTAATTAGCAGTCACTGCCTTCACTGCATCAATAATACCAAAGCCAAAGCTACTATTGCGATTCGGATATAAGGAAGCAGCCCGGCGCATTTTATCTAATACCTGATCCCGGGTTTGCGCACTATTTCTCCCCCATACCAATGCAGCAATACCGGCGGTTGTTGCGGTTGCTGCCGATGAACCTCCAATGGTAGTCGGGGTACTGCTGTACATCGCCAAAGTAAGTGAGGTCATATCGCTGCTACGGCGCTGCATCACGGATACAAATTCTACCTTACTACCTACATGGCAAACGTCGCATTTTACCAAAGGAGCACCTTCCTTAATACCAGTGACAGCCACGGTTTCTGCCATTGTTGCCGGGAAAATCACGCCATACCAGGTGGTAAAGGATGTAGAAGTACCCGCCGCTGCAAAGATCAGTTTGCCTCTTCCATACGCATAGCGAATTGCATCGGCAATCTGCCCACTGGAAAAGGGCGTTCCGATAGACATACTTAAAATCCGTACATTGCTACGATCGGCTGCATTTCGTACTGCGTTGCTAACACCATTGGTTTCTGCTGAACCAGATATTACCACATCATCTACGGCGCGCATCGCCACCAGGTTACAATTGTAAGCCACCCCAACAGTTGCCCCGTCGGTACTACGCGGTGCCGCGATAAGTCCGGCCATTTGCGTACCATGTCCACAGCGGTCATCGGGTCCATCCGGTGTAGAAGTAAACCAGCCACTCACATAAAAACCCAGACGCGTCAAGGTTCGACCAGCCGATAACCCCGAATTAAATTGGCTACCTAATTTGGGCTGATTCGGGGAAGTCCCGGTGTCAATAAGCGCTACGCCAATACCTGCACCCGTACTTTGGCTCCACGCATTAGAAATATTCATATTGTAAAAATTCCAGGGAATCTTGGCGTTCGGTGAAACCGTCGTAAAATCGGAAGCGGCAATGACATCCGGTTCAGCGTCACAACCCGAATCACTGCGGCGAATCACTTCCATATCTTCAGAAATATACCCGATAGCGTCCACGTAGCGTACTTCCGGCATTTGGCGCAACTGCTTCAGCATTTTTTCATCCCACACTTTGATATTGATGAATGGCAACACTGCTTCTTCACCAAAAGGCATGAGGTCTTTAGCTGTGTAATTACGATCCGGGTACGCTTTGTTGGTTTCGTTTACGATCCATTCGATCAGCTTCGTACGTACTTTTTTCCAGTTTTCATCTTGAATATCAATCAAGTGTAAGCGCCCGTTGATATTTTGCTCACCAACTGGCTGATAACCAATGGATAAAATCGAATCACTTTGTACAACGGCGCTCCACAACATATGCTCATCCGCCGATTTCCACCAGAATTCCCCGGTGGCTTCCAACTGTTGATTTACAAAACGATCAATTTCCGCCTTTTTCAAAGGCTCTTGCGGGTTCGTCAATTCAGTTGTTACCAGGTCGTCGTTACAGCTTGTCAAAAGCAAAGTAGTCGCAATAAAGGCAATTAGGAGTTCTTTACACATAATAGGATGATTTTAAGTGAATGACTTGAACACAATATATTATTTTTTAATATGCCCTAAATATAAAACAGAATTTTAATTTTTCAAATAGAGAAAGATTCATAAAGAAGGGCTTACGATATTTGAGCAGCCTTGTAAAATGATTTTTTACAAAAAACGTTACTCCAACGAAACTTTTACGTCTCAAAAACGAAAAACAGTATTAAAACAAAACCTACATGAGAAAAACGCTTTTTACCCTCTTGCTCTGTGGCTGTCTGCTCGTAGCTCATGCCCAGGAAGATACTCGCTCTCCGCACGCTATTGGTGCCAAACTATTGTTTGTGGACTATGGAACACCAAACGACATTGATAATCTTGACATTACCAATGGTTTGGAAGTATTGTACAGTTACAATTTGAATCGTTGGTTGAATATTACCGTTCCGGTAAAAGTTGGTGTGATGAATGTAATGGAAGATATCAATAATCGCACTTTTGTAAGTATTGACGGGCTTTTGCAACTCAATCTCACGAAGCCAAGCAGTCGTTTTGTGCCCTATTTATTTGGCGGTGGCGGCATTGTGGGTGAACGAGATGCCGGTTCTAATTTTCAAATTCCCGCTGGTGCAGGATTGAATATTCGGGTTGGTAAAAATTCCTTTGTCAATCTGCAAGGTGAATATCGGCTGTCCAATACCGAAAATCGGGATAATTTACAAGCTGGGGTAGGTTACATCTATCGCTTAGGACAAGGACAAAAAGATACCGACCGCGATGGAACGCCCGATGTGACAGATGCCTGCCCGGATGCACCCGGACCCAAAGAAACCATGGGTTGCCCCGATCGTGACATGGACGGAATTGCGGATAAAAATGACCAATGCCCCGATCAGAAAGGCACAGCGGCTACGCAGGGTTGTCCTGACCAAGATGGCGACGGTTTTGCTGATAATAAAGACGAATGCCCAACCATTGCCGGCAAAATTAATGGCTGCCCCGATTCAGATGGAGATAGCATTGCGGATAAAGATGATCAGTGCCCGGAAGCGGCAGGCACGCAATCCACGCGCGGCTGCCCGGATCGTGATGGCGATGGTGTAGCCGACCAGTTTGATGATTGCCCGGATCAAGCAGGTATTGCCGCCAATCGTGGCTGCCCCATTCAGGATACGGATGGCGACGGTGTGCCTGATGAAATGGATAAATGTCCAAACGAAAAGGGAACGACTGCAACCATGGGTTGCCCGGACCGCGATGGCGATGGCGTATTGGATAAAGATGACCGCTGCCCGGATAAAGCAGGTACTTTTGCCGGTTGCCCGGATACGGATGGAGACGGAATCGTTGACGCTGATGATGCCTGTCCGAATGAAGCAGGCTCAACCAATAACAAAGGTTGCCCGGAATTGAAAGAGGAGGTTAAAGAAGTGCTGGAATTTGCCATGCGGGCTGTGCAATTTGAAACCGGGCGGGCTACGCTAAAACCTGAATCGTACCCGGTACTGGATCAGATTGTACAGATTATGAAGCAATATCCTGTCTATTCATTACGGATTTCGGGTCATACGGATAATGTCGGCGCGGATAGTACCAATAAAATACTGTCAGAACAACGTGCAAAAACTTGCTACGAATACCTCGCCGCTTCGGGCATTGACGCAGGGAGGATGAGTTTCTATGGCTTCGGTGAGGCTAAGCCCATTGCCAGCAACAATACCGCCGAAGGCAAACGCCTCAATCGCCGTACTGAGTTCGAACTTTATATCAAATAAATATGATTGTAAAAATGAGGGAATGGATATTGTCGCGACTTTATTCTATTCCTTCATTTTCTCATCCCTGCATTCTTTCATTTTTCTGCATCACCTCCTGACGCATTTGCTCTTTATAATCCAGAATTTTGCTACGGACAGTTTCATCGTGACTTCCCAAAATCTGCGCTGCAAGAATACCGGCGTTTTTGGCAGCATTTAGTGCAACGGTAGCGACGGGTACACCATTCGGCATTTGCAAAATAGACAAGATTGAATCCCAGCCATCAATAGAATTGGACGACTTCACCGGCACGCCAATAACCGGCA
Source organism: Saprospiraceae bacterium (assembly GCA_046314415.1). Classification (GTDB taxonomy): domain Bacteria; phylum Bacteroidota; class Bacteroidia; order Chitinophagales; family Saprospiraceae; genus JADJNW01. The sequence goes on from JBKBWT010000278.1 coordinate 6,207, forward strand.
AGGGCGACAAGGACGCCACCATGCCTGGTAAATGCGCAGCTCCCCCCGCTCCCGCAATAATCACTTTCACCCCACGGTGATGCGCATTTTTTGCAAAATCAAACATTCGCTCCGGCGTACGATGCGCCGAAACAATCGAAATTTCAAAAGGAATATTCAAATCTTGTAAAAAATCGGCTGCCTGCCGCATTACTGGAAGGTCAGAATCCGACCCCATTATGATACTTACCATTTTATGAATGAATGAATGAAAAAATCAAAAATGAAAGCATAAAAGTAAAGAAATACGAGAATTATTCACTTTGTATAATTTGTTATTACATCATATTTCAAAATCCACGCCACGTTTGATCAAATCCTCATAGCGCTCTTTCGCGAGTTGCTCATAACGTTCTTTATCAAAAGAATACAATACCGCCGGACGATGCGCCACGCCTTCCTGCTTACCCACTTCTTTCAATACATCCATTTTTAAAATTCGGGTACGAAAATTACGCTTATTCAGTTTTTTTACCCCAAGAATGGTCTCGTATAATTTTTGTAATTGTGACAGCGTAAATTGCTCCGGAAGTAATTCAAAACCAATGGGTTGATAACGCACTTTTGCACGCAGGCGATTAATGGCTACCTGCAAAATATGATCATGGTCGAACGCCAAAGGCGGCAAGTTATCAATTTCGTACCAATTGGCTTGTTGGGCATCGGATGCAGCATTCACCGGGTGTTCCGCCAGGTTGACCAAGGCAAAATAAGTAACACTCACCGTGCGCCCGCGTGGATCACGATCGGGTTCACCAAAAGTATAAAGCTGCTCGATAAAAACGTTGGTCACGCCGGTTTCCTCCTCCAATTCGCGCAGTGCCGATTGCTCCAGATTTTCGTCCATGTCCACAAAACCACCAGGCAGCGCCCAAAAACCCTGGAAAGGCTCATTTTTTCGTTGAATAAGCAGCACCTTTAGCTTGCTACTTTCGTCCAAACCAAAGATGACACAGTCCACCGTGAGCGCCGGGCGCGGATATTCGTAGGTGTAGGACATTCTAAATTTATGAATTACAAATTTTGATATACGATTTGCAACAAGTCTTCCCAGCTTGCTGCTTCAAAGTTAACAATTGGTGGCGTATCCGGCGAAAAAATTATATCCTGAATAATATTTCCAGCCTTATCATAAAACCGACGCATTTGTAATAAATTTTCGGGTTTTACTAAATAACTATCGGGTTTTATTAAATACTGAATCCATAATTGTAAAATTGCCCCATGTAAGAGGCTGCTATGAGTTTGTATAATTGGCTGATCTTTAAAAACGGGCGTTCCTTCATTCATTAACCAAATTTCACCATAAAAGCGAAAGCGTTGTAAAAAATTAATAAAACTCTCGCTGAATAAATTTGTGCCATCTTCGGCTCTGGCACTCATCAGCCGAGCCATAGCCGCGGCTTCAAAAGGCAAAGGTTTATTTAGCCAATGTAATAACAATGTAACATATTCGATCTTTCCATTAATAAGCGGATAAAAAGCTTGCCATTGCATCTGCTCTTCTCCCCTACTCTGCCAGTGCAACTGCATTATTTTCAAATCATTCCAACATTGCTCATCCGCATATAATGATAAAGGAGAATCATATAACATTTTGGTTTTATTTTAACTTTAGAATATTTTCATGCAAGAAAATTGTGGATGAGTAAAAATAATTTTTAAATTATTTTTTACTCATCCACAATTGCCAATCAAAGGACGTGTTTGCGCATTGCCCAGTCCTGGGTGACAATACTTCCATACTGAAAATCCTCGTAGCCGAAATGCTCAAAACCCCATTTTTCGTAAAAGCGCAGCGCCTGCCGGTTTTCTTCCCAAACAACCAACCAGAGCCATTCGTACCCGGCGGATTTAGCAAAATTTATGACCTGTTGTAATAATAAGCTGCCAACTTGCTGCCCCCAAAAAGCTTTTATCAAATAAATACGATGTAGCATTAATGCTTTTGTATCATGTAATAACTCATGGGTACGATCCCAACGAACACAGGCATAACCTGCACATTGTGTGTCATTTATAGCAATATAATATTTTACTTTTTCATTGTTTAAATCATTATAAATCTTATCCAATGTAAAATTTTGCCGGATATATAATTCCATATCAGTTGGGTCGGTATCTGCCGCATAAGCTTC
>JBKBWT010000279.1:0-8344 GCA_046314415.1 Saprospiraceae bacterium
CTATACCAAACTCGATGAATTTCAGGCACTTGGCTTTGGGTTACGCTATTTTTCGCTGGGCAGCATTCCTTTCACCGATATTAACGGCGAGGCGCTCATTACTGGCAAACCCAATGAATTTGAGGTAGCCGTTGCTTATGCCCGTCAATTATCCGATAAATTTTCCGCTGCCGTAACCGGTAAATTTATTTATTCCAACCTCGCTTCCGGTCAGATTGTCAATGGCGAAACGATTGAAGCAGGCATCGCCGGTGCAGCCGATTTTTCCCTGACTTATAAGACTGAAATCGAAATGAATAATGCCGAATCTGACTTGACGGTTGGTTTGGCAGTTAGCAATGTTGGTTCCAAGATTACTTACACGCGCTCATTAGTACGCGATTTCCTACCGGCTAACCTCGGTATTGGTGCAGCCTGGGATATTGATTTGGATGATTATAACCGCATTACTTTTGCAATTGATGTCAATAAATTATTGGCACCAACGCCTTGTTTAGGTCCCAATTGTAACACTGGTGGCGATCCCAACGTACCGGATTATAAAGAACAATCGCCTATCAGCGCTATATTCAACTCTTTCAGCGATGCCCCTGAAGGCTTCAGTGAAGAAGTAAAAGAATTAATGTATTCTGCTGGTATCGAATATTGGTATGATAAGCAATTTGCCGTGCGTGCCGGTTATTATAATGAGCACCGCCAAAAAGGGGGTCGTAAGTTTGTAACCGTTGGTTTAGGCTTAAAATATAATGTTTTTGGTCTGAATTTCTCTTATTTAGTACCCACTACCAACCAACGCAATCCACTCGATAATACCCTGCGTTTCTCCTTATTATTTGATATGGGTGCTTTTAATGAAGATAATTAAGCATATAATATAAGTTTTATTTTAATATAAAATGGGTGTACTTGTGAAAAGCGCACCCATTTTGCATAAAAAACTGCCGCGAACCAATAAGCCGGATTCTGTATCCTCACCAAACGATAAAGACTCTATCATTTATCTACCCCCGTTGTCACCAACGGGGTGTAGCTGCCTACCCCTCCCGACTACGCCGCCCGCAGGCAACGTAACTAAGCGAGCAACTTAGCTCCGAAAAATCGAGATGTACATGGCATTTCAACCCACGGGGTTTACCCCACTGCTGATTGCTCAGTCAGCGCGTGCGCTCTTACCGCACGATTTCACCCTTACCTCGACTAAGGTCAAGGCGGTATGTTTCTGTTGCACTTTCCGTGCCCCGATTGCTCAGGACCCCACCCGTTAGGTGGCGTGGTGCTCTACGTTGTCCAGACTTTCCTCATTTCCGTCATTTGACGAAACCGCGATAGAGTAGCTCGCAGCAAGTAGCAAATGTACAATATTTTATTAACTTTGCGGAAAGGCACGGAGTTCCCCTCCCCCATTTAATCTCCGCCGCCTTAATAAAATATCATTTACAATCCTTACGATCCAAACCTTAATAATTAAAGAATTTATAATTAAGAGATTAATAATCAAAGAATTATAAATGCAAGCGTAAAGCATTAATGAGGAATACATTAATGTGATTCACGGTGCAATTCATTATTAATAATTAGCATCATTTCTGTGGAAAAACATTTACACAACCCGATTTTACCGGTGACATTAAGCACGGCATTACTATTGCTCAATATATTAGGGCAGTGGAATAACAGCCTTATTATTAGTAGTAATAGTGCTATCCTGTTAATATTAGCCGTACTTTTTTATAAAAAAGCGTCTTTTCATTGGTTTTATATTACACCCTGGCTCCGTACCACCGGCAGTTATTTAGCAATTATTATAAGTTTATTAATTATAACCTGGTGGGTCAGGCAAATTAGTGCACAGAGTACCATTTCATTAGACTTGCAAGATATTTATCAATTAAATGGACAAAGCCTGGCAGTCTTATTTAGTTTAGTGCTGCTAATGATTGCTTTGTATCTTTTTTCGCACCGCCTCATGTTACATATTGCCACCATTGGCTTATCAAAATATGCGCGTTTAGGCGCTCTTATTACAGCTATTTTAATTGTTTTGCCGATTTTATTATTTATTGAATTAGAATTTTCGCCATTAAGCATATTATTGGCTATTTTTATTTACATCGCCTTATTCGATTTATTCGTTGACAGTCAAATTCCCGGCATTACCTGGTTCGTCATCTGGATGGTCTTGTTTGCCACTTGTACTGCCGCATTATTATATCGTTATAATGGGGCTGACATGGCGCTTGCTTATGCAGTATCTTATTTTTGCTGCATATTTATTATCCTGATTTTCACTGTACTTACCCTTTATTTATTTGCTCAGATGTTGGGCATCAATCTCTCATTGCTCAGTAAACCCTCTTTACGCAATCGCATTCAAATCCTGGTGGTATTATTAACGTTATTTTCTTTTGCAGTGGTGGCGGGCGTTACCATTCATTTTTTTCAACGCAATGACCCCAACTGGCAACAAAATAGTTTCAATTTTATTGATACACTTATTACATTATATGCCTTTTTATTATTAATGACGGGTGTTTTTGCCATCATCATTGCCAATTCTATTACAAAACCCATTGTAAAAGTCGGTGAAAAATTAAGCCATGTACAATTGGGTCAGAACGAACCTCTCGAGTGGAAAAGCCAGGATGAAATCGGGGAATTAATAGCGGAGTATAATAAAATGATTAAAAAATTGGCGGAAAACACCGAAAAGTTAAAACAATCCGAAAGGGAAAGCGCCTGGCGCGAAATGGCAAAACAAGTGGCGCACGAAATCAAAAACCCTTTGACTCCCATTAAATTAAGCATACAATATTTGTTACATACTGCTCAGTCCAATCCTCAGCAAGTACAGCCAATGTTGCAACGCGTTGCACAAACCATTATCGAACAGATTGAAGGATTGACGCGCATTGCCACCGAATTTTCCAATTTTGCGAAAATGCCCAAGCCGGAAAATGCAATTTTTATATTAAATGATACCGTAAAGTCGGTTTATAATCTTTTTGCCGAAAACCCCGAAACCGATGCTAAATTATATTTACAACTGCCCGAAAATCCTGTTAGTGTTTTTGCCGATCGCGACCAAATGATACGCGTACTAAATAATTTGATTAAAAATGCAATGCAGGCAATCCCACATGATACAACCGGCAAAATTGACATCATATTACAAGCAAACCATGATATAACCTGCATTCAGGTGCGTGACAATGGCAGCGGTATCCCGCCCGAAATGCGCGAAAAAGTGTTCCAGCCTAATTTTACGACCAAAGGCTCAGGCACTGGCTTGGGTTTGGCAATGTGTAAAAGTATTGTTGAAGCGGCTGGCGGCAAAATTTGGTTTGAAAGTGAGGCACAACAAGGCACTACTTTTTTTGTGCAACTACCAATTGCATCAGAATAAATATTTATATGATACTCTTTTTAATGGCTAATAGGACACAAGCCAATTAGTAAGCAATTGATTTTCAAATTATTATCCTATTTTATTACATTATAATTAAGGCTGTAAAATTTTCCTGAAAGTAAAGGCGTATTCGCTCTCGCCATTTTTTTGCAAATAATCCAACCGTTCTTTTGCCTCCGCCACCGTCGGGATATGCCCTGCCGGGATCCACCACAAAGCCATGTGCGGCGCCTGATGCGGCTGAAACCACTCGCTGCGCCGGAGGTAAAAATTCAAATGATCGGTGCGATACACAAAGCTTTTGAGGTCTTCCACACTTTCCCAAACGGACAGATTTAATATCACCAACGGATCGGAAAATTCCTGAATCGACGTGGCATTACCGGAATCATCTTTTAACCGCCAGACAAAACCTTTGCTTTGTTCTGCCAAGTGGTTGATGCGATCCAAATTTTCAACAAAGTCTGCAATCTGCGGATGATCAATGGGTTGTAACAATTTTCCGATGTTTAATTGCGCCAGGTGTTGCATATACTTTTTTATTATATTTAGCGCAAATCTAGTTTAAAAAACAACATAAAACAATACTTCAAATATTTATCCAAACCTTCCTCCGCGATCTTTGTTAAGCAACTTGAAAAAAATTGGAACGGTTGAAAATAGGCATTATTGGAGCAGGTATTGCCGGGCTGGCAGCGGCGGTACGCATGGCAAATCGGGGTTATGAGGTGGAAGTGTTTGAGGCAAACGGCTTCCCTGGCGGAAAATTATCAGAATTTCAGATTGGCGCTTACCGTTTCGACGCGGGTCCGTCCTTATTTACTATGCCGCATTATGTGGATGAATTATTTTTACAAACGGGATTAGACCCGGCTTTACATTTTCATTATACGCGTTTACCCATTATATGTAATTATTTCTGGGAAGATGATACGCGCCTGAGCGCTCATGCTAATCCAACGGACTTCGCCCGGGAAATCGAGCAAAAACTGGGGGTTCCGCCGGAGCACCTTCACCAAATGCTGGCAGATAGCCAACGTAAATATCAAGTTACGGGGCGTATTTTTCTGGAAAAATCATTACATCGGCTGGATACCTGGCTTAATAGGAATGTAATAAAAGCCATGATTCAGATTCCAACACTCGACTTATTTACTTCGCTGCATCATGTAAATCAACGTTATTTACAACATCCTAAATTGGTGCAGTTATTCAATCGTTATGCCACTTATAATGGTTCAAATCCCTATAAAGCGCCGGGTTTATTAAGCATTATACCGCATTTTGAATATCATATTGGAGCGTTTTATCCCAAAGGTGGTATGTATAACATTACACAAGCGATTTTTGGCTTGGCGAAGCAACTGGGTGTGCAGTTTCATTTTAATACGAAAGTAGAAGAAATTAAAGTGCATGAGGGTCGAGCTACCGGTTTAAAAGTAAATGGCGAAATATTACATTTTGACCGGATCATTAGTAATATGGATATTTTTCATGTATATAAAAAGCTGTTAACGAACGAAAAACAGCCGAATCGCATTTTAAAACAACAAAAGTCAACTTCGGCTTTAATCTTTTACTGGGGTATTAAAAAAACCTTTCCGCAATTAGACCTACATAATATTTTCTTTAGCAATGATTATAAAACTGAATTTGATTATTTAGAAACGGGTAAAATATATCATGATCCGACGGTTTATATTAACATTACTGCTAAATATACGCCTGAAGACGCCCCGCAAGGTTGTGAAAATTGGTTTACCATGATCAATGTGCCGTATAATTCCGGGCAGGATTGGGACACCCTGATTGCCGAAGCCCGACAAAATATTATCGCTAAATTAAGTCGTATTTTAAAAACTAATATTACAGAACTTATTGAATGTGAGGATATTTTAGAACCGCGCAGTATCGAAAGTCGCACTGCCTCACACCTGGGCGCACTCTATGGTACCAGCAGCAACAATCGCATGGCAGCCTTTATGCGGCACCCCAATTTCTCCCGACGCATTCAAAATTTGTATTTCTGTGGTGGAAGTGTGCATCCGGGCGGCGGCATTCCGCTGGCATTATTATCGGCTAAAATTGTCGATGAGGTGATGCACCATGTGTAAATTTAGTAAATAAAATTCAACATCAATATAATAAAAACCCCAATCGCCGTCATTCATTGTGCTTTTATTTAGTAAACTAAGGGTTCTTATGATAACAACTGCGGTCTCCCGATTAACATCCGGCACTTCCAAAAGTGGTTTAGCAATAATGGTGCTAACGATCTTGTATATAATTGGCATTGTCGGTATTTACAAAAACATCCATCCGGATTTTATTTTGCTCACGCCATTGAATTTACTGATCTCACTTCTGATCGTATTGGCATTTCATTCAAAAAAGCAAGACAAAAAACTTCGTATTTTCCTGGTTATCAGCTATTTCGCAGGATTCAGCGCAGAATTATATGGGGTGCAGACCGGACAACTTTTTGGCGAATACGCCTATGGACGGGTGTTAGGACTTAAACTTTGGGACACGCCCTTGATGATTGGCGTCAACTGGATGTTACTTTCTTATTCGATTGGTGTAACAACCAACCATTTATTTAGTAAATGGCATTGGTTATTTAAAGGAATTATTGCATCTTTATTCATGGTAGGGCTGGATATTTTAATCGAACCCGTCGCCATTCGCTATGATTTTTGGTCGTGGGCACAAGGTACGCCGCCGCTGCAAAATTACATTGGCTGGTTTTTCGTATCACTGCCGCTGTTGAGCCTTTTTGCTAAAATGCAGGGCGAGATAAGGAACAAAGTCGCTATTGCTTTGTTTGTATTGCAAATATTGTTTTTCTTTACATTAAATTTAGTGTAACCTCAGCCGGGTAGTCGCCATCATTTTGAATTAACCCGGACAAGCAAGCCGGTTGCTATCAAAATATTATATTCATGGAAGCATTATTTTATATTTTTGTTACATTATTAACGGTTGGCATCATGGAATTTGTTGCGTGGGCAGCGCATAAGTACCTGATGCACGGACCATTATGGATTTGGCACGAAGATCATCATAAACCACATCATGAAAAAGAAGGTTTTTTTGAAAAAAATGACCTGTTCTTTCTCGTTTTTGCTATTCCCAGCATGATTTCTTACATTTTGGGTAGCGTTTTGCCTGATTACCGCTGGTTATTTTTTGTCGGCGTAGGCATTTCTATTTACGGTTTGATTTATTTTTTAATACATGATGTGTATATTCACCGGCGTTTTACCTGGTTTAAACAATTGGATAGCAAATATTCCCGCGCGATTCTGCGGGCGCATGGCGCGCACCATGCCAAGCATACGAAAGAGGACGGCGAATCGTTTGGCTTGCTGGTGGTGAATCCAAAATATTTTAAAAAGCGCAGTGCCTGGGCAAAAAAAGCGAATGATTAAAAGCCAAGAGCTGGATTATACGATTGATTTTCAATCTGTAAGATATAAACAACAAAAAACTTGGAAGGCAAATTACTCGATCGGCTCGGTCAAAGTTTCAAGGTAGAAATGCCTAAAGCGGAGACGCTGGATGGCTATCTTGATAAATTATTGCCTATTGTAAAGCCCTGGAGTGAAGACCTCTGGGAAGAAAAATTCTACTTGCATCGCCCCTGGATGGAAAAGAAGGACGATGATCGTTTCCACACCACTGTATTACATTTCTTTAATCCCGACGGAGAATATTTAAAATCGGTAGATGGCGATGTATCCACGGGATCGTGGCGTTATTTACGCGGTGGAAATAAATTTTTAATTGCGGAGGAAGGCAGTGACGGTGAACTATACGATCTGGCTTTTCTCGATGGGCAATTTTTTATTCTCAGAAAACACGGCGACCAGGCGCGCCTCGGCAATCGCAAATATTTTGTACTGGTAACCGAAGGCTTGGGCAGAATGGAATGGCGCGATCTGATGGAAGTCTTGTTTCGCAAATCCCAAAGCAACGTCAGTTTTTATATTCTCATCACCATTGCGGTACTCTTCGCACTGGCTATTCTGGTACTACTACGGTAATATCACCCTCTCAATACGGTAATTTCCTCATTGTTGCACGCTGGTAAGGTGCCTATCTTTGCCTTATCATCCGATTAAAATAAGTATATCATGAAACTGCATCATTTATTCATTCTATTTACTATTTTATTAATAGAAGCCTGTAAAAGTAATCCTACACCATCCGAACAAATGGATGAATACCCTGGGTACAGCAGCCTTTGCACTACCGAAGCCTCCGACAAAGCCTGGTACGCCTCCGGGCAAAAAGCGCCACTGTTGCCGGGGTTAGCCGGTATTGACTTTCCCATTACCACGCAGAGTAAAGAAGCACAAGCTTATTTCGACCAAGGTTTAATGCTGGCGTATGGTTTTAATCATGCTGAAGCAGCGCGTGCTTTTTTCCAGGCGACCCGTATTGATAGCACCTGCGCCATGTGTTACTGGGGTTTTGCGTATGTATTAGGTCCGAATTATAATGCCGGTATGGAACCGGATAATCACGAACGCGCTTACGCGGCTATTCAAAAAGCCTTGACACTCAGTAAAAATGCTACGCCCAAAGAACAAGCGCTCATTAAAGCAATGGCAGCCCGTTACCCGGCGCAAGCTGTAGAAGACCGTTCGCCTTACGATCAGGCATATGCGGCAGCATTAAAAACCGTTTATGAGCAATTCCCGAATGACGCGGATGTGGCAGCTATGTACGCCGAATCACTGATGGATTTGCATCCCTGGGATTTGTGGGAAACCAACGGTGATCCGAAATCCTGGACGCCCGAAATTTTACAAGTCATTGAAAAATTGATTGCAATGGCACCGCAGCACGCCGGAGGACACCACTTGTACATTCACGCGACGGAAGCCTCGCAAACCCCGGAAATGGGGCTTGCCAGCGCCGATGCCCTGCGCG
>JBKBWT010000280.1:0-8337 GCA_046314415.1 Saprospiraceae bacterium
AAGGTAAAAGGCAGATAGCCCAGCGTTACTTCTTCAAACTGCTTTTTGGTAGCCTCCGACACCAGGTCGCCACGCGGACCACTTGCCGCCGGGTCAAGCTTTAACACTGCCCGCCAGGTGCCTGGCGCTAAACCCGTAAAAGGATTTTGCGGCACAAAACACCCAGAATAAGTAAATACGCTTGCCAGTATAATAAACAGATAAATTTTATTCACCATTTTAAATAAACATTTGAAACGTCAGCGATCAGATTGATTTTAATAATGAAATTTTGGTTAAAAGTTACAAATTGAGTAATTATTATTTAAAATAAGATTATTACCTTTAAATATAATATTTATACTTCTATTCATTTATAATAGACTAATCTCCAGATTTATCTCCCACAAAATAATGCTCTTTATATTTAAATAGCACATTAAAAGTGGTCAAACTTCCGTAAATTCGGGTGATGTATTGCTGCAAATCTACTTTTTCCTCATCGGTCAGTTTTTTACTGGCGTTCACGCGCTGCTCCATTACGCGAAGTCTATCACGTACCATTACGATTTTATGGAAAAAAGTTTCAATTGGCAGCTCTTTTTCTTTCAAATTTGCATCCGAAGGTCGCAGAATCATCGTGCCACCCGCCCAGCGTTCGCCCAGCGGCACCACCTCGCTGATATCAGAAAACTGATGCAAAATTTTAATCAATGCTTTCTCGGCTTCGCTGAAGGTCACGCCTTCTTCCGCCGGAATCGCTTCTACAATCTGCCATTTGTCATATTCTCGCCCCACTTGCTTGATACCGTAGAGCATAAAACATACTTCGTAAGCTGCTTTGTGCAGCCGAATTACTACGCCGTCGCCGTAAGCCGGGTGCTTCACGCGCGAACCAATGCCGAGTACATTATTCATGGCTATTGACTAGTTTTCTGGTTTGACGCTTGTCATTTTAAAAGCGCCAAATTAGTTAAAATTCGCTTGCAACGCATTTTGAAACAATGGAAATCCCGAACAGTTCCGGGCTTTTCCTGTCATTTTTTGTTCAAATCATATAGACACTGAGTTAAATTCACCAGAAACTCGCTAAAATTGTGGCATGGAATTGAAAAATGATTTATTACTCCGCGTTGCCAAAGGCGACCGTGTCGAACGCCCGCCCGTGTGGCTCATGCGTCAGGCTGGCAGAATTTTGCCGCAATACCGCGCTTTACGCGAACGTTTTCCTGATTTTAAAGCATTTGTGACCAATCCGGAAGCGGCTTCGGAAGCAACACTTCAGCCGGTGGATGATCTGGGTGTAGATGCTGCCATTATTTTCTCGGATATTCTGGTTGTGCCTGAGGCATTGGGCTTGCCTTATGAAATGGTGGAAAAACGCGGTCCGAATTTCCCCAAAGTGATTGTTACGCAAAGCGACATCGAAAATTTACAAGCGGCGGAGCAAGCTGCTGCCGAACTCGAATATGTGTATGAAGCCTTGCGCATTACCAAACGCGCCCTGAATGGTCGGGTACCACTTATTGGTTTTTGTGGAGCGCCGTGGACCATCGCAGCGTACATGCTGGAGGGCAGTGGCAGCAAGACTTTTTCAAAAGCCAAAAAATTTCTTTATACCCAACCGGAGTTGGCGCACGCGCTACTGCGCAAGATTACCGATGCTTCCATTGTTTATTTAAAAAATCAGGTACGCAACGGTGCCGATTTGTTGCAGTTATTTGATTCCTGGGCGGGTATTCTCAGCCCCTCACAATACCAAAAGTTTGCGGCACCTTACATCGCCGAAATTTGTACAGCCATTACCGAAGTGCCCATTACTGTTTTTGCCAAAGGTGCGTGGTTTGCCCTCGAAGATTTTGCGAATATGAAATGTAATGTAATTGGATTGGATTGGAATATTGATCCGGTCTATGCCCGTAAAAAAGTGGGTAAAGAGCAAGCATTACAAGGCAATCTCGATCCTTGCTATCTCTATGCGTCGCCGGAGTCGATTCATAAAGCCACCATTGAAATGTGTGAAGCATTTGGCGGCAACCATATTGCCAATTTAGGGCACGGCGTTTATCCTGACACCCCCCTCAACGGTGTACGTGCATTTATTGCAGCGGTACAAAGCTACGAGTACGAGTAAAAAATTCGGCAATTTATCTTAACTTTGATGTCAAATGCTTGAGCATTGCGGGTTCAAAGTTTGACGTTCAGGTAAATCATTCAAACCTCAAACCTTTAAATATGGGCTGGTTCAAACGTCTTAGAGAGGGTATTCAAACGGCAACGCGTAATAAACGGGAAGCACCGGAAGGCTTGTGGTATCAATGCAAAGAGTGCAAGGAAACCTCCACCATGAAGGAATTGCGGGAGAATTTCTATAAATGCCCCAATTGCAATCACCACGTCCGCATTGGTTCCAAAGAATATTTTAATATTATTTTTGACAATGGGCAGGAGCTATTATTTAGCAATCTGCGTGCTAAAGACATTATCAATTTTGTTGATTTAAAACCGTATCCGCAGCGCATCGAAGAAGCAATGAAAAAAACCAAGCTGACCGAAGCGATGAACGTTGCCAAAGGCAAAGTCAACAAACGCCCGCTGGTAGTAGCTGCAATGGATTTCAACTTCATTGGTGGCTCGATGGGCTCGGTTGTAGGTGAAAAAATTTCACTGGCAGTGAACCACTGTCTCGAGCACAAAATCCCGCTGCTCATCATTTCTAAAAGCGGTGGCGCCCGCATGATGGAATCGGCATTCTCGCTGATGCAAATGGCAAAAACTTCCGCCAAACTGACCAAACTCGCCAAAGCCGGTATTCCTTATTTTTCGATGCTGACCGACCCAACTACGGGTGGCGTTACGGCTTCTTATGCGATGCTGGGCGATATTAATTTTGCGGAACCCAAAGCTTTGATTGGCTTCGCCGGTCCGCGCGTTATCCGCGAAACCATCAAACGGGATTTACCCGAAGGATTCCAAACTTCTGAATTCTTATTGGAGCATGGCTTCCTCGATTTTATTGTAGATCGTAAAGACTTAAAAGAAATGTTGTCGGATTTGCTGGCTTTATTCGACGAGAAAAGCCGCCTTTTTAAAATGGAAATAGAAACCTCTGAGCAAGAGGTAAAGTAAATTTTTATTTACTTAGGTCGTACTTATTCACTTTTTATTACAATCGACCTTAATAAAACGGATTTATTTACAATCAACTAAATAATTTCGTCCTGATTTTCTTAAAATAAACACCTAAAACCTGATTTTCATGAAGCAACTCCTGCTCTTCAGTGCATTGCTGGTGCTATTTGCTTGCAATCGTCAAGCTGTTCCGACAAATCCTTCCACCGATAATCTGCCCAAGGTTGATGCCGAAGCCAATCTGCGCAAACTAGGTATCAATCTGCCCAAGGCATCTTCTCCCGTTGCCAATTATGTCAATGCGGTGCGCACGGGCAATCTCATTTTCCTTTCCGGTAAAGGTCCGCTCAAGGAAGACGGCAAATACATTACCGGCAAGGTGGGCAAAGACCTGAGCATTGAACAAGGTTATGAAGCCGCTAGAACAGTGGGAATCAATCAGTTAGCTGCGTTGAAAACTGAATTAGGCGATTTGAACAAGGTCAAACGCATCGTCAAAGTACTTGGCATGGTGCAATGCACGCCTGAATTCACCGACCAACCCAAGGTAATGAACGGCTATTCCGACCTCATGGTGGCGGTTTTCGGCGAGCGCGGCAAACACGCACGCTCGGCGGTGGGTATGATCGCGTTGCCCAGCAATATTGCCGTTGAAGTGGAAATGATCGTCGAAGTCGAGTAACCCTCTATCACCTTATTACCCCATCACCCAAGATAGATTGTGCATGAAAACATTACAGCTCGGTATCATCGGCTGTGGCTTCTGGGCAAATTTCCAGGTAGCTGGCTGGTTAGAACTACCTGAGGTTCAAATCGTTGCAGTGTGCGACCGCGACCAAGCCAAAGCCCAGGCACTCGCCGCTAAATTTGGTATTAATAAAGTATATCATGATGCGGCTGAAATGCTAAATAAGGAGGCGTTGGATTGCGTGGATATTATAACCAATGTGGAAACGCATCGCACCTTTGTAGAAATGGTAGCAGCGCGCGGTATTTCTGTCATTTGTCAAAAACCCATGGGGCAAACGCTGGACGAGGCATATAATATGGTAAAATTTTGCCATGAAAGAAAGGTAAAATTCTTCGTTCACGAAAATTTTCGCTGGCAACACCAGTTGCGACGGGTCAAAGCCGCACTCGATTCCGGCGTGATCGGTAAAGTTTTTAAAGCGCGTATTACATTCTGTTCGGCTTTTGATGTATATAAAAATCAACCTTTTCTTGCTGATACTGAGCATTTTGTACTCACCGATATTGGTTCGCATTTTCTGGATGAAGCGCGTTATTTATTTGGCGAGGCAAAATCATTATATTGCCAGACGCATTCCGTTAATCCCCGTATCAAAGGGGAAGACGCTGCTGAGGTATTTTTAAAAATGCAAAACGGCGTGAGTTGTTATGTTGAAATGTCATATGCTTCTATTCTGGAATATGATATGTTCCCGGAAACCCATTTACTCATTGAAGGGGAAGCTGGCTCCATTCATTTAGACCGCCATTATACGCTTAAAATAACCACCCGCAACGGCACGACCCAGGAAGACGTGCAAGCCCCTGTATATACCTGGGCAGACCCTACCTATGCTGTTTTTCATGCAAGTATAGTAGATTGTAATCGAGACATTTTACAAGATTTGCAAGGTATTAAAACCGCTGAAACCACCGGCACCGACAATCTGAAAACCGTCGCACTCGTGTGGGCGAGTTATGATTCTGCCGCTAAAAATGAAGTCATTTATTTTTAAATTTTATATCCTATGCAAATCCTTCACGCCGGACCTTTACAAATGTATTATAAGAATGGTTTTCTTCGTTATATGCGCCAGGATGATGTAGAAGTGCTGCGAATGCTGTATTTTGCCGTGCGGGATGAAAATTGGAATACCATTCCATTACATATTTTACACGAAGAAGTAAATATTTATGCCGATCATTTTTCCATTCATTATGAAGGGCGCTGTCAGCAAAATAGAATAGATTATGCCTGGAAATGTAATATTGAGGGTAATTCTGACGGTTCCATTACATTTGAGATTCACGGAGAAGCCTTGAGTGATTTTTTACGCAATCGCATTGGCTTTTGTGTTTTACATCCCATCAAAGCATACGCGGGGCGAGCCGTCACGATTACTCATACCAATCATACTACTACAAATTATATATTTCCTAAATACATTGATCCCTATCAGCCGTTCAAAGATATTCAGGCAATGCGTTGGACATTAGGTCATAATACGTATTCCATTCAATTTCAAGGTGATATATTTGAGACCGAAGATCAACGCAACTGGCTGGATGCTTCTTTCAAAACGTACTGCACGCCGCTGCATTTGCCGTTTCCGGCACAAGTCATTAAGGGGGATAAGGTTTATCAGAAAGTGGAGTTTAGGGTTGAGGATGAGGTTGAGATTAAGGATGAGGTTGAGATTGAGATTGAGAATGAGGAGGTTATGAGAAGCATGAATTTATTACATAAAAATAAAGAATTATATTATACCCTATCTAAAACCAATGAAAATTTTATTATTCTGCCCTTGGGTTTGGAGGCGAATGCGGTAGCATTGGATGATGTGACGATTACGCATTTAAAAAATTTAAATCTTTCTTTTTTGCGGGTGGAAATGCGCCTGCATGAAGCTAATTGGGAAACGGATTTTAATCAGCGTTTGCAACAAGCACAATTGTTAGCATTGCCCATTCATTTAGTATTATTTTTAAATAAAGATTGGGAATATGAAAAGAAATTATTGGAGGAGTATAATTTTCCTATTACTATACAGAAAATTATTACAATCGACGTAAATAACAAAACGCTTACAGCGCCATTTCTGGAAAAAGTGTTGCCGGTTTTAAAATCTATTTTTCCAGATATTCCCATCGGTGGCGGTACGAATGCTTATTTTACCGAATTCAATCGAAACCCGCCGCCCGCGTCATTATTGGATTTTAGCGCATTTTCGGTGAATCCGCAGGTACACGCTTTTGACGAATTATCCTTGATCGAAAACCTGGAAACACCGCCTTATATCATAGCAAGCGCCCAAAAATTAATAAATCTGCCCGTTTCGGTATCGCCTATTACCTTGCGACCGCGTTTTAATCCCGATGCGACTGCACCAGAAAAAACGCTTGCCGGACAGCTGCCCTTCCGCGTGGATGCGCGGCAACGTACCGATTTTGCAGCGGTTTGGACGCTCGGCAGTATCCTGGCATTTACCGAAGCTGGTGCGCAGGACCTGACTTATTATCAAACGGTAAATGAAATGGGTGTTATGATGTCTGGACAAGCCTCTGAATATCATGATTTTCCGGCAGATGCCTACGAAATTTTTCCTTTATATCATGTTTTTAAATTATTTGGTGCATACCAAGGCGGCACCGTGGAAATTTTACAAAGCAGTCATCCCCTACTTTTTGCAGGATTTATTATAAAACATGAAAATAAACAGCTGTTGGCATTGGTAAATTACACTCCTGAAAGTATTGAAATTCAAGCATTTAATGAAATTTATTTACTACAGCCTTACCAGATTTTATTAATATCCTAAAACTTACCCAAACATGCCTAAAGGACTATTCACGCTTGCTTTCATGCTCATAAGTACTAGTATTACATTCAGTCAAAGTTTTTTAAAAAATCATAAATTCCTGATTACCAGCGTCAGAACGGGCGATACGGAAATTTTTGTGGTGGATCCTTATCAAGGTGATGCGCAGAATGTAAGCAAATCGCCGCATTCGGAAGATCGTTATCCGGCGTGGTCACCCGATGGCAAGTACTTTGTTTTTACATCCAATCGTAATGATAGCCTGACTTATGATATTTATATTGCCAGAGCCGACGGCTCGCAGGTGCGTCGATTGACGCGGCTTCCGGCGGGTTCGGTGGCGTATTGGCCCAGTTGGACGGCGGATGGACATTATATTTATTTTAATGAAGGTAATACTGCTATGATATACCGGATCAAACCCAACGGCAAAGCGCTGGAAAAAGTAGCGGAGGGACGCGATGGTAATATTTCACCCGATGGCAAATGGATTGTATTTACCCAACAAGGTAAAAACGGCTACGGCGTATGGGTGATGCAAGCCGATGGCAGCGAAAAAAAACAAATCATTCCGCAGGAAAGCCAAATTGGCGGCATTGCGCCGGTATGGTCGCCGGATGGCAAACGTATTGCATTTTCAGGTCAAGTGAATAACTTTGCAGAAATATTCACCGTCCATATCGATGGCACTGATTTACAACAAGTTACAAATTTACAACAAATCAGTAGTTCACCCGCATTTTCACCGGATGGTCATTATATTACCTTTCGGGTAACGAATGAAGCGTACTGGCGCGACGCGCAAAAACGGGCTAAAACGTATGAAGAAAAAGCTGGCGATAAACGTCCGGTTTGGATTGTAAAAGCTGATGGCTCGAATCCACAACTCATCGAAGTGCTTCATTATCAATGCGCTATGGATGGCAGCCGCGCCGAGTGGAAGCCAAAATAAAAAGCTGGGATGTGATCCTAGGGCAGTAACATCCCAGCAATAACCCAAACAATAAAAGAAATGAATATGACACTACCATTTTAGTCTCTTACTAATGAGCGGAGTGAAAAAGGAATACCGGATTGCCAGTATTCCAGACACATTCTTTCAAATAAAACACTCCTTAATAAACTTGCTTGCACTTACAAATGATTGTTTCTGTATATTATATGAATATAATTTTTCCACATTTTATTTTTTTATCAACGGTAAAGCCTTTATGATATTCCCATTATCACTCGTGATAAGCACCTGGTAATAACCAGACGGAAAATCCTGGGTATCAATCAGATATTGCATTTTTCCTTTAAAGGCACCTTCTTCATCAATTTGCGCCTGCATGCGTATTCCAACTTGATTTAAAATATTAATATGATATTTTTGATCGGAGGTGCGCTCTATTTGCAGATGAAATTTATCGGCTCCCGGATTGGGATATAAGAAAGCTGAAAAATTTTGATTTTGATTAATAATCTCTACTTTAATCGGACTAAAAGAAAAATTGCCGTCAATATCATATTGCTTTAAACGATAATAGTTAATTCCTTGAAAAGGAGCATAATCCCAATCAGTATAATCTTTAATAGCGGTAGAATGAATGGCGCCTTCCACTTGATTAATTTCCTGCCAGGTTATCCCATCGGCACTGCGTTGCACCGAAAAATAAGCGTTGTTTTTCTCGGTAGC
>JBKBWT010000281.1:0-8308 GCA_046314415.1 Saprospiraceae bacterium
CAGTTTCAATCACTTAGATCGCTATAAAAAAGAGGATATTGCTTTTAAAGGTACCCTGCGTTCGGCAGATATTTTCCCGGATTTTAAAGAAACATTAAAAGTACAGGATGATAATTCACTGGGTTTTATATCAGAAACCCCCAAAGAAGGCTATCCGGTGTATAAAGCCAAAGGAAATTATAATGGAAAAGTAAATTTAAGTAATAAAGGACTAAAAGGCGAGGGTGGTTTGAAATACCTCGGGGCTTCGGTAGATGCCAAAGATATTTCGTTCCGCCCCAAAGAACTGGGCGCTAAAGCCGATCAATTCAACCTGGAAGAAGACCGAAAATCGAATGTACAAGTGCCCAAAGTGCGTGGCGTAGCCGTTAATATTGACTGGCGACCGTATCAGGACAGTATGTACGTACGCTCGGAAACCGCACCGTTTAAGCTATTTAACAAAGATAAACACACGCTGGCGGGTACCCTCATTCTGACGCCAGGCGGCTTGAAAGGCGACGGCTTGTTGGATTGGGACAAAGCCAGCATGACCTCTGAACTGTTTTCTTTTGGCGCTTTTTCGGCAAAAGCCGATACAACCGACCTGAAAATTAAAGCCACCGGTGCCGCCGATCTGGCATTGAAGACTTCAAATGTAAAGGGCGACGTGGATTTTGATAATGAAGTCGGCAATTTTAAAGCCAACGATGAATTCCTGGTCACGACACTGCCGTACAATCAGTACGAAACCTCCATGAATGAGTTTAAATGGGATATGAAGGAGGAAATTATTACCTTCAAAACCGACCCGAATAAACTCGGTAAATTCCTATCCATTCATGACGACCAGGACTCCTTGAATTTTCAAGGCAAAGCAGCTTCTTACTTTCTGAAATCCAGCGAGTTAAAAATAGATGGCGTTCCTTATATTATAGCAGCAGATGCTTATGTTTATCCCGACAGCGGTCATGTCGAAATTCAGCCAGGCGGGGTAATGAATACTTTAAATAATGCAAAAATCGTATGTGATACGGTCAATAAAAATCACGTCATTAATCGTGCGACGGTGAATATTCAGGGACGACGGTTTTATCGCGGCAGCGGTTTTTATGAATACAACATCGGTGATCGCAAGCAAGAGATTGAATTTCAAGATATTGTGGGGCAGCCGGTTGGAAAAGGCAGTATGAGTGAAAAACGCGTGGTGACCCGCGCCAACGGTGAGGTAAAACCCGAAGCTGATTTTTACATTGATCTCAAAACGCGGTTTTATGGCAATATCAATCTCAGCGCTGAGTCGAAAAACCTGACGTTTGATGGCTTTGCCCGCATCGAAAGTGAAAAATTGCCGCAGCGCAATTGGTTTTCTATTCGCAGTGAAGGCGATAAAAAAGACCTCGCCATTCGCTATGATTCACCCAAAACCGACCAGGGCGACCCTGCTGAAACCGGTTTATACCTCAGCAAATCCAGTGCCCGCGTGTATCCCCGCGTGATGATGCCGCTGCACTTCCGCAAAGACCGTGAGATCTTCCCGGCAAAGGGCGTATTCAAATACCATCAAAATAAAGATTATTTTGTTTTTGGCGATTCGGCTAAAGTGCTGACTAACAGCATGAAAGGCAATATGTTAACTTTAAAAAATATCGATGCGAGCGTCGAAGCCGAAGGCAAATTTACCTTGGGTTCGGGTTTAAAATATGTCAAAATTGACGCCGCCGGTTTTATGAAAACCGTGTTCCCGCCACCGGCTGATACTTCGCAAATGGTGAGTGATACGGCATCTTTACTCATGATGGATACGCTGCAAGAGCCGGAAATGCCGGTAACGGGCGACCTGATGCTGGGTGTACAGTTTACCCTGCCGGAAGCTTTATTAAAAGTATTATATAATGATATTCAAGCAAGTTTTGACGCGCCCGCCGTTACTTATCTCACCGATGTGAATTTTTATAAAAAAGCTGCCATGGAAATTTTCCCGGCCAATACCGAGGTGGAAACCGCAATTATTGGCATGAGTTCCGGCTACTTAGATATTCCGAAAAAATATAATCCTTATACTTTCGTCTTTAGCCGGGCAAAAATGAAATGGAGCACCGAGTATCAATCTTTTGTAAGTACGGATCCTAAAATGGGCATTGCGAGCATCAACGGCGAGCCGATTCATAAAGTACTCAATTGTTACATCGAATGCCGGATGCCGTCGAATGAAGACGACCGTCTTTATATTTATATCAAAACGCCGAGCGAATTATATTATTTCTTCGGTTATAAACAGGGCATTATGAGTGTCACGTCCAATAACCCGCAATTCATGGACGCGCTCAACGGTATCAAGGCGAAAGACCTGGTTTTCAAAATGCCCGACGGCGAAACCTATGAAATTCAGCCGGTTGAAACGAGCGATGCGCAGCTGTTTTTACGCAGAATTCAGAATGTCGGTAAATAATATTTACATTTTTTATTATTTATAAACACAAGGTTCAAAGGGTACACCGTATCGTTTGAACCTTTTTCATTATAATATTTAATATTTTGTTAATATAATAATATTGCGAAGGTTGTTATATAAAGTTTTTAAACCGCCTTGGAATTATTTTTTTATGCCGACTGTTTTAAGGCAGAAATCATTACTCCAAACTCCAATATTATATGGCTAAATTAAAACTCCGTGGCAAAGATTTAATTGCGTTGGGTTACACCCAAGGTCCGGCAATTGGCACGGCAATCAGTGTGATGCATCAGCATTATAAGCGCAAAAGCTTTGATGAAGCAACTGAAATTTTAAAAAATATTCTGGAAAATCCCGAAGCTTATTTAGCGGATGACAAATTAGCACCCGTAAGTCGATTGTTATTGCAAAAAATTGAAAAAGAAAAAGCCGCGCAGGTACACGCATTGCTGGCAACGCCGCTGAGCTATGAATCGTATGGAGTGGAAGCGATTGAAACCGGGGCAATTGCGCAGATGGAAACCGCCATGCGGCTACCCGTAACCGTAGCGGGTGCGCTTATGCCGGACGCCCACGAGGGCTACGGCTTGCCGATTGGCGGGGTGCTGGCTACTGAAAATGCCGTAATTCCGTATGGTGTGGGCATGGACATCGGCTGCCGCATGTGCCTGACGGTGTATGATCTGAAACCGGAATTTTTAGAACAAAACCGCAACAAACTCAAGGATTTACTGCTGGAAAATACCCGTTTTGGACAAAGTGCTTTTGAAAAACCCTGGGACGACGAGGTACTGGCGCGCCCGGAATTCCGGGAAATTCCCATTTTAAAAAAATTGAAGCAAAAAGCCGTTGAGCAAATTGGTTCTTCGGGTTCGGGCAATCATTTTGTAGAATTTGGTATTGTTACAATTTTACATCATAATAATGAATTCCATTTACCTCTTGGTGAATATGTCGGCATTTTATCGCATTCCGGTTCACGGGGTTTCGGGGCAAATATTGCGCAGCATTTCACCAAAGTAGCCACGGAAAAAACGCCGCTGCCCAAGCAGGCACAACATTTAGCCTGGTTATCCTTGGATGAAGAAGCAGGAATGGAATATTGGTTGGCGATGAATCTGGCGGGCGATTATGCTTCGGCGAATCATCGGCATATCCATCAACGACTGGCAAAAGCGCTGGGCGAACCGTTTATTGGTAAAGTGGAAAACCACCATAATTTTGCCTGGAAGGAGCAGTTAGCCGACGGGCGGGAGGTCATCGTACACCGCAAAGGTGCGACGCCGGCGGGCGCAGGCGTGCTCGGCATCATTCCTGGCTCCATGACTGCACCGGGTTTTATCGTGCGTGGCAAGGGCAATGCTATTTCATTGAATTCTGCTTCGCACGGTGCAGGACGCAAAATGTCGCGGCGCAAAGCGCAGGAAACTTTTACTAAATCGCAATTGGATAAATACCTCCGCGAGCATGGCGTGGAATTGATCGGCGGCGGCTTGGATGAAGCGCCGTTTGCTTACAAAAACATCGAACACGTCATGGCATTTCAAAGCGATCTGGTAGAAACCATCGGCACATTTTTACCAAAAATTGTGCGGATGGATAAGGCATAATTATAATATTATAACCGGATTGACCAACTTACATCATGTTTCAATCCGGTTATTTTTTATTTACTTTTGCAAAATATTAATATATAATTCACTTTATTTCAACAGGTTACAACATCCGACTTCTGATTTCTAACCTCTACACCAATCTTACTTCAACTTTCCGGCACGTCTCAGCGTCGCCAGCAGTTGCTCGTCGTTACGTGCATCAATATCACTCAAATCGCGGGTAGGCGCATAGCCCAATTCAACCAGAATTTTATTATCATTTAATAAAGTACTTTGCGGATCAATGCGAATACAATCGCAGGAAGACGACAAAAAACTTTGCCGGAAAAATCCGGCGTAAACCACACGCCGATCCACCGTCACAGCAAAAGCACGGGGTTCGTTGATTGGCTTAATTTTATCAATAGCAGATTTTTTTAATGTAAAAATGTAATTATCCGCATCATATTCACGAATTTCATCAAACCGAATAAATGGATCCGCTTCAATCACCGGATTATTTATCATAAAATGCCCGAAAGGCTCTGCATTATAAGATTTTAGTAAATAAAATTCGACTTCATTACCTGCCGGAACGCCGCAGCAATCTTTTTGGTAAGTACATTGGGTCATTAGTAGGGAGCAGGCAAATAGGAAAATGATTGCTTTCATAAACCAGCTATTTTATAAGGGAGACGTATTTTATTCAAACCCGGTTTGTAATATTTCCGACAATTCTGCTTGCCTCCTATAAAGGTCAATGACAAAAAATCAACCCAAAGATTGAGGAAAGTCATAGCAAAGTACGTTTAAAGAGAACATATTTAGTGCGATTTCAGACCGTAAATGAGAATAAAAAGGGAAGAAAAGCGTCTAAAATCATTACATTATTATTTTAAGCATTAATACCAAATGCCATGTTAAAAAGAATCTTGGTTCCCACCGATTTTTCGGAAAATGCCCGCCACGCTTGCGTTTTCGCACAATCACTCGCCAAAACCATTCCGGGTGCAACGCTGCGATTGGTGCATGTTTTTATGCCGAATATTGAAACCGAATACCCGACAATGTCCACTCCGGTGGTTGATCATTTGCGGGTACGCGAAGACATGCTCAATGAATTTGCGGATGAAATGGGCGAAAAAGAACGGGAATTGCTGGTCGGGTTTGCCGCAGATGAACTGGTACGCATGTCAGAAAGTTATGATATAATAATCATGGGTACCACCGGTGAAGGCGGCGTGCTGAGTCAGTGGTTTGGCAGTGTTTCGAGTGCGGTGGCGCAGCGCGCGGTTTGTCCGGTATTGCTTATTCCGCCCGATTGTACGTATCGTGGTTTCCAGCAAATATTATATGCGAGCAGCTACGATTCAGTAGATAAAAAGATGATAAGTAAATTATTGAATTTCAACAATGTATTTAACGCAACGGTGCATTTTGTTCATGTGCGCGATACCGCCGATGAAAATGCTTTTGTCAAAACGAAGGAAGAAATTTTCCGTAAATTATTTGCAGATGGCGAGCCTACCTTTGCTTTCAATATGGCAGAGGTCGATGCCGACTCTGTACAAGAGGGCTTGAGCGATTATGCAACCGAACACCGCATTAACCTGGTGGCCATGGCGCACCGCCAACGCGGATTCTGGGAAGGTTTTTTCCATCGGAGCCAGACCAAAGGCATGGTATTGAATGCTAAAAATATTCCGCTTCTAATTTTTCACCTGCAAAGTGAAAGTTAATATCAAATACTTATTTTCTAAATGTTTTTCTAATAGTTTTATAGTCAATTAAATATAATTGCCTTAAAACTGCATATTATATCAATTCAAATTAATATAAAATATTTTATTCAATCCTTTGTAAAAGACTCTGACGCAGGTGAATCAAGCTCAACGGTTTTCAATGCACTATTAAATGCTGCTGGCAAATCGCCGGTACGAATCCCCAAAGCAAAAACAAATTTACCCTGCAAATGCTCCGGCACGGTAAACCTTGCGGTGGTATTCAGGTTTGATTGTGCAGGTAACACTTGTAAATCATTGATTATTAAATTTATTACACCTTTCGCTTTTTCTTCATTTGAAGCATAAAAAATAGCCACTGGCTGAAGCGACATTTTTTTCCCTCCAAAATGAATGCTATGCTGATATGGATTATGAATGGTAAGGGGTACCTCTACCTGTTGTCCTGCCTGTAAATGATCGGCAATTTGATAATCAAAATAAACTTTTTGGGCAATTTGTAAACTATCTACTACTTTTACTTTCAATGTTTTACGAGATAATTTCAGTGTCTCGCAATTCGTACAAGCCCATTTCTCCTGCCCGGCAATGATGACTTTTTGATTATGTAAGTTTTTTTCCCAATCCCATAAGTCAAACTGGCTGCGGCGATAATTAATATCCGTAAATGTATAAGCCTGATTACCAGTGTAAAACGTGTACATAGAAGGATCGCGATAAGAATTTTCAAATACGATTGGCAATCCGCCACTTATACGCTGCAATTCGCTGATCCAGGCAACCCGATGAAAATTAGTTTTTATATCATATACATTCCATTCTAATAATCCGATGCGCATTATGAGTAATAATCCGGCAGTTATGATAGCAAAACGGCGAATCCATTTACTAAAATTAGCATAAATGATTGCATAATGCCAGGTTATGATAATAAATGGAATCGTCAGAATGACCGTCCATTGGGGTTCTACGTGTCCTTTGGAGGTCGTATATAAAAAGAATACCCAAAAACCGAATATAATAAAACCAAATGCCCGGAAAAGTGCATTTTTATTCACTTGACGAAATAAAGCGTATAATATAAAAGGAAATAACAATGGGTTGAATATAACCAATTGATTAATAATATAATTAACGGTGTGTTTTAACTCATACGGATCGTCTCTGCCTACTAAATGATAGCGAAAAGAGGGAAAATCATGGGTATATTGCCAATACAAATGCGGAAAAAACAGCAGCGCCCCGAATACGGAAGCGATATAAAATTTAGGATTGAATAATAATTTTAAATTAGAAAATAATATAAACAAAATTAGCAATACGCCATGATACTTACTATATAACAATGCTGCCATACTAGCACCTAACAGCAAGGTATTCAGCCAGTTATCATTTTTTATAAAGCGATTATATAATACCAGAAACCACACTGTAAATAATAATAAGGGCGCATCAGGTGTAGCCACGAAGCCATATACGTGTAGCATGGGCATTGCCACGATCAAGGCAATTAAGGTCAAAACCTGGCTTTTTTCCTGTGGTTTGCCTACCAATACCCAAATCCCGTAAAAGCTGGCGAGCTGGGCAAGTATTACAAAAAGTCTTACGCCTAACTCATTGGTAATCAAACCATAACCCATTTTTATCAGCAAGGGAATGGCAAGCGGATGATCAAAATAACCCCAATCGAGCACTTTGGAGTACATCCAGTAATAGGCTTCATCAGGATCAAGATAAGTAAAAGCAGCTTGTAGTACGTTCAGCACAAACCAAACGACAAGGAACATTAAAAAACGGGGCGGCTCCTTGGTGACAATAGATGAAGTCACCCCTGTTCCACACGGATCAGGTGAAATAACAGTCATGGTTTTCATCTATCATATAACATCCTGAAACCATGACTGGTTAAATGAACCGCCTTATTCTTTTAAAATTCCTTTTAATTCTTCGTAAGTAATGGTAAATTCGGTTGGACCTGCCGCATAAGCTGCTGCTTCATAAGGATTATAAACAAAATATAATCCCTCGTTTGTGGCGGCAATATTTGCCGGAAAAGCAAACGGACCATCCCAGAAAAAGCCCTCTTCATTCAGATTGGCACTTTGCGCCAGTTCCCGGGCTTCCCGGAATTTCACCTCGGCTAACTCTTTTAGCCTGGTTGTATCTGACACTAAATCAGTGAGTTGCAATTTTCTGCCGGTGCCGCCGTCAAAAGTAAGCAAATTTAAATAGCCATTGGGATGAGCACCGCCGGTGTAAGAATAATTAGAAATTTCGATGGAAATATATTTAGCGGATTGGTAAATAACTTTGGCGTTTGTTTGTATTTCCCAGGGCGTGATAAATACCGAATCTTCCGCAATAAAAGTTTCATAAGATTGAATAAAGCCATCCAAACCTTCTTGAATACTTTCAGGAAAACCCTCCCCTAATGCCAAACTCATTTTGATATAATATAAAATAGAATCATTTACTGCCCGCATCACTGCCGGTTCGCCCGCCACCGCTTCGGGGTACGTCACTTCTACTTTGGCGCA
>JBKBWT010000282.1:0-8261 GCA_046314415.1 Saprospiraceae bacterium
ATGGTCGCTCGCCATTGTCGATCCTCTTTTATAGCTTTATAATGTAGGCTCATGCTCCTTTTTTTACCCCAAATTTAATCAACTTTGATTTTCAACTATTTACATGGACGCAACTCTAATTACTAGAAAGTACAAATATTATACAGCGATTAATATTTTTAGAACATTATTTACTACAACAATTCCAGCAACGCCGCTTCAACGCAGATCCTCGTTTGTTACAATCTTTGCACCATATTTTACACAGTGCCGGCAATGCGCCGATTCAGGAAAAAGTAGCAGATTGGATTAGCCCACGGCAGATGCGGCGGCTATTTGAGTATTACATTGGATTAAATCCCAAAACCTTTGCCCGCATTGTGCGCTTTCAACAAACGCTTAATGCGATGCAGCGTACCAAACCCTCGGATTGGAAAGGCATTTACTATCACTACGGCTATTTTGATCAGGCGCATTTCATTCGCGAGTGCAAAACTTTCTACGGTGACACCCCTAAAGTATTAACGTTTTCTACGATATAGAATCTTTCCTTTATCACAATGTCCGTTTTGTACAATTTTCTCACCCCGAATCGGCATAGCTTTGTTGCCACAAACCAAATATTTATTTGATTATGAAACAGTTATGCTTTTCATTACTCATTTTATGCTTTAACAATTTTGCTTTCGCACAAATGAAAACCGAAAATCCAACGCCCATGTCCATCGCTTTTGCCGATGTGTATCCGGTCATTATGACCAAAGACCTGGCGGCGTGCCGTGCATTTTATACGCAATCGTTCGGCTTCACACCTGTATTTGAATCCACCTGGTTTCTGATGCTGGTATCAGCGGGTGAGCGTCCGTTTACACTGGCGTTTATGCACGAAAAACATCCTTCTTCGCCGCCAACCCTGCCAGTTTTCACTAAGAAAGCCGGCGCTTTCCTCACTTTTCAGGTGGAAGACGCACAAGCGGTGTACGCCCAGCTTCAACAAGCCGGTATGCCCATCCATTATCACCTGCAAGATGAGCCCTGGGGGCAACGGCGATTCAGTGTACTCGATCCCAATGGCTTGTTCATTGATATTGTGCAACAAATTGAACCGGCAGCGGGCTTCTGGGAACCCTACCTGAATACTGGTGATAGAAAATGATGCAGAAAGTTTTGCCCAGAAAAGGGTCGTTTTTAGGAGAAAAATCGTTTCTTGTTTGTTGTATCATTAAAATTTTCAACAACATGACGTTCAACGAAATAAGTGAAAAAATCCAAAGTCAGGCGCACCGCGCTCCTCAACTGGGCAAAACGTTAAAACTGGTATTAGGTAGCGAAGCGGAAGTGATTTACGTGGATATGACAACCTCTCCGGCAGTAATCACCCATGACAATAAAGACGCGGATTGTACCATTGTTACCACAATCGAAACGCTGGAAGCGCTGCGTAGCGGCAGTCTTAATCCAATGATGGCGGTGATGAGCGGCAAGATCAAGATCAAAGGCGATATGGGTGTAGCCATGCAGTTGCAATCGCTGCTATCCGGCTCGATGTAAAACCAGGAATTTGGAATGTTGGATAACAAAGACGTATAGCTCCAACATTCCAATACTCCAAATTTTTTCAGGGATGCGCCCCTACCCACACTTCGCCATCTTCAAAGATTTCTTTTTTCCAAATCGGCACGGTTTGTTTCAAAGTATCAATCATCCACTGGCAAGCCGTAAATGCGTCGGCACGGTGCGGGGTTGACACGGCTATAATTACGGCGGCTTCGCCAATGGACAGTATGCCTACCCGGTGGTGAATCGCCACGCCCAATAAATGCCATTTTTTGACAGCCTGCTCCGCAATTTTGCGCATTTCGGAGATTGCCATCGGCGCATAGGCTTCGTATTCTAAGCGAATGACGCGTTTCGACTGCGTATTATCACGCACTGTTCCGATAAACACATCTATGGCACCGGCACCGCCACTTGCCACAAAATCAATACACCGTTGCGCCATCAACGTATTTTCAGTCAACTGAATGTCTATCATGTTTTTATTTACATTATTACATCAAATATCATCCACCACTCACCGGCGGAATGAGCACTACTTCGTCACCAGGTTGCAGCGTCAGATCATCCGCAGCGTATTCGCCATTAACGGCAATTGCCAATGAATTCAGGCGTTCCAGCGCCGGATACTGCTCAAAAAGCGCTTTTTTTAGCAAATGAGTCGTTGTTGTGGCTTCTAAGGTTAAGTGAACTGCCGAACTACCGACGATTTCTTTCGCTATGCCAAAAGGCAGAATTTTAATTTGCATAGAATGAATTTCACCAATTAAAAAAATGCACATTTTTGAATTTGATCGCACAAACAAAACACTTTTTCGACGAAAAAGTCAAAAAAAATTCATTTTGGCTTTGCCAAATTTTTTTTCGTAAAAGCAAAGTTAAGCTAAAAAATAGCCATCCAAATACGTTGTTAACCAAGAAAAACCTTCTTAACATATCATTTCCCAAAACTCTTTACATGCCTTTATTAATAAGAAAATAAAAATGTTAGTAACTTTTATCTGGAAAAGGTTGACAATAAATAATTTAGCCTTTATCTTTGCCGATAATTAATAAAAAGAGAAGCTCCTTGTAAAACCTTTCCCTATTTTAACTAAAGGTATAGCATGAACAAACCTTTACATTAACTTTATTTAGCACATAGTAAATAACTTTTTTAAAGATAAAATGAAGCGTTAGCTTCAGACAGCATTTTTTCACTAAATTTTTTTGATGAATTTCCCATGGACAATTGTTGCTGTAATGGTGGCCCTGAACCTGTCAGCAACAAACAAAACGACCGCGCTACCCCTCAGCGTATCGGAAAATGATCCTCTAACCCGATGGAATGATCATACCGAAACCGTAATTGAGGAGCGAATTGAGCGCATTGCGCTTCCTTTTGAAGCCAAATACAACGCCAAAGTGCGTACGTACCTTAAGGATTATTTAGTTACTGGCTACCGACAGACGGAAGATATTCTCGGACGGACGGTCATGTACTTCCCGATTTTTGAACACTACCTGACGATTTACAAGCTTCCCAAGGAGTTGATGTATCTGGCAATTGTGGAATCTGCACTGGAGCCTACAGCGAAATCAGGTGCCGGCGCTGCCGGGCTATGGCAGTTGATGCCGCATACGGCTCGGCAATATGGATTGCGCGTAGATGGCGCAGTTGACGAACGACTTGATCCTTACCGCTCTACCGAAGCCGCTGTACGCTTATTAGCCGATTTGTATGCTGAGTATCGCGACTGGAGATTGGTCATGGTTGCCTATAATTGTGGCACCGGCAAACTCGACCAGGTCATGCGTTCGGTAAGATCAAAAGACTACTGGGAACTGGAAAATTATCTGCCTGCGCAAACGCGCCGTTACGTACCTGCTTATATTGCTGCTGCTTACATTGTACATTATCAACATCATCACGAGTTGAAGCCTACTTATCCGGCACTGAACCTGCGGGAAACCCGGGTATTAAAAGTGTACCATTCGCTGAGCTTCCAGGAAATTGCTTCGGCTTGCGGAATAGCGCCGGCAATTATCCAAACTTTGAATCCTGGCTACCGCCTGCGTTCCGTTCCTAAGAGTCCAAAAGGTCAATTCTTGATCTTGCCTGCCAGT
Organism: Saprospiraceae bacterium; assembly: GCA_046314415.1. GTDB lineage: Bacteria > Bacteroidota > Bacteroidia > Chitinophagales > Saprospiraceae > JADJNW01. The sequence continues at coordinate 3,643 of JBKBWT010000282.1, forward strand.
GCAGTGTCAAGCTTCAAAGAATACCTGACAGGTAAAAGCAGTGCAAAAAAAGCGACAGTAGCGCCTGCCAATAAAGTGAAAAGCTCTTACGTAGTAGCTAAAGGCGATCGGCTGGAGACGTTGGCAACGCTGTTTAAATGCAGTGTGCAGGATATCATGAAATGGAATGGATTAACCGAGCCGGAAGTATTCGTGAATCAGGAATTGATTGTTTACCTACCAAGCGGTGTATTGAGCAAACGAGCATAATATATATTTTTACACGATACGAAAAAACGTCGTGCTGGCATCAGGGTAGCTGGCACGGCGTTTTGCATTTATACCAAATTTGAAATGAGAGAACGCAAATAAAAGAATAAAAAACTAATAATAAACATCTTATACAATCATCACTATACCATTTTCAATTGAAATAGTATTACCCTGTACCTTCCTCATTTTACACACTTTTATTAGTAAAAAACCTTCGGCTATAGGAGCCGAAGGCTGCGTTACACCCATAAAGAGCACGGCTACATCCAGCCGTAACTCCCCCTTGTGCCCAGTAAAAGATCACCTGCTATTCCCTCTTACAAAGCAGAGAAATCGGTTTTACTATTCACTAAAAGAATTCAAATCAGCTTTCTGGTTGTAATATCTATACTCTACTATGCTATTTACGGGAGGAGTGCTGAGATCGGTTTGAAATAATGCCTAAATTTTAAAAATATACGGTAAGCCAAATGCTGAGGATAATGGATAGCATATTAAAAAAAGTGGGAATAAAGGTTTTACCCCTTATTCCCCCCGCAAAAATACCTTATAGTAGTCTTTATAATTCCTTTTATAATTAGGCGCGAGCGATGGCTTGCACCAACAAGGCAATCTCATTATTCAGTACTTCAATAAATCCACCGGTAATATTGAAGATAATGGTTTTACCCGCTTCATCTGCCGTCAATATATTGCCACTCTCTTCATCATAGTACTGATACTCTCCCTTAGAGGTTACAATCTCTACCCTGCCACGTTCCAGAGAGGAAACAATAGGCGCATGATTTCTCAATACTTGGAATTGACCGAGTGTACCCGGTACTTTTATTGATTTGATCGCCCCCCTAAAAATTTCTTTTTCGGGAGTTAAAATAGCAATATTCATAACATCTGTATTCATACAGGTTTATAAAAATTATATCAATTATTGATCATAAATAGCCGATGTAATTATGACCTGTCAATTGATATTTTAAGCGCCCACTTCTGCCAGCATTTTCTTACCTGCGGCAATTGCATCGTCAATCGTACCTTTCAGGTTGAATGCTGCTTCGGGGTATTCATCTACTTCACCATCCATAATCATATTGAAGCCACGAATTGTTTCTTCAATTGGTACCAAAACCCCCGGAATACCTGTGAACTGCTCGGCAACGTGGAACGGCTGCGACAGGAAGCGTTGTACACGACGAGCACGGTGTACCACCAGTTTGTCGTCTTCCGACAATTCTTCCATACCAAGAATGGCGATAATATCTTGTAATTCGTTGTAACGCTGCAAAATTTGCTTCACGCGCTGCGCGCAGTTGTAGTGTGCATCGCCAATGATCAGCGGATCCAAAATACGTGAGGTAGAATCCAACGGATCCACTGCTGGATAAATACCCAAAGAAGCAATTTTACGGCTCAATACGGTCGTTGCATCGAGGTGTGCGAAAGTTGTAGCTGGCGCTGGGTCAGTTAAGTCATCCGCCGGTACATAAACCGCTTGTACTGAAGTGATTGAACCACGTTTGGTCGAAGTAATGCGCTCCTGCATCAGACCCATCTCCGTAGCCAACGTCGGCTGGTAACCTACCGCCGAAGGCATACGACCCAACAATGCCGATACCTCAGAACCTGCCTGAGTGAAACGGAAAATGTTATCAATAAAGAACAAAATATCTTTACCGCCCATCGGGTCGTTCATGTCACCATCCCGGAAATATTCAGCAATGGTCAAACCCGATAGTGCCACCCGTGCACGTGCACCGGGGGGCTCGTTCATCTGACCGAAAATAAAGGTTGCTTTGGATTGCGCTAATTCTTCCAAATTCACTTTCGACAAATCCCAGCCGCCTTCTTCCATCGAATGTTTGAATGCTTCACCATATTGCATGATGCCTGCTTCAATCATTTCCCGCAGCAAGTCATTCCCTTCACGGGTACGCTCACCTACCCCGGCAAATACCGACAAACCACCGTATCCTTTGGCAATATTGTTAATCAATTCCTGGATCAATACCGTTTTACCTACCCCGGCACCACCAAACAGACCAATTTTACCGCCTTTTACATAGGGTTCGATCAGGTCAATTACTTTAATACCGGTATATAATACCTCCTTCTCTGTTGACAATTCCTCATAAGTTGGCGGCTTCCGGTGAATCGGATAAACCCGCTCCCGGGAAATCGGACCAATACCATCAATCGGCTCGCCTACTACATTGAACAGGCGTCCCTTAATTGCATCACCAACCGGCATCGCAATGGTTTTACCAGTATCAACTGCCTCGGTACCGCGCGACAAGCCATCTGTAGAGTCCATCGCAATGGCACGCACACTATCTTCACCTAAATGCTGTTGTACTTCCAGCACCAACATCTCACCATTTGCGCGCTTGATTTCCAATGCATTGAAAATTTCGGGGAGTTTGGAGTTTTCTCCCTCAAAGCTCACATCCACCACCGGACCAATCACCTGCTTGACATATCCAATATTAGCCATGTTGAATCGTATATTTGAACGTAAAAATAGGTTCGCAAAAAATCGGTGCAAAGATAGTCGTTCACCTTGATAATCAAAAGAAAAATACATGTTGTCTTTATCAACCCTGTGTCAAATTCCAATGATTTCACCCTATCTAGGTGTATAAAATGGAAATTTACATCCTAATTTTAATCGAAAAATAGTTTTCTGCTGAAAAACAAAAAATTAAATTTCTTTTTTCTGGATAAAATCACAATCAAAAAAATTTCTCTTGAATAGCCGTCAAGTGCTTATTTTGCAATGGTAAAAGCTGACTTCTGGCATCCGACTTCTGATTTCTATGAAAAATCTCTGGCAAGAATTGACCCAAACCGCCCTGCTCGGCACTGAACGGTGCCAACTGCCCCCGGAAACGCTTGCTCAATTGCAAAATTTAGGCATCAATACAACGACTGCCGCACCAATCGTTTTGTTAGAAAGTGCCGCTTTGATTGGTCAAATGAAAAAGGCAGGTGCTATTTTGCCAAATTTTAATGGGAATTCGCCAGAACCTCCGCCGATTTCCGAAGAAAATTTTTGCAATCGCATTTCCATCCGGCATTTGGGACAGATTTTAAACGGACCGTACAAAAAGGCATTACCAGAATTCATCTTCCTGGCAGCCAAAGCAAACAAAATTTTGCCGCCTGAGCATGTGCCAGCGATTTTGCAGGAAAGCCTGCGCAATAAAAAACTCTGGGAAACGGCACGCCCGATTCTCGGCGAACGCGGTAAATGGTTGTTGTCAAAAAATCCCAATTGGAGTCGCTTGCTCAAACGGTTTGAAGAACCCCAAACGGAGCCATTTTTAGGAGACGATATTTAAACCGTTTTTAAAAATAAGTTTAAAATTTGGGGGGAAGAGGATGTCGCCTGGCGCTGCCGTCCCGAAGAATTCCCAGAATTACGCGCCTTCTGGCAATCGCTTGAAACGCGGGTGTATGATAATTTTATTCAAAAATCCCTGCAAATTTTATTATTCCGCGAAGAAATGATAAAAGAATTAGTCAATATTTAACAAAACGCCAAATATTCAAATAAAAAATAAAGTCTTGAACGAATTAAACATTCTCCGTCCCCACGCCGAAACCGCCTACGCCGAAGAACTCGATGCGCTAGCCAAAGCTGACCGCCAGCAGCGCCCGCCCAATTGGAATTTGTCGCCCTGGGCAGTCGTGACGTATCTTTTGGGCGGCAAACTCGACAACGGCTTTGTCATTGAACCCAAGTATTTCGGCAGCCGCCGGGTCATTGAAATTGCAGTCGCCACCCTCGTGACCGACCGTGCACTCTTGCTCGTGGGCGTTCCTGGCACTGCCAAAACCTGGGTCTCCGAGCATTTGGCGGCAGCGATTTCTGGCGATTCTACCTTACTCGTGCAGGGTACGGCGGGCATGGGCGAGGACGCCATTCGCTACGGTTGGAATTATGCGCGTTTATTAGCGGAAGGTCCGAGTTTTAATGCATTGGTTTCCAGCCCGGTAATGACGGCGATGCAAACAGGCAAAATCGCGCGGGTGGAAGAATTGACGCGGATTCCTTCAGACGTACAAGATACTTTGATTACCATTTTATCAGAAAAAATCCTCCCTGTACCGGAATTGAACACCGAAGTACAAGCCGTAGAAGGTTTTAATCTTATTGCAACCGCCAACGACCGCGATAAAGGTGTGAATGAACTCTCCAGCGCTTTGCGCCGAAGATTTAATACCGTCGTCATGCCTTTACCGGCAACGTGGGAGGAAGAGGTGCAAATTGTCAGAACCCGCATTGAGAAAATCGGCAAAGCCTTGCAATTACCACCGGAAGCTGCGCCCTTACAGGAGATTCAACGCCTGGTCACCATTTTCCGGGAATT
>JBKBWT010000283.1:0-6778 GCA_046314415.1 Saprospiraceae bacterium
TTTCGAGGTTTGACTTGGCACGATTAACGCCTTTTTTAAAGCTGTCCTCTGCCTCATCCATCGTATTCGATGCACTGTCAGAAGCATAAGAAAGGCTAGATTTTGCCTTTTCAGTAGCGCCAGAAACCCAGCTTTTAGCATTTTCAGCAGCCGTGCTGATTTTATCGCCAATATTGCTGGCTTGCTGTGCGACGGTGTCACGTACCTGGTGCTGTAAAGTATTAATTTGTTCGCCTACTTTTCTACGAAATTCACGTCCATTCTCCGTTGCTAAGTAGTAGCCTGCGGCGCCACCGGCAAGCAAGCCGATACCCAGCGCCCACATCATTCGATTCGAGCTGTTTTCGCTGTTATGTCTCATTGTTTTTCGGTTTTTAATTGTATAAAGAAATAAGGTATAATATGTTCAATCGCCACGAGCCTTCTAATAGGCGAAGGCTCGTGAAGCGATGTAAAATGCTGGCATTACCATTAGCGATTTTCAGAGCCGCTACCTTTGCCTCTGCCGCCTCCCTGGCTTTTTTCACCACCTTTACGACCAATTTCAGACATGTGTTCGCGGTCTTGGCTGACTTTTTCGCCGCCCTTACGACCTGCTTCTTCCCGGCTCATGCCTTCGCGTTCCTGATCTCGGTTTCCACCGCGATTACCGCCCTGATTACCACTCTTGTTACCTCTTTCTGCTGCGAGATAACCATAAGAGGCATCTGTCAACATTACATTTGCCTGTGTCATTGTTTGGAATTTTTGGTTAAAAAATAAAATCTTTATATTAAGAGTAAATAAAATCGACAAATCATTTACAAGTTATCATGGAATTCAAAACTAAATCCTATTTTTATTTAGTTGTACTTAACGCGATTGTTTACCTTGCTCTTTATCTTTGTCTGATTTATAAGGTGTATTGTATTGATTACCACGCTCTTCTTTGTCTGTGCTGCCACCAGGGTCATCCTGGGTCGCATCTCCGCCTACGTTCGTTCTACTGAGTTCTTCGTTTTCCGATTCAGCCTGACGACGGTCGTTGGCAAGCATGGTTTCGTAAGACGAGCGAGTGGTACCCTGGTTGGTTTTCCAATCGTCTGGATTGCCCTGCCGACGCGTGCGTCCTTCATTATTCTGGTCGCTACGATCACCGGCACCGCCCTGACTTTGTTCATCCGAATCGGATTGCCCCGATTTGCGGGCGTGGTCACGGCGCGTCCGTCCGGCGCGTTCGTCTTCTTCATCATATGGATTGCCAAAGCTGGAATATTGAGTGGTATTTTCGAGCCCAAATTGTGGATCTTCCATGCCACCACGATCCCCCAGCCCGTCACGCAATGCATCAGCACCCCGATCACTCTGTCCGGTGCTCACCTGCCACTGCTCCTGCGTATTGCCATGACCAAATTTTGGCTGATCCTGGTTTTCTACCTTTCCCCAGGATTGATTCGAGTTGGACACCCAGGCATTACTCACCTCCTCCAACGCATACTGCGCCTCCGATTTTACATCCTGCCAGTTATCATCGCTTTCATTGCCAAAGCGTTCGAGCGCTTCCTGGAGGTTGCGGCGCTGATTCTTGAGTCGGTTGAGGTTTTCATCCGTATCCTGATCCGGGCGCGCTTGCGACAAATTATTGATCTGCTCATCCATGCTGCGCAGTAATTGCTGTACTTCGTCCCGAAATTGTGCTTTACTCTCAATACTCTGCATATCAATTGATTTTTTATAAGCAAATCAGCTTATATGATCTTTATTAAATTTATTTTGTAAATATTAATAATATTATAAAAATAAATTATTTCAACCCACTGCGGTTTACTATGTAAATTTTTTAGCTATTTGTTTCAAAATAAATATCGATTCCTTTTAGTGGAATAATTTCAAGTTGTTATGCTATTGTGCAATTCTTTATTACTTAAACATAATAATATAAGCGCTTGGTAAAAATAAAATGAATAATATTATGTAAAACAATGGCTTGTTTATTATCCATTATTTTATTTGTCATTTGTCAAAGTCGTCTAGTGAAAGCAGTGTTATTTAGCGGAGCAATGTAATAAACTAAGGTTTGTAATGCTGTTTTTATTATAAAAGATACGCAAAATGAATGTTGTGTTTAATTTTATTTAGTAACGGACGTTACAAAGAGATGTTCAAGCGTGAGTTACAAGTTTTTACAAAAACTGGCAGCACAACCGGGTTAAGACAAGGTTTGCAGAAATTGATCAATCTTGTTTCGCAGTTTGCTTTTAGATACCAAACCAACCTGTTGGTCAACGATTTCACCCCGGCAAAAAAGCAGACCGTAGCAGTGTTCAGAATACCAAATTCAGTGGCGAGGGTATTTTTATCCAAATTCACCCGAAAGAAGTACAGCTTATCTTTATATTCTGTCCACAAATCTTCCATGATCACATGCAGCATAGAAGCGCTGCCCATCCAATCTCCGGTAAAAATAACAACAGCTGACTTTCCTTCTTTTTGCACCACTAATCTAAAATCCGATTCTGAAATCTCCTGATATCCTATAGATTCTTCTAAAATATAGACTTGTTTGCTGACGTATTTCATTATCGGTGCAGTAAAAGTAAAAATATTTGTGATACAACATTATCCTTACTGCGAAGATCGTGCCAAAATTACACTAAGCCTGTTTATCAGGCACTTATGCATATAACATCGAATTTTCAATGCTCTTATTTCAGCAATTTTCTGAAATTTAGGAAAAAGTTATTACTCAAATTAAAAGTTTAGCTGGGCAGTCGAAGTATTATATTTAAGAAATATAATAAACACCCCCGTTTCACCAGCTGATTTAACAGCAATATGATTACTTTTAAATAATCGGCTATTTGTAAACAGTGTTATTTAGTTAATAATGATATGATATTTAAGACAAGTATTCTTCCCGGCGAATGTCGAGTTTTTTGATTTTAGAATATAAGGTTTTATCATTCATTTCCAGTAAGTTGGCGGCACCCTCTGCCCCGCTGATTTGTCCGCCGGTATGTCGAAGTACCTGGATAATATAGTCGCGCTGTAATTTTTCCAGGCTTTTAAAGCCACCTTGCGGCACGATTGGTTCTTCCTGTTGGATTGCATCAGTTCCTGAGGTGTAAGGGGTAAAAGCGGCTTCGACATTTAGCACTTCATTATTGGAAAGTATAACGGCTCGCTCAATAATGTTTTCCAACTCCCGCACATTACCCGGAAAATGATAGCGTTGTAATTTTTCCAACTCTTTCTGCGGAATATTGCTAATGTGTTTCCCAATTTTCTGAGAAAATTTATCGGTAAAATACCGCACTAATAAAGGGATATCATCGCTTCGCTCGCGCAAGGGAATATTGTAAATCGGAAAAACATTGAGGCGATAGAATAAATCCTGCCGGAATTTGCCTTCCTCAATTAGCTTCGCCAGGTTGCGGTTCGTGGCAGCGATGACACGCACATCCACTTTCAAAGACTTGGTGCCTCCAATGCGTTCAAATTCACCCTCTTGTAAAACACGTAACAATTTTACCTGCAAATCCAGCGGCAGTTCGCCAATTTCATCCAGGAAAATCGTGCCTTTATCCGCGAGTTCAAAACGCCCTTTCTTTTGCTGATAAGCGCCCGTGAAAGCGCCTTTTTCGTGACCAAACAGTTCGCTTTCAATCAAATTCTCCGGCAATGCACCACAATTGATCTTGACCATAGGACGATCCGAGCGACGGCTCAATTGGTGTAAGGCACGAGCCAGCAGTTCTTTACCCGTACCGGTTTCTCCTAATATCAACACTGTTGCCTCAGTATCAGCCACTTGTTCTACTTGCTTCAATACTTTTTTATACCGGTCGCTGGTACTGATAATTTCATTAAAAGTTTTTTCGAGCTTGATGTTTTCTTTAAGCAGCAGGTTTTCCGATTCCAGTTTTTCCTTTAAACTATTGATTTCGGTGAAAGCTTTCCGCAACTCGTTTTCTTTTGCTTTTCGTTCAGCAATATCGGTGAGCCTTCCGCAAACGCATTGTTCTCCGTTTAATTCGACCGGCACCACTGAATATTCAATTGGAAAAGCGGTATTGTCTTTTCTGAAAATCAACCCTTCTCCTTGAATCGACTGACCGTTCTGCAAGGTTGCCCAGGATTGGGCATACACTTCCTTGGAATCATTTTTAAACAAATCTTCCAGACGGATATTTTTCAATTCTTCGGCGGTGTAACCTAATTTTTGCAGCATGGTTTCATTGAAACTCAGGAAATCACCTTTAGAATCGAGCCAATAAATCATTTCATTAGTACGATCGAGCGAAAAGCTGGTAATTTCCAGGAGGCGCTGTCGCTCTTGTTCCTTGCGCTTTTCTTCGGTAATTTCATGCAAAACGATGCTGAAGTAGGCTCTTTGATTCAAATTCACGACCGAGGCAGATTGCTCCACTACAATTTTTTCATTGTGCCGGGTCGTTATTACCGCCTCCCCGGTGATACTTTGTGCCTGCCGAATCGTAGCAAATCCCATTTCGGCTTGCTCTGGTGTGACATTAGGATAGAATTTTAATACATGACTCCCAATGACTTCTTCTTTTTTATAACCGATGGTTCGGCAATATTTGTCATTGGCATAAACTATAAAGCCCTCATCATCAGTCCAATATATCATATCAGTCGGGCGAAGCGGCATGTAAGCCACGAGTTCGCTGATACGTTGTTGCACCTGCTGACGATCCTCAATATTGCTGTGTTTACCACTTTCCCGAATGATGTAAAAGGCACAAATTTCGCCTTCAAAATTAACCGCACTCAACTGATATTCGCCTTCCAGCCGTTTACCATCTTTGGTCAGCAGCACTAACAGTCCGGTTCGGACACCTACCCGCAAGGTGGTTTGCCAACGTTCCAGACTGGCTCGCCAATCAAAATCCTCATAAATCTGATCTACATGCAGTTCCGGTAAATCTGCTGGGGTATAGCCTAACTTTGCAAAAAAGGCAGGATTGGCATGAATCAAACTACCATCTGACCGCTTCCAATAGGCAATATCCGGGTCATCCAGCAGAGAATCGCGGTTCATTTCAATGAGCTTCCCGTGTTCTTGCAGCGCATTTTCCAATTGCTTCAATTCCGAGACATCGGTCAGGATACCACAAATGCAAGGTTCATGATCTAGTTCGGTTGGCGAAACATGAAACCGCACGGGTAATTCCGCGCCACTTTTAGTAGTCATGGGCGCTTCGCCAATAAGGGTTTCGCCATTGCGTACCTTTTCCCAACGCGCTGCTAATACCTCTTTAGGTACATTAATAAACAGCTCATTCAAATTTTTTTGCATTAATGCTTCCTGGGTATAACCCGATTTGTCGCAAAGCGCCTGATTGACACTGATAAAGGTGCCATCCATACGCACCCAATAAATCATTTCACTGGTTTTATTGAGCGCAAAGCTGGTAATATTAAGCAGTCGTTCGCGTTCCTGCAATTCTTTTTCTTTTTGATCCCGCTCGGTCAGATCCCGCATAATAGCAGAACAATATTCTTTTCCTTCAAATTGAGTCAGGGCAATGGATGCTTCGACGGAGATTTTTCGGTTGTCTTTACCGGTTATCACATATTCGCCAAAAATATTGCGACCAGAACGCAGCGTTCGCCAGGCATTATTCACTTCTTCCAATGGAATTTCGGGGAAAAAATCTCTGCCCCGCTTGCCTACTATTTCCGAAGCTTCATATCCGAGCTTTTTATAAAATGCCTCATTTGCATATTGTATAAATCCTTCGCTATCAAACCAATAAATTATGTCGTTTGCTTGATCAAGCAGGTACTGGGTGACTTGTGCCAGCCGCTCTCGGCGCTTTTCCTCGCGCAGATCACGGGTAAAAATGCAGGCAATCTCCCGATCGCGGTAGTGGATGTAATTAGCGATGGTGTAAACTGGAATGACCTCTCCATTTTTGGCTTTTAGTGCAATCTCCGCCTGTAGGATTGTCTGTTTTTTAAAAGAATCCCAATCAATCCAGGTATCCGGATTAAAATCAGCCACTAAACTCATATAATTGATTTGTGCCAATTCTTCCCGGGTGTAGCCCAATATGGTGCAGGTTTTTTCATTGCAATAACTGATACTGCCAGCTGGATCTATCCAGTAGATCATTTCGTATGCGTTCTCTACCGAATATTCCATCAGATACATCTGATCGGTACGCAGGGCAATATTAGAAATATCCTGAAAAGCACCGTATAAATTGACGGTTTGACCCTCTTTAAAAGTCGGTACGCCCACCAGGCGGAAGCGGCAGCGCTGATTGGAAATAGGTAGTTCGGTCGTTAATTCAAAATCAAATTGTTCGCCGGTTTTAAGACTATGGCGCAGTTTTGCTTTAAACAGCTCAAACTCGGCAGGCTCAGTGATTTGTTTTAATAAGCGCAATAAATTACGAACGCTGGGTTGAAAATCTTGCGGCAATTCCAGCAGCGAATACACTTCTTTGCCCAGCAACAAATGGTTTTGTAAGGGATTCCATTGCCAACTGCCCACGCGGGTAATGGTGGATGTGATTTCCAGCAACTTTTGATAGGCACGAGAAATGATGAGGTTTTCAATCAAACAAAAGCAAACTTTCCGATCCGATAGCCGGAGCAACTTTGCCCGCATATCCACCGGATAAACCGTCCCTTGCCGGGTAATATATTCGGCAGAAAAAGTAATTTCCTCATTATCAAGTAATTGTTTCCAAATTTTTCGCCACTCGATCAGCGTCAGGTACGGTGCAATCTGAAAAATAGTTCTTTGTGAGAATTCGGATTTCTCGGC
>JBKBWT010000283.1:6788-8238 GCA_046314415.1 Saprospiraceae bacterium
TAAGCTGATTATTTACGGCTAACACACTTCCTTCTTCATCCAGCCATATTAAGCCCAATTGCATCAAATCGGCCATTTCGATGTGCGCCTGCAAGGGGTCATACTCTGTATAAATCAATTGATTGGACATATTGCCAGGTTTTTTGGAGTCCTAGCAAGCATGTTGTCAAGATGAAAGTTAGGCTCAGTAATAAAATTGATGATTGATTTGTAATTTAATCAGGGTATGGCACTAATCGCCTGATTCAACGGAATGGCTTGATTCTCAAAGGTATTAAATAAGATACAAGATAAGCACTTACTATAACTATTGCAACTTAATTTTTATTAATTTTTATTTAAATTCCTGAAATATCAGAAAGCTTTTATCATTTACCTGTTTCGAGGTAATCCAGGCGTTCTATTTTCAATTTTTTCATTTTAGAATACAGGGTTTTATCATTCATGCCCAACAATCGCGCCGCGCCGCCTTCTCCGCTGATTTGTCCATTGCTAAGGCGCAAAGCTTCCAGGATATGCAGCCGTTGCATTTGTTCCAGTGTTTTAAAATTGGCTAATTGCTCCGTCTGGTCATCCGTGAATAACTGCGGAATAATTTCCGCTAAACGCAGGGTGCTACCTGTTGAAACAATGACGGCACGTTCAATAATATTTTCTAATTCTCGCACATTACCCGGAAAGTCATACTCCATCAGGCGTTCAATCACTTTTTGTGGAACACTCGTAATGGGTTTTCCAATTTGATAGGCATATTTTTCGACAAAATGCCGCACCAGCAATGGAATATCTTCGCGCCGCTCGCGCAAGGGAATATTATAAATGGGAAAAACATTGAGCCGATATAATAAATCCTGCCGAAATTTATTTTTGCGTACCAATTGATCAAGATTGCGACTGGTAGCTGCCACTACCCGAACATTTACCTGCAAGGTTTCTGAGCCGTCCATCCGTTCAAAAGTGCCTTCCTTTATCAGCCTTAGCAATTTTGTTTGCAAATCCAGTGAGAGCTCAGCCACTTCATCCAGAAAAATTGTGCCCAGGTGCGCTTTTTCGAATTTTCCTTTTTTTTGCTGAAAAGCCCCGTTAAATGCGCCTTTCTCGTAGCCAAACAACTCCGCCTCCAGCAAGTGGTCCAACATGCCGCTGCAATGCACCCGTACCAAAGGGCGTTCGGCACGTTTGCCGAGTTGATGAATGGCTCTTGCCAAGAGTTCTTTACCCGTGCCGGTTTCGCCGTAAATGAGCACCGTCGCGTCAGTGCCTGATACTTGTTCTACTTGTCGGAGTACCTTTTTGTAAGCAACACTTCTGGTGATAATATTATTAAAATTATGTTCCAGTTTAATTTCTTCCTGCAATAACTGAATGCGGCGCTGGGCCCGCTCCAGTCGCTTGTCGGTGCGAACGATGCCGACGTAATCCCACATCAGCTGACGCAGTTCATGCCAGT
>JBKBWT010000284.1:0-8193 GCA_046314415.1 Saprospiraceae bacterium
TTTTATAATGTAGGGGAAATCAGTCACTTTCAGATAAAAGAATTGCCCCAAATGACCCCTGAAGTATTCCATGCTGTTTGGGAACAAGGCTTGAATGGAAATTTGTATCGTTTTAAAATGTGTGGAGCCGGTGGCGGCGGGTTTATTTTAGGCATTACGTTTGATTGGGCGCAAACGCAAAAAAAATTATCGGATTATAAACTATTGAAAATTAATTGGTAAGTCCAATGAAGGCTGCATAGGCGTCCATGTAAAGAGATGAAACACGCAAGTTGTTGCTTTTCAATTTATTATTTTGAAATGCGTAGTGGCGGCTGCCTGGCAAATCACCCGGAGGGATTTGATTTGCCTAGACTTTTTGGTTACTTTTGGGGCGATGCCAAAAGTAACAAGGAAAAAACTTGAGAACTAAAAGTTGGCAATAAGTCTTGAGAATCAAGCAAAAATGCATTCACACCTATACAATGAAGGTCGGAATCAGCACATTATAATTTATCATCTATTTCCTTAATCTCCTGCTCATCGTATTCGCCAAACCAATCCTGGAGTTTTTTGCGGGCTTGCTCGCGCACATCTTTATTAATGTAGGCAGCAATTGTGACCAGTCCAAAACTCAATACCCCCAGGTCATCCGTATAACCCAAAATCGGGCTGAGGTCGGGAATGGCGTCAATCGGCGTCAGCAAGTAACCTAGTACGCCCAAAATAATATTCTTCGCCCACTTAGGCGTGTCCGTGCGGCGATAGGCATAAAACATCAGCAGGGCACTGTAAACGGCTTTAATCCCGATTTGACGGGCGAAGCGGCTGAATTTCTGCCAAAGCTTGTTTTCGGAGAATTTCTTGGTGTATTTTCTAAACGGATTCTTCATTTTTACCTCGTTTGTAAACCATAGAACAAAATTGCCCCTTTTTTCCGTTCAAACAAATTTATTTTTTCGACGAACGTAGCCAATTGCACTTGCATACAAACGATTTTACCCGGCATTTTGGTGCCGACGCTGATTCTCTGAGTCCTCAAGTCTCCTTGTCTGCCTTCTTTTCTTTACCTTTGGGCTCGAATTTTATTACACAAACATACCATGATAACGTACATCAAGGGCTTGCTGACCTACAAAACGCCCACATTTGTAGTGGTAGAAACGGGGGGAGTCGGCTATCATATTAATATTAGTCTGCACACTTATACGCAGATCGAAAAACTGGAATCGGTCAAAATTCTCACGCAGCAAATCATCCGGGAAGATAGTCATACCCTTTACGGCTTTGCCGAAGAAGCAGAGCGTACCTTGTTTTTGCTTCTAATTTCGGTATCGGGCGTAGGTCCGAGTACGGCGCAATTGGTACTTTCTTCGATGAATCCTGAAGAAATTCGCTCGGCGATTATCAGTGAAAACGTCGTAACACTGAGCAAAGTAAAAGGCATTGGACCCAAAACGGCAAAACGCATCATTCTCGACCTGAAAGATAAACTGGTAAAAGACGGCGGGGGAGAAGTTCCATTAACAATTTTACCGCAGAACAATACAATCCGGGAGGAGGCGTTATCTGCATTAGTTGCGCTGGGATTCAACCGAATTGAAGTGCAAAAAGCGCTCAATAAATTACTGAAGGAGCAACCCACCATTAACAATGTGGAAGAGTTGATCAAGTTGGCGCTCAAACAATTATCCTGAAAACGAGACGAAGGAAAACATGGTGAGCAGCGCCGGCTTTGTGGGCAATCCCTTGCCGGGACGATTCAATTCTCGCTGGTCTGCTGTCAGGCAGGCTCCCAAAAGCCGTTAAATCAGCTTTGAGACAATAAACAAGAGACCATAAATATTGGGCACTTGTATAACTATTTAATGGCTAGTGCCTAACATCTATGGTCTATTCCAGATGTGTTAAAGTTTTGAGAATGAACAAAATGTACAGTGGCACAGCGTTTGGATGTTGGTCTTTTGAGTTGATGAGTTGAAGTGGTAATTTCCCGATTTTATATTGCTTGTATCATATTTAAATTTTTTTTGAAGAATAATCCCATGTAGTAAAAAGAGAAAGACTTCGTGATGGACAGACGATAGCACATGACATTGCCGTTTAGCCCATTCTAAATTGCAAAATTGAGTCGCTAACGTCCGAAAATTTCAGATGTCTTTAGCACAAAATCAGTTATGAGTAGAGTAATTGTACCCTTTTGCCTCGTCGTCATTGGTATTGCTGCTTATGCTTTGACCGCCCGGGGCGGTAATATCCTCTCTGACGATCCCTATGACCTGACCTATGTACGCCTGAGCAATCTTGGCGTGTTACAGGATACCTTGCCACCGATTAAAGATCGGTACGAGGATTTTCTTAATACGAAGAAAACCAATCCGTTTGATCTGAAAGATCCGAATAATGTGGAGCAAACGGTTGAATACGACCCGATAACCGGTCGCTACATCATTCAGGAAAAGATTGGGGACGATTATTTCCGTCCGCCAACGTATATGACCTTTGATGAGTATATGGAGTACCGGCGTAAACAGGATGAAGCCCGGTATTTCAAGGAATTATCGGGGGTAAGTACTGGAGATGGGGTAAGCGCGACGGATCCACTGGCAAAAATTGACGTAAAAAACAGCCTGATTGACCGGCTTTTTGGGGGTAATACGGTGGACATTCGTCCTCAGGGCAATATTGACCTAACGTTCGGCTTGGATTATCAAAAAGTAGAAAACCCGATTCTGCCCATTCGCAACCAAAGTCAGCTCAATTTTGACTTTGACATGGCGATTCAAATGAACGTAACCGGTAAGATCGGTGAAAAACTCTCCCTCTCGACGCAATACAATACGCAGTCCACTTTCAATTTTGACAATCAGATTAAATTAAATTATAATAGCGATCTATTCAGCGAAGATGAGATTCTGAAGAAGATTGAAGCCGGTAACGTGAGTTTGCCTTTACGCGGTACGCTCATTCAGGGCGCGCAAAGTTTGTTTGGGATTAAAACGGAGATGCAATTCGGGCATTTACGGTTGACCACGGTGTTGTCGCAGCAGCAGTCGCAGCGCGAAAACATTCAGTTGCAGGGCGGTAGCCAATTGCAGGAATTTGAAGTGCGTGCCGATGATTATGATGAAAACCGCCACTTTTTCCTGTCGCATTATAACCGTGATGTATTCGAAGGGGCATTGACGAATCTGCCGCAGCTTAAAACCTTGTTTAAAATAGAAAACCTCGAGGTTTGGATCACCAATAACCGCAATGAGGTGGAAAACGTGCGTGATATTGTGGCGCTGGCAGATTTGGGCGAACCTCAGGACCTGGTCAGCCCGGAAATTATTAGTCCCACGCCCGACCCCACTCGTTTTGACATCAGTACCCCACCGATTCCATTGCCAGATAACAATGCCAACGATTTATACCGGAATATTGTAGGCGACCCCGCCAAGCGCAGTATTGATCAGGCAGTATCCAAGCTGCAAAGCCTGGGCTTACAACAAGCCAAAGATTTTGAGAAAGTAAGTGCGCGTAAATTGCAGCCCAGTGAATATACCTACCACCCGGAATTAGGCTTTATCTCGTTGAATGTCAATGTACAACCCGATCAGGTGGTCGGAGTTTCCTATCAATATTCTTACAACGGACGCATTTACAAAGTTGGTGAATTGGCACAAAACCAGGAAGTGACCGGTACCCGAGACTCCCGCCCGGAAGTGCCCAGAGATACGCTTTCTGATCTGAAGGTGTTATTTGTGAAAATGCTTAAAAGCACGACACAGCGTACCGATGTGCCCACCTGGGATTTGATGATGAAGAACGTTTATTCCATTGGCGCTTTCAATGTGAATCCGCAGGAATTCCGCCTGAATGTGTTTTATGACGATCCGGGTAGAGGCTACAAGCGTTTTTTGTCCGATGTTGAAACCTATGCTACCAACGATACTGTACCAGGTTCGCCGGTGGATCGCAGTGCTCCACTCCTGCGCGTATTCAACCTTGACCAGCTCAATACGCAAGGCGACCCGCAGCCCGACGGTATTTTTGACTTTGTACCCGGCATTACCATCAACCTGCGCAATGGACGTGTAATGTTCCCGGTGTTGGAGCCATTTGGTTCCTCTTTAAAGCGAAAGCTGGTCAACCCACGCGATGAGCAAAAATTCCTTTATCAGGAATTGTATGATTCTACGATCTTCCTGGCGCGCGAATTTCCTGAGAAAAACCGCTTTTTAATCAAAGGGAGTTACAAGTCCAGTGTGGCTTCGGAAATTTCGCTTGGGGCATTCAATATTCCGCCGGGATCGGTACGCGTGACTGCCGGCGGGCAGCAACTGATTGAAGGCGCTGATTATGAAATTGATTACAACATTGGTCGGGTGCGTATTTTGAATGATGCCTTGCTGAGTGCCGGGGTGCCGATTAATGTCTCTTATGAAGATAATACGCTCTTTAATTTTAATAATAAAACGATGGTTGGCTTACGCGCTGATTATCAGGTAGATGAGAATTTTAACATTGGTGCTACGTATATGCACTTGTTTGAACGTCCATTTACCCAAAAGGTCAATATTGGCGACGACCCTATTAACAACCGCATTTATGGTTTGGATTTAAATCTGACTCGCAATGCACCATTCCTGACCAAATTGGTAGATGCCATTCCTGGTATCAATACCAAAGCCGAATCGAAAATTTCCGTTACTGCCGAAGCTGCCGCTTTAAGACCAGGTCACTCCCGTGCCATCAATCAAAATCGTGATGATGATCAGGGCTTAGTATATCTGGATGATTTTGAGGGCAGCGCCAGTAGTTTTGACTTGCGTCAGCCCGTCAATCAATGGTATTTGTCGAGCGTGCCACAGAATGCAATTCATCCGGTTACCCGCAGGCGCATGTTCCCGGAAGCCGATTTGATTAATGATTTACGGTCCGGGGCAAACCGGGCGCGCTTGAACTGGTACCTCATTGATGATAGCCGGAATGCTTCGGTGCGGGTGCGCAATCAACAGGATTTCAACAATCCTTACACTGCCATTATCCAGCAGACGGAGGTATTCCCCAATCTGGTGCAAACGCCCGATCAGTTGCCTACCATCCAAACCATGAGTATGACCTACTACCCGCGCGAGCGCGGTCCGTATAACTTTGATGTGCCGAATGGCAATCCTAATTATTCACGAGGGGTTACTTTTCTTGGTGATTCCTTGGTATTGAGAGACCCTGAAACCCGTTGGGGCGGTATTATGAAAGCCTTACAAACCAATGATTTTCAGGCGGCTAATATCGAGTTTTTAGAATTCTGGGTGATGAGTCCTTTCCTCAGTGAGACGACCCCCAATGCGCCAGCAGAGAATTATGAGAGTCGGCAGGGTGAACTGTTTATTAACCTCGGCAACATTTCGGAAGATATTTTGCGTGATTCGCGGAAGTTTTTTGAGAATGGTTTGCCGGCACCGACAAATCCTGACCGTAGAGTAGATTCCACCCGTTGGTCAGTTATTCCTTCCGGGCAACAAATTACGCGGGCTTTTGACCTCGAAGCCGGTTCGAGAGAAGTACAGGACGTGGGTTATGATGGTTTGAATAATGAAGGTGAACGTTCTAAATTTGGGACTTACCTTGCGGATATCAACACTGCTAACCCCAGAGCAGGAGCAAGGATAGCACAGGACCCTTCCAATGATGATTATCGTTATTATCGTGACCCCAGCTACCCCGATGATGCAGGTGT
This sequence comes from Saprospiraceae bacterium, assembly GCA_046314415.1. Taxonomy (GTDB): domain Bacteria; phylum Bacteroidota; class Bacteroidia; order Chitinophagales; family Saprospiraceae; genus JADJNW01. Next base: position 5,705 of record JBKBWT010000284.1, read on the forward strand.
TTTCCGACGGTATCGGGATTTTAATAACCCTGAAGGCAACTCGCGCGAGAACGATGGTTCCCAGTTTGTTTCTTCGGCTACTAACGTTCCTGATGCCGAGGACATCAACCGTGACAATACTTTGAACGAAACGGAATCATACTTTCAGTACCGGATTCCGTTTGTGGCTGACCCCACTGATCCCCGGCGGATAGATGTAAAACAAACGCCTTATATTACGGACGTACGTGATACGTTAGGGCGTATCTGGTATCGTTTCCGGGTTCCGCTGAATGGTCCTGATAAGGTGGCAGTCGGTGGTATCCGCGATTTTCGTTCCATTCGCTTTATCCGCATGTTTATGACCGGTTTTAGAGATCAAACCACCCTGCGTTTTGCTACTTTAGAACTCGTTAGAAATCAATGGCGTACCTATACCAAAGAATTGCCATCCAGTGATATTGGAATTGACAATTGCGAAGAAGCCACTGTACTCAATGTAGATGCGGTCAATATTGAAGAAAACAGCGGTCGAAAACCTTTCAACTATGTACTGCCGCGTGATATTCAACGCGAACAATCGCTGGGGGTGTTCAATGCTTTACAAAATGAGCAATCATTGGCTATGTCGGTCAATAATTTGTGCGATGGCGCCTCCCGTGCAGTGTTCAAAACCTTGAATTTTGACATGCGGGTTTATGATCGCCTGAAAATGTTTGTCCACGCTGAAGACGGGGACACCCTGAATAGCCTGCCGATACCCGATGGTGCGCTGTCGGTGTTTATTCGCCTGGGTAGTGATATTTTAGAAAACTATTATGAATATGAAATTCCGTTGACCATGTCGCGGGAGGAAAGACTATCCGGTAATCCGAATTCGGATGGGTACAAAAATGAAGTCTGGCGCCCGGAGAATAATTTTGACGTTGACTTAAAAAAACTGGTAAAAATAAAAGAGGAGCGCAATGATCCCAGTCGGAATTTTCCTTTCAATGAAGAATATACAAAACCAGATACGGTAAATATTGATCTTGGAGGTGGTGTAATAATTAGACGTCCTGGCACGATCAAGGTACGGGGTAATCCCAACCTGGGCAATGTAAAAATCGCCATGATTGGCGTACGTAATCCGGCTAATTTCGACGGAGCGGCTTATGATGTCGTTGTTTGGGCAAATGAATTGCGCCTCAGCGGTTTGGATGAACGTGGCGGTGCCGCAGCCGTGGCTCGCGTAGATATGCAATTGGCAGATTTTGGTACGATGACGCTGGCGGGCAATATCAGTACGATTGGCTTTGGTGCGCTCGACCAAAAAGTACAGGAACGTAGCCGTCAGGAAATTTTGGGCTATGATTTTGCAACGACCTTGGAATTGGGCAAATTTTTCCCGGATCGTTGGGGTATTCGCTTGCCGTTTTTTGCGCAATTGTCGAATTTGACGAAGACGCCGGAATTTGACCCTTATGATTTTGACGTAACCGTAAGAGACAAATATCGGAATACGCCAGAGGTAGAGGTCATTCGCGACAGTGATACCACTATTCTGCGGAAGCAAGATGTGCAGGACATTACGAATATTCGCAGTTTTAATTTCACCAATGTACGCAAAGAACGCACCAGTGAAGGCGGCGGCGGTAAGCCTAAACCCTGGGATATTGAGAACTTCAGTGTTTCTTACGCTTTTACCGAGACGACCCGGCGCGACCCTATTATTGAATTCGATGAACGCAAACGCCACACCGGCGGATTGGATTATGCCTTCAGCCGCAATGTCAAGTACATTGAGCCTTTTAAAGAAATAAAATCGGATAAGTTTTTAGGGTTGCTCAAGCAATTCAATTTTAATCCTTTCCCTAATTCATTTGGTTTCAGCACCGTTTTGGATCGGCGGTTCGACCGCACGCGCTATCGGTTTACCGGATATGAGAATGAGGATGATATCAATAAGTTTGCTACTTTTTATAATAAGCGCTTTACCTGGGATCGCAATTACAACCTGCAATGGGATTTGTCGCGTTCCTTGAAACTCAATTTCAATGCCGTGGCAAATGCAGTGATTGACGAGCCGGAAGAGATCGATTTGTACCGGGATCTGGAGGCGCAGCGAATTACCGATATTAATCAGGCACGCCGCGACAGTATCTGGCAAAATATTATGAATTTGGGGCGTACCAAAAACTATACCCACAGTATCAATGCCAGTTATCAATTGCCGATTCGCTACCTGCCGTTTATGGACTGGATTCAGGCACGTGCCAACTATCAGGCGGAATACGGCTGGAATGCTGCGGCATTGAATATGATTGACGATCAAGGTGTTTTTCTGGGTAATGTCATTCGCAATAGCCAGAACCGACAGTTTTCAGCAGATTTTAATTTTGCCAGCTTGTATAGTAAGATTAATTATCTAAAGAAAATTGACACGCCGCAGCGCAATCAGCAACGCAATCAACCAGGACAACGTACTCGAACGCGCGATAATAATCAACCACAAACCGACGATCCGCAAG
>JBKBWT010000285.1:0-8170 GCA_046314415.1 Saprospiraceae bacterium
TTACAACCAAATCAGAATGAAGCGCCAATATGATATGGATATGATATTGGGTATTTGTGCCGGTCTTTGGAATTTTTTAATATGCTGATAATCAATTTGACGCAAGTCTATTATATAAAAAGGCAACCGTCGAAGGATGGCTGCCTTTTTTTGTAAAAACAATTGTCCATGGGAAGTTAAAATAAGTAAATAATAAATTTAAAATTGCACTAACAAATCTAAACCGAAGTAATAATTGAATTAATTTTTATAAAAATATTATAATTGCGCTACTCTATTTTACAACCTATTTACTTTTGAATCCTGTCATGATCCATATTTCTCTACAAAAGCTTCTTCGGAAGCGCCCCCTTTGCGGTTTTGTTCATATAGTGTCCACTGATCGGTAGAAGTGGTTTGCATCCACATGGCACCCGATTTGCGGAATACTTGTACATCCAAGCCAAATTTATCCCAAAATACATTTTCCAGTTCCTCGACAGTCATATCGGCATCAATCAAAAGGTCGTCCTCCTCGTGCCGGGTGCGCACTTCGCCAATGGTTTTTTGGTCGCTGAGTTTGTATAAGATAGATGAGCCCTCGCCGCGTTCATGGTGTTTAGAATAAAATTCGATGCGGAGATGCGGAAAATTCTGATTGAATTCCAATTGAATCTCGCGTAGTTTTTTATGATCGCTAATCAGCATGGCAATACATTTTGATGTTGAGAATGAGAAATAATCCAGCCTAAATTGTTGATTTTCAATTTTTAATGTTGAATTACTGCTCTATTTCACGACAAGCGTAGGCACGGTATTGTTTTGCCAAAGCAGCCGTTCGGTTACGCTTCCCAGCAACAATCGTTCGACCGTAGAATGCCCTTTAGCTCCGATGACGATTAAATCAACAGCATGCTCGTGCGCGTAGTCGTACAGATAAGTACCCACATCGCCCACTATATTTTCGATCAGTTCAGTGACAACCTTATCCTGGTCGGTCACGCCGTAGCTGCGCAGAAAATCCTGGAAGGCGCTCAGGCGATCTTGTTCAATGGTTTGCCGGAGTTCTTCGGTCGTTTTACCAATTCGATAAGCGGCTACGCTCGGTGTTTGATAAACATTTACGCAAATAATTTCAGCCGGTGTGGCTAGCTGCCGATTAAGCGCGAGCGCCATTTTCAAGGCTTTGACCGACATCGGTGAAAAATCAATCGGCACCATGATTCGCTCGATTCGGGCAGCGGCATTCCCCGGTATAATGAGTGCGTTACAATCGGTTTTACGTGCCAGATTACGTGCCAGAATGCCATGCGGTCCTTCGGCATCTTTCTGACCAATCACCAGCAAATCGGCATTCATTTCCTCGGCTTCTTCCAACAATTCTTTCAAGGGATTGCCTTCTCGCACATCAAAATCTATCTGTCCGACCGGTTGCGATGTCAAATCCTGTTCAAATTTAGCACGCATTTCACGGATGACCTCGCTGTTGAGTTCGTGCGTACTCATCACGGCATGTTGTTCGCGTTGAACAAAATTGTCAAACAAAGCAAATTCCGGCAGTACGTGCAGATAATAGGCAGCAGCAACGGGTACTTGCTTGGCAAAAAAATGAAAATAACGGAGTACATTTTCATCGGTGGTACCCAACTCAATACCGACGATGGCTTGTTTCACCGTAAAAGGTGTAATGGTTTTATTGGCGGTTGTCATGGTAGAAGCATTTATATATGTCATGGCTCATGCATTTTGTGCCTACAATTTAGGTTGATACTGAACCACTTAGAAATGATAATTCGCATCGAAAAGCGTGATATTTATCAAAAAATGCAAGGATTTAGCAGGTAGCGGACGGGTAAGCGTTTTTTATGGATAAATTTTATAGAAATATTTTATATGATACTGGAATTAAATAATAATAAGATTTTTGAGTTAATTATGATGTTCATACCAGCGCTGGTCGCCGGATGGTTTCGCTTGATCTTTGGCTTTTAAAATAATAACTGCCTGAATAACAATGAATAAGGGTAAGAAAATGACACTCAGCCCGATGATATACGTAGCCGGATATAAAAATAATAAAGCAACCATAAATATTAAGAACGCAAAAATCCAGGCGGAGATAGATAAATAATGCATCTCATTCCGATTTTAATCGTGAATAAAAACAAACCCTTGTCGGCTGGGCGTAGCCAAGATATAAAGGATGTTAATAAAAGATTGTTCGGAAAAGTACATCGTTTTATTTCGCTGCTTCCAGCACCAGGTCCAGCCTGCTCTCAACAAGGTAAGGCGTGGTTTGCCGAAAATAAAAGACCACTTCTAGTCGGAATTGTCCTTCACTCAGCAGTTTTTCCAGATTTTTCTCGGTAGGCAAGAGTTCAATTTGCTCTCTGGCTCGACCCCGTAAATCGTCAATGTAAAATACCTCATCAGAAATCAGGCTGCATTGCGCTTTGGAAGTGGAACACATGAGCACCGAGACGCCTTCTACAAAATCATAATCAAATCCATCGAGGGAAGTAATGCGGGCAGAAAATGGAAAAACCCCCGCAATCACTGCGGTATCGGTATTATAAGTTTTCACCAGGTTGTTAAAATTAGACGATACGCTGCTTCTGGCAAAGCCCCAAGGGGTAGAGCCGGTTAAACCTGCCGGTAGGTTGAATTGAATATTCGGATAAACCACTTCAAAAAGCCGTTCGCGACTTTCGCGTGAACAGCTTGTAAATGAGTAGATTATAATTATTAGAAAAACGTATTTTTTCATTGTGATATATTATTAAAGCTACAAAAACAAGCGGTGGCATGCATTGATTTGGTACATTTTTAAGCATAAACCACCCACATTTCATTACTTTCGGGGCTACTTTAAAAGATTTAAATAAAAATATGCAGTCGGTACAAATTTCTGCTTAACTTTCGCAAAGAACGACTGGTTTATTGTTGTATTTTGTCTAAAATTCCGAATTTTAATTAAAATAAATCCAACTGAACCGAAGGAATTATGGGTGAACATAAAGTCTCGTTGGCAACTGATAATCATGCCATTATGCAGCGCTTCGTACGCAACTTACTACGCGATGTACAAGCGTTTGAATATATGTTGGAAAACGATTGGTTTGAAAGCGATATTGTCCGTATTGGCGCCGAGCAGGAAATGTGTCTGGTAGATACCAAAACGTTCAAACCGGCTACCATCAACATGGAAGTACTGGAAACCATGAAGGACTACGAATGGTGCGGCACGGAGCTGGCAAAATTTAATTTGGAGACCAATCTGACCCCACGTACGTTCACGGGCACCTGCCTGAGCGAAATGGAAGCGGAAAACAGCGATTATTTGCAAAAAATTCGCGAAAAACTGAAGCCCTGGAATGCCGATGTCATATTGACGGGCATCTTGCCAACCTTACGCAAAATTGATCTCGAACTGCATAATCTCACGCCCAAGCCGCGCTACTTTGCGCTGGTGGATTCCATTAATAGTCAATTGATTGGCTCAGCGTACGAACTGCGTTTGATGGGCATTGATGAATTGTTGGTTAAGCACGATTCGCCGTTGCTGGAAGCTTGCAATACGAGTTTTCAGGTGCATTTGCAGGTATCGCCCGCCGAATTTGTACAGATGTACAACATTGCACAAGCGCTCGCCGCGCCGGTGATGGCAATTGCCGCCAATTCGCCGATTGTTTTTGGAAAGCGCCTCTGGCATGAGAGTCGGATTGCCTTGTTCCAACAGGCATTAGACATTCGCACTACGCACGACCACATGCGCGAACGCAGCCCCCGCGTGAGCTTTGGCATAGGTTGGCTCGAAGAATCCATTATGGATATTTACAAAGAAGATATTGCACGTTTTCGTGTTTTATTAAGTGCTGATGTAGAGGAAGATTCATTGAAATTAATAGAGCAAGGCATTACGCCCAAATTAAGGGCTTTGCAGGTACATAATTCGACGGTTTATCGCTGGAATCGCCCGTGTTATGGCATCAGTGAAAATGGTAAACCGCACCTCAGAATTGAAAATCGGGTGTTACCTGCCGGTCCGACCAGCGTGGACGAGGTTGCAAACGCTGCATTCTGGCTGGGTGCAATGGTGGGCATGAAAAGTTATATTGGGGATGTTTGTAATAAGTTGTCCTGGGAGGATGTGCGGGATAATTTCGCCAAAGCCGCACAGTTTGGCATTGATACCAAATTTAATTGGTTCAGCGATGGTAAAATTTCGGCGCCCGATCTGGTGCTCGAAGAGTTATTACCCATTGCCCGCCAGGGGTTGGAAGCACAGAAAGTAGCAGCAACGGATATAGATAAGTACCTGGGAATCATTGAAGAACGTGCCAAATATCACCGCAATGGGGCGCGCTGGCAACTCCGTGCTTACACTAAACTTTTGAAGGAGGTGAGCCGCGATGAAGCCCTTACTATTATGACCGCCGCTATTGTTAAAAATCAAACCCAAGAAATGCCGGTACATACCTGGGAACTGCCCGAACCGGGCGACCTCGAAGATTATCGCCCTTCCAAACTCCGCGTGGAGGAATTCATGCAAACCGACCTTTTTACGGTGCAAAAGGATGACCTCATCGAATTGGTAGCCGAACTAATGGATTGGCGCAAAGTGCGATATATGCCGGTTGAAGATTCCAAGGGGCGACTGAGCGGGCTGATTACTTCGCGCTTGCTGCTGCGCCATTTTACGCGGCGCAACCGTACCCAAGGACAAGAAGAAATTACGATGGTGAAAGATATTATGATCGCCGATCCGCTTACGATTAGTCCAAAAGCTACTATTCTGGAAGCCTTGCGGCTCATGCGTTCCAATCGAATTGGCTGCCTGCTCGTGGTACAAAATGAAGAGCTCGTAGGGCTGATCACCGAAATGGATTTCCTGAGCATCTCCGCGCGCTTGATTGAGCGGTTGGAAAAGTGAAGTTGGGAATTTTAAAAAATGATTTTAGAAGTTTGCTTGAGATTGGGACTTTGTGCGTAGTTTTTCTGTTAATAGTTAACGGTTAGTTAGCACGTATCATTTGCACTTAGTTATTGGTCACTCGATCACTAAGTCACTCGGTCACTCATCTGGCATCTTTTAATCTGGCATCTGTTCATTATGATAGCACTCCGAAAAATCTTTCAGCGTTACAGCGGCTGGCTGCGCAGCTTCAAAGCGGTGTATGTTGTAAATAATTTGCTGAATAGCAACCAGTTGCAGCACAATAAGATATTGTATAAAAAATATAATATTAAAAAAAGCATTTATGCACCCATTGGCAGTGCCGATTTTAACAATCAGCATGGCGAACGTCCCTGGCTCGACCAGCCCGATGCCAAGGAAAAATTGCAAGCGCATCCTGATTTTGCCAAATGCTCGCCCGAAATTCAACAACAACTCCTGCATTTTATTGAAGAAGGCTATTTGATTTTGAAAAATTTCTTTTCAGAAAAAGCTATTAATCAATTAAATATAGATATAGATTGCTTATTAAACGAGCGAACGGTCAATTTTAATTACACCGGCAAAAAAATTATGGAATCTTTCCGCGTGTCGGATATTGCCAATCGGGAATTTTTTAGAAATCCTCGTTTACTGGAATTATTGAGTTTTATAATGGGTAAGCCGGTCATTCCCTTCCAAAGCATTAATTTTATTGAAGGCAGCGAGCAACGGGCGCATTCCGACTCTATTCACATGACCACCGAGCCGAAAGGCTACATGATTGCCGCTTGGATTGCTTTGGAAGCATGTCACGCAGGCAACGGACCCCTGTTTTTCTATCCAAAAAGCCATCGTTTGCCTTATATAATGACTGCTGATTATCCTTCTGGAAATACCAAATGGCTCATTGGCAACGAGAGCAACCGCCGTTACGAGGATAAAATCGCCGAGGTCATCCGCGACAATCATTTAGAGAAAAAATATTTTATTGCCGAAAAAGGCGACGTCCTCCTTTGGCACGCCAATCTCATCCACGGCGGCGAACCCATTCGCGACAAAGGCGCTACGCGCAAAAGCATGGTAGCGCACTATTTCACGGAAGGGGTGATTTGTTATCATGAAATTTCGCAGCGACCGGCATTGCTGGAGCTTACAAACGCTGTTTAATCAGATTTCCCAAAGTCCGAATCGCGCGCTCCACTTCTTCGGTAAACGGTCGTCCGAAGCTGATTCTCATGGAGTTACAATACCTACCTTGCGTAGAAAAAATTTGCCCCGGCGCAAAGCTGATGCCTTTTTTGCGGGCTTCCCGGTAGAGCTCAAAAGCATTGATACATTCCGGTAATTCGATCCAAAGGACAAAGCCGCCTTCGGGTTGGGTAATGTGAATTTCCGAGGGGAAATGCTCGTGGATAGCTTGTAAGTAGCGCAAACATTGGGTATGCAGGCTCTTGCGCAGGCGCTTGAGGTGGAGTTCGTAGCGACCGTTTTCCAGGAAATGCGCAATGGCGGCTTGGGTCAACGTTGTGCCGGAAACACTGGTAATCAATTTATTATGAATGACTTGTTTCGTCCATTTGCCAGGCAAAGCCCAGCCGACCCGGTAACCCGGTGCAAGGGACTTAGAGAAGGAACTGCATTGCAGCACTAAGCCCTCGGTATCGTAGGTTTTGCAGGTCTTGGGACGGTGTTCACCGAAATACATTTCTCCGTAAATCTCGTCTTCAATCAGCGGAATGTTGCGTTTTGCTAACATTTCTACTAGTTGTCGCTTGTGTTCATCAGGCATGCAACTGCCCAGGGGATTGTTGAAATTGGGAATAAAAATACAAGCGCTTATATTAAATTTATTTAATGCGTCTTCCAGAAAGTCGAGTTCAGGTCCCCATTCCGGGCAGGTCGGAATTTCCAATGCCTTTAAACCCAGGCTTTCCAATGCTTGCAAAATGCCGAAATACGTGGGGCTTTCCACCGCCACGGTATCGCCAGGCTTCGTTACCGCACGCAGACACATTACAATGGCTTCCATACATCCAGAGGTGATGACCACTTCCTCACTGCTCACATTCCCCGACCAGTTGAAGGCTAATTTTGCCACCTGACTCCGCAATGCGGGATTACCCTGAATGTGTTCGTAATTCAAACCATGATATTTTGATTCGCGCAAAACGTGAATAATGGATTTATTCAACTTTGCTGCCGGTAGCAATTCCAAGGAAGGCGCACCCACCGAAAATTGAATCACTTCGTCCGAAGCAATGTCTTTAAAAACCGATGCTATCATTTCTGACAGGCTGATTTCCTGCTCTATCGGCTCGGGTTTGGTGACACGTGGCAGGGGGAGTTTTTTGGGATTAAACTTGACATAATAACCTGATTTTGGACGTGACTCAATCAAACCCCGCGCTTCCAATTGTGAATACGCCTGAAATGCCGTACTCATACTGATACCTTGCTCTTTGCTTAACATTCTGACTGACAGGAGTTTATCGCCGGTTTTTAACGCCTCTTGGCGAATGAGTTGCTCCAAACGATCAGCTACTTGCTGGTAGAGGAAATCGTCGGATTTATGCTCGGATGTTTTTACCATGATTTTGATGCTGTTGGTTCTATGGATGCTGTTGATACTGTTGCTTCTGTGGATTCTTATAAATGCTATTGATCCTTTAGTTGCACATCACGCAGCGAGTATCGATAGTATCTAAAGCATCAATAGTATCGCGCAGCGAGTATCGTTCCTAAAATCTGTTCTGTACAAAAATAACAAATCTGCATCTGTTTTTAGTTTTTAAAATCCAGCTTTTTTGTGGCTTCTTTTCATGAGCTTTGAATTTTTGAATTCTTTTTTATGAACAGCAACAATCGAATCGCTTATCTCGCTTTGGCTTTCGTGTGCATCGTGTGGGGTACGACGTATCTGGCACTCCTAATTGGCGTGCGGCATTTTCCACCCTTTTTATTTACCGGCTTGCGGCAGTTTACGGCAGGTCTTTTATTAGCAGGGTTTATGCTGCTGGTGCGCCAACAAAAACTTGGCGGTTGGTCGAATATCTGGCGGCAGGCGCTTACGGGATTTATGATGATTACCTTGGGCAATGGCTTGGTTGGCTGGGCGGAGATGTACGTGCCTTCAGGCATTGCTGCGCTGATTGCGTCGCTCTCACCGTTGTGGATTATCTTAATCAATACCGCCATCAACCGCCAGGAGAAAACCCATCCGTTCGCCTGGTCGGGCGTGCTGGTCGGCGTGTT
>JBKBWT010000286.1:0-8136 GCA_046314415.1 Saprospiraceae bacterium
AAATACGTAACTGACTGATTTTCTTTGCCAACCAGTCAATATCTTCATCGGTATCCGCATCTTCAATGCCTACCAACACCAGCAAACCCCAACCAATACTGGATTTCACCTTGCCTTCAATCGTAACCGACGCTTCCGAGACGCGCTGTATGACTGCTCTCATGAACTTTGCTTTGCTCTTTTGTGCGCGTAAATTTACATTTTGTATCTTTTTTCTTCATTATTGAAAATGGAAAATTGGAATGATGGAAAGTTGGAATACTGCACTTTTGCCCTTCCAATATTCCAAATATTACATTTTTCCATTATTCCATTAAAACAAACTCGGCGTTTCCGGCACCGGCTCGTGCAGCTCCGGCGAATTATTGGTCACGGAATTAACTTTTTCCGACACGCGATAAATGTTGAGAATATCATTGGGCGGTGTGTGCAACAGTTCCAGCGCTTCTTCTACCGGAATGTCCTCCAGCCAGCGTTGCTGCGCTTCTTTAGTGGTAAGAATCACCGGCATACGGTCGTGCAAACCGGAGGTCTCTTTATTTGGTTCAGTAGTAATGATGGAAAAACTCTTCACCGCGTAATCGCCTTTGTACCACACGTCCCAGATGCCCGCCATCACCATCAGCTCGCCATTTTTCAAGAGCAAACGATAAGGAATTTTAGCTTCGGCACCTTTGCGCCATTCGTAAAAGCTGTCGGCGAGCACCCAGCAACGGCGCTTGCGAATGGGCAGGCGAAAGGAGGGCTTGGTGGCAATGCCTTCGGCGCGGGCGTTGATAAGTTTCCCAGTGTTTTTGCCGTCGTTCGACCAATGCGGAATGAGCCCCCAGGTGACATATTGCAGGCGATTGGGACTGTCATTGGTCACAATATACGTATGCTGCGTCGGCGCCACGTTGAAATTCATGCGCAGGTTGGTGCCCACTTCAATGTCGCCGAATTGTTGCTGAATCTTCTCTTTCGAGGTGGAAAAGGAAAAACGTCCACACATTTTGCTTTACGATTTAGGAATGACGATTTACGATTTTTTTAACGGGAAATCAAGTTTTTGTTTTGCTATTTTGTTGTTGACAACCTGAAAATCATGGAATAGGTGCAGCCTAAAGTTACTAGAAATGAACAGCCTAAAAGGCTATTTTACAGGTGCAGCCTAAAAGCTGTGCTACGTTACTAAAAACAAAAATACGCGCCTAAAAGAAACAAAATTATTCACAAAGTTTTCCACACTGCCATTTTGACAATCTCAGAACACCTTTAAAATCAGGTATTTTATGAAAAAAGTTTTCCACATAAGGTTTAGAAAAATAGTGTGTAGAAACGCCTCTGTTGTCCACACTTACTAAGAATATAGATTCCGACATATCTACCAAAGTCAATACGTTGACATATTTTGTGGATAACACTGCTCTTTTTAGACATCCATTTGTAAAATTTAACGAGTTATAAACAAAAGGGATAACTTATGCATTCGATTTTAACAACTTGTGGATAAGTTCGCAATTAATTGAGTCAGCGGAAATTCGATTGTGTAAATTGAATGAAAACTGGTTAGTGAACGGCGGAAAAAGCCGGTGCAGCTGTAGAGAAAAATATTTATCTACAAACTAACACCCCTTACTATGAGGGTGAGATTTTTTAAAAATTTTAGAAGAATATTAATAGAATAATAACCGAATGTTAATTCAAGGTTAATAGATTGAATCAAATATATTTTTGTTGACGCAAAAAATTTGTTTGTATGGAAGCAGTCATTGCGCCAAACGCAGTAAAAACACAGGAAAGAAAGGGCTACCCGCGCGCGGTGAAGATTTGGCTCATCGTGGGGCTGGTCATGGTGTTCGGACAAGTTGTCATCGGCGGCATCACGCGGCTGACCGGGTCGGGTTTGTCCATCACGAAGTGGGAAATTGTGACCGGCACTTTGCCACCCCTGAGTGGCCAAGCCTGGGAAGAAGAATTCGATTTGTACAAACAAACCCCTCAGTATCAAAAAATTAACGAGGGCATGAGTATGCCCGAGTTCAAATTTATTTATTTTTGGGAATATTTCCACCGACTGTGGGCGCGTACGATGGGCTTTGTGTTTTTGATTCCATTTCTGATTTTTTGGCGCAAGGGCTGGCTCGACCGACCATTGATGCGAAGATTGGGCGTGGTGGTACTTTTAGCGGCGCTGGCGGCATCTTTTGGCTGGATCATGGTGGCGAGTGGCTTGGTGAATCGTCCCTGGGTGAACGCTTATAAATTGACCATGCACTTATCCATTGCGTTTGTGGTGTTTGCTTATTTGCTGTGGACGACGTTTCATGTCATGCAACCGAATCCGTCAGCTTTTGCGAATACATCGCTGCGGAAGTGGAGTTTGGCGGTTACCATCGTAGCGGCGGTGCAGATTGTGCTCGGCGGGATAATGTCAGGCACCAAAGCGGCGCTGTTTTATCCGACTTGGCCCGATATGCGCGGGGAGGCAGTTCCTAACATTCTTTTCCACATTGGTAATTGGAATGTGGAAAACTTCATTCAATACGATGCGACGCCGTTCATGGTGGCATTGATTCAAACCTTGCATCGTGGTACGGCTTATGCCTTGACTATCATTATATTATGGTTCTTTTTTAAAGGAATTAAAGCCGCAACACCGCAGCCATTTCGTCAAGGTTTGTACCTGTTGATAACGATGTTAGGCATTCAATTTTTGTTGGGAGTTTTGACAGTTATCAACAGTGTGGGAACGATTCCGGTGGGTTTGGGCGTGCTGCATCAAGCAGGGGCCTTGTTGTTACTAACGGTAGCGTTGTTTTTGAATTATCAGTTTTTAAATAGAAAAGTGTCTGAATCAGAATTTTCAGAATTGTAGAATGAACAGAATTCTGATTCAGACAAAAATTTACTTCGATTGCCCGTATTTCTATTGTCGGAAGAAGAGATTGCCTTTCCGCACCCGGAAATGGCGGATCACAATGGTATTCTGGCGGTGGGGGGAGACCTGTCGCCGGAGCGCCTGCTCGCAGCATATACCTGGGGCATTTTTCCCTGGTTTAATGAAGACGAGCCGATCATCTGGTGGTCGCCGGATCCGCGCTTTGTGCTGTTTCCTGATGAGTTGAAGGTTTCCAAAAGTATGCGTCCGTATTTCAATCAAAAAAAGTTTACGGTAACGCTGGATACGCAATTTGAGGCGGTGATGCGGGCTTGCCAAAAGCAACGTCGTAAAGGGCAGTTCGGTGGTACTTGGATTACCGAGGATATGGTAGCGGCATATGTGCGCCTGCACGAGCTGGGCTACGCGCACTCGGTGGAGGTTTGGAAAGCCGAGGAATTGGTGGGCGGCTTGTATGGGATAGCGCTGGGAAAAGTTTTTTTTGGGGAATCGATGTTTGCACGAGAGAGCAATGCTTCTAAATTCGGGTTTATCACCATTGTGAAAAAATTACGAGAATTCGGTTTTCAACTCATTGATTGTCAACAGGAAACGAATCATCTAGGTAGCCTGGGCGCACGTGCCATTGATCGAAAAGAATTTCTGGCGATTTTGCAAAAAAATCAATCAGCGGAAACCTTAGTAGGTAGCTGGGTGGATTTGCTGTAAGCATTTCTAAATTTCTATCCTTCCAAAATTCCATTCGTCCATTTTTAAACTTCTTTTCAACAGCGTTGTTTCGCTCGTTAAAATGTGCATTCGTAAGCTATGTGGGAATTTGCGAAAAAAGCGTTTACCAACGCGGTTTTAATTTACGAACAATTCAATGCCAAAGACATGACGCACTTGAAAGAAGGCGACAAAGCCCCTGATTTTACTGGTGTAAACGAAAATGGCGAACCGGTTTCGCTGTCGGATTTCCAGGGAAAAAAACTGATTTTATTTTTCTACCCAAAGGCGGATACGCCAGGGTGCACCGCAGAAGCTTGTAGCCTGCGGGATGCGTACAGTGAATTGAAAGACAAAGGTTTTGAATTGCTCGGGGTGAGTGTTGATACGGCCCGTAAGCAAGGTAATTTTAAGAAAAAATATAACTTGCCATTCCCGCTGCTGGCGGACACCGATCAAAACGTGGTAAAAGCTTATGGCGTGTGGGGACCCAAGCAAATGTTTGGCAAAACCTATGACGGTATCAACCGCACTACGTTTGTAATTGATGAAAACGGCGTTATTCAAAAGATTTTCACGAAGGTGGAAACGGCGAATCACGCCGAGCAGATTTTGAATGAAATGGAATGATGGAAGATTGGAATTTTGGAATACAGAATCGGGTGCATTCCATTTTTCCACTACAAACTTCCCGCCTTTTTATCCCTTAGCCATTTTTGAAAAATCAGATCAATCGTGTGGTTATCCTGCCAGGTGCGTTCCAGGTCTTCAATTTTAAGAATCTGATCGAACAGGCGATTTTGGGCATTTACTTCGGCGAGGGCTTCGCTGTACGGTAAGTGACTGAAACTCACCATGGAATATACTGGTAAAAATTCTTGTGGATGCTGCTGAGCGAGCTGTGCCTCAATTTTTTTGCGCAGTAGGAATTTTGGATCGGCAACGAGGTCGCGCATCTCGATGAAATTTTGCAATGCCAAATCCGCAATCGCATTCCCGTCTTTGATGCGGTTTTCATTGTACGCTGCAATTGCTTTTGACCAATCGCCGTCAAATTGATCCACCAATTCATTCAAAATCGTGCAATCTTCAAAACCGGCGTTCATGCCCTGCCCAAAAAAGGGTACAATCGCGTGCGCCGCGTCGCCCAGCAATACAATTTTATGTTGATAATGCCATGGATTACAACGAATTGTGACCAATGACGAAGTTGGATTTTGTTGAAATTCTGCACACAACTCCGGCATCAGCGGCACGGCGTCGCGGAAGTGTTTTTTGAAAAAATCCAGAATCTGGGCATTGCTTTGCAAATGCTCAAAGGCATCGGTTTTGCCCTGAAACGGCAGGAACAAGGTGCAGGTAAAACTGCCATCGACATTCGGGAGCGCAATGAGCATGAATTTGCCGCGGGGCCAGATATGCAGCGCATTTTTATCCATTTGATGGCTACCGTCGGTCGCAGGCGGAATACTCAATTCTTTGTATCCGTAATCGAGGTAAGATTGGGAATAATTGAACAAGGGCATCTTTTGCAAGCTGCTGCGAATCGCAGAAAACGCGCCATCCGCCCCAAAAATCAAGGGTGCCTGCACGGTAGCAAGCTCTCCCGTTTTGAGATTTTCAAAACGCACTTCATTGCTGTCCAGATTCACCTGACGGCAGCGCTGATCGAAGTAGAAATGCACATTATCATACGAATCGGCAATGCGCAGTAATTCGAGATTCAAACCACCGCGCGAAACGGAATAAATCGCTTGATTTTCTTTGCCGTAAGGTTGAAAAGTCAATTCGCCTTCGGGGCTATGCAGCATGCGCCCGGGCATAGGAATGGCGACCGCTTCGATTTTATCTTTGATGCCGGCTTTTTCCAGTGCTTTCCAGCCGCGATGGCTCATGGCAAGATTGATGGAGCGCCCACCTGTGTAACCGGCTTCGCGCATGTCACTGCGGCGTTCATAGACGTGCACGTCGTAGCCGCGTTTGGCGAGAAAAATTGCCCACAGCGAGCCAACCAAGCCCGCGCCAACGATGAGGACTTTTTGTTCGTTTTGCATGGGGAGAATTTGGTTATTGGTTTAGGGTACGGCAGGCTTGGCATTTTGTCCGAATCAGAATTTTCAGAATTATTTAATTTTCAGAATTTTGTGAATTCTAAAATTTTGTAAATTCTGATTCAGACAATTAAAATAGAAACCTTAGCGCAATAAACTGCGAAAACAATCCCACGATATACCCGCCGTACAAATCCGTGACTTCGTACTTGTGCAGCGCCTGTCGCGCTGTACCGACCAGCCCCGCTGCTAAAATGGTAACAATAAGTACTGGCTTCATGTTGAGTTCCCAACTTCCTAAGTGGAACGTATCATAACTGAATTGCCATAAAGTGATAAGTACCATGCCCACCAGCGCTCCCATTCCTACTGTATGCGCACTAATACGGGAAAAAATATTAATAAAAAATGCCAAAAACAACGCAATGGTGCAGCCAAGCATGAAGGTAGTATAAGCCGTTGGGATCTGTGGATTTTCCAGAAAATTGCGGAACATCCAAATATAAAAAATGCCGGTGATGATGTACGGACCAATGCGCTCTTGCTTGTTAAGCAATTCATAAGTTTGTACCAGCCCGGTCAGTTTTAACATAGAAATAGCGATCATTGGAATAAAGAAAGTGGATAGAAAAATGCGAATCAACAGCAAGCGGCTCACCAGATCACCCAAGCCACTTACGCCAAACAGGTAAGGATTAACCATTAACAACAGCGCTAACATATAAGTGGGCATCAGCAGCGGATGGAAAATTGCAGAAATAATTCTGGCAACTACCTTTGCTACCAGCATCAAAGTAGGTGTTTGTACTCGTAAATCGGTTGTTTGTTCATTCATACCCACAAATTGGTAAATGCAAATGTCTTCCCATCAAAAAGCCCCTGGTCGCTCAGTTTTAATTCCGGAATAACCAACAACGCCATAAAAGATAACGTCATAAACGGCGCCGACAGTCGAGTGCCCAGTTTATCTTTCACAAATGTATCAATTTCAGCGTATTTTGTTGCTACTTGGTAGCCATCTTCATTCGTCATAATGCCGGCTATCGGGAGTGGCAGCAATTTTTGTTCCAAGTTACTTACTGCGGAAATACCGCCTTGATTGGCAATGATTAAATTTACAGCTCGTGAAATGGCTTGATCTTCCACTCCAACTGCAATAATATTATGCGAATCATGCCCAACACAGGAGGCAATGGCTCCTTCTTGCAAACCAAATCCTTGAATAAAAGCGAGCGACGGTGGCGCGTCCTGATACCGGTTAATAACAGCAATTTTCAGAATATCTTGTTGTAAATCAGGAATTAAGGTGTCGGTTTCTACTGAGGCTTTAGCAACAAAACTTTCGGTGACAATTTCGCCGTTGAGGGCACGGATGACACGTATCTGATCGGTTTCGGCTTTAATTTTAAAATCTTCAGGAAAAGTCGGACTGGCGTAAAATTGATTAATAATCGGTGCTTCGATGCTGGGAATCAGTGTTTTACCGTTTTCGGCAACCAATTGTCCATTGATATAAGTCGCTTTAACGGTAAATTGTTGCAAATCCTCCGTGAGAATAAAATCTGCCGGATCGCCGATTTGTAACAAACCCACGTTCAAATTATAATGCTTCACCGGATTCACACAAGCCGCCTGCAAAATATCAAATAAGTCGTGTCCTTTTTGCAAAGCCCTGGCAACTAATTGATTGATATGCCCGGCGATCAAGTCATCTGGATGTTTATCGTCCGAACACAACATGATTTGATCGGGATATTGCGAAAGTAAAGGAATCAGCGCTTCAAAATTTTTTGCGGCGCTGCCTTCTCGAATGAGGATTTTCATGCCATACTGCAATTTTTCCAGCGCTTCTTCATATTGAAAACACTCGTGATCTGTGCTAATGCCTGCTTCGATGTAACGCCGGGCATCCTCGCCGCGCAAGCCCGGCGCATGTCCGTCAATCGGCTTGCCTAATTTTTTAGCCATTTCAATCTTTCGCATCACCTCCGCATCACCAAAAAGCACGCCCGGATAATTCATCATTTCTGACAAATACCGGATTTCGGGATTTTTTAACAACTGCTCCACACCCACCGCATTAATTGTTGCTCCCGCCGTTTCAAAGGAAGTTGCCGGCACGCAGGAAGGCGCACCAAAATTGAATTTGAACGGTGTTTGCCTGCCATTTTCAATCATATATTCCACCCCGGTAATGCCTAAAACATTGGCAATTTCGTGTGGGTCAGACACAGTTGCTACGGTGCCGTGTACAACAGCTAATCTGGCGAATTCCGACGGAATCAACATCGAACTCTCTATGTGTACGTGTGCATCGACGAAGCCAGGTAAGATGTAATCGTTACTTTCGCCCTTAATTTTTTGAATCGTTTTAATTTTACCATTTTCTATCGTAATGGCACCATAGAATGTTTGCCGGTTTAAGACGTCGATAATGTTACCCCGGATAATCATGCGTTGGATTTTTTTCAAAAATAAAAAAACCTGACAGGTCGC
>JBKBWT010000287.1:0-8096 GCA_046314415.1 Saprospiraceae bacterium
TCGTTTTAGGGAGGCTAAACCTGCAGTACTAACCTGTGTACCAACCAAATTCAAATAACGTAATTGCTTCATATTTTCTAAATATTTTATACCCTCATCATTTACAGCGGTATTATTTAGAGACAATCGTGTCAGGTTAGGCATTTTTGCAATCGTTTGCAAAGCTTTATTACTCAAGCGCGTATTACTCAGTTTCAACCAGGCTATTTGTTTTACAATAGGTTCTAGTTGTTGAATCAAACTATCATTTGCATCCGGCAGCGATATAAAATTAACCGCTAAATAATGGCTATTCGACGCAATCGGCAATGCCACAATACCCAGTTTTTGCAAACTATCCAACACATTTTGATCGGCTGGTGCGATCAGAGCTGTCGGTACAAATTCATTTACTTTCGGTGTACTTTCGGTATTATTATAATCTATTAAAATCGGTTTAACTGCTTCATTTTGAGGTAATTCTGCTACTTTTTTATCAAAAGAACAGCCTTCGGCAATCCACCATTTCAGTAAGGTGATTTCCTCTTCACTGGGCTGCGGTTTACCTTTGGGCGGCATATGATGTTCGTCATTTAGTTCAAGTAATAAGCGCTTTATCAATTCACTTTCTGCTGCATTTCCGGCAACGACCACTGCCCCATTTTTACCGCCTTTCAAAATAAATTCCGGCTCATCCAATCGCAATTTTCCTTTTTGTTTATTGGCATTATGACAAGAAACACATTTTTCTTGTAAAATAGGCTGTACTAAGTCCTTGTAAATCAACGCCTCCTGTATATTTCCCGCGTATCGAGTGCGCTCTCCCCCTTGGGGGGAGTTGGAGGGGGCTAAATAATTTTCACCATGCGTTAAAGTACCCCCAAAATGACCAGTAATGGTTAATAATAATGCGAGTAAGATGCCTGCAACCCGATTTTCTTGTTGTTTAAAATAAAAAATTGCCAGAGCGCCAGCAGCCACACTGATTCCCAGCCATTTATGTAAATTTAAAGTTGCAATATTATAATCCCCGTTTTGTGATAATAATAAACCCGTTACGCAAGCCGCCACTGCACTCAGTGCTCCTAGTAATAAGGTAATTGGCAAAATACTTTTTGCCCCTGCATATTTTTCACTACGTGTAATAAAAATCAGCGCCACATTTAGCAATATAATGCCAATTGGTAAATGAACAAGGAGTGGATGTAATTTCCCTATCAAACTAAGCACGTTTAAGATTGTATTTAATTGTTTATGATCAGCTCATTAGCAAAACTTATAACTTATTCTGACACTATCGCAAAATGCATAATGTTTAAATACGTATTAATTATTATTAACAATCATATAATAGCTATCGGAAATGGCATTTTAACTATACCGCTTTCGTAAAACCTGCATCATATTTACATTTATATCCCACTGATTGGCAATGGGTTGTCGGGTATAAGGCAAAGACCACAAATAATCAGGCGGACCAAATTCCGTCAGAATCGTCACCGTTTCACCGGCATTGCGCTTGCGTTCCACCACTTTATCCCACCAGCGAAAATGCGCTTCCACAGCGCCCGCCCACTCCGGCGCACGTGGGTCGCTCACCTGCGGACCTTCGGCGTGCCCAACTCTTGCGTGAATGTGATCGGCGCGACTCAATGCCAGCATAACCGTGTCATCCAAATCGCCGAGTAGCGACTCATGCACGCAGCACCAATGCGACAGGTCAACCGTGAGCCGCAGATCAGCGCGTTTTTCCATGAATTGCCGCGTCAGTGGGGCGTTGTACATGATGCGCCCGCGATGGGTTTCGTGACAAATGGTGATGCCTGTTTGTTGGGCAATTTTTGTAGTGGCTTCGATGAACGCCAGATTCTGCTCAAAACTAAAAAAATCGCGCCCCGAGTGGCAATTGATATAGAGCGGTCGCTGTAGCTTATTATTCGCAGCCGCTTCCAGGTTCTTATTAAAATTTTCTAAATGTTTTTTGTAATCCGAACTGCCATCTCCGACTAAAAATCCGACTGACAGCCCGTGTTTTTTGAGCGCCTCGAAGAGTGCCGGATCAGTGGACCACCATACCTCGATGCCATCGTACCCTTCGGCTTTCGCTTTGGCACAAAAGGCATCAATACTACCGTTGAAGCCCCAATTGGTAGCCATTATTTTTAATTGGGGAGCAGCATTGGCTTGAAAAAGCGGCGTAGCGTAGCTATCGAGCGTGGCAAGGGCAGCAGTCATAGTGGCGGTGTTTTTTAAAAATTGACGACGATTCATGAATACGTAATAAGATTTTAGGAATTTTTAAGCGTGGATTTTCGTGGTAAGTTAAACCGAATTTGCTTATAACGTATCGTCGAAACCGGATAATTTCGCATTTTATTCTAAAAATACATTTAAATAGTAATTTTACTTCTGCCGAAAGCCTTATTGAATTTTGTAGGAATTTGCATATCTTTCAGCATTCCCAATATAATATTGAATATATGAGACGTCCATCACCCAAATATACTGTGGTTTACCTGCTTTTATTGCTAGGGATTGCGGCTGTCGCGTGGTCTGGTCTCGGCACGCCTAAAGTAGATTTTAATAGTCAAATCAAACCTTTACTCAATAAAAAATGCATCGCCTGCCATGGCGGTGTGAAGCGACAAGGCGGCTTTAGTCTGCTCTTTCGCACCGATGCCTTGGCGCCCACCGAATCCGGTAAACCTGCTATCATTCCGGGTAATCCTGATGCCAGCGAGATGATTAAACGTCTCACTCACAAGGATTTAGAAGAACGAATGCCATATAAAGAAGAACCGCTTTCCAAAGAAGAAATACAACTCCTGCGTCGCTGGATCAAGCAAGGTGCCGAATGGGGCGAGCACTGGGCATACACGCCCTTGGCGGAAGTAAGTGTCCCAAAGCCCAAAGGTAAATTATGGGAATTATTACCGGCTAAAAAATCAAATTGGGTAAAGAATGATATCGATTATTACATTTTAGCTAAATTAAATCAGGAAAAATTACATCCTTCACCCGAAGCGGATAAAAAAACATTATTACGCCGGGTAAGTTTGGATTTAATCGGCTTGCCCCCTTCGGAAAGTTTAAAAAATCAATTTTTAAAGGATGATTCGCCCAAAGCCTACGAAAATCTGGTCGATTCTTTACTGGCAAGCCCACATTTTGGCGAACGCTGGGCGGCGATGTGGATGGATTTGGCGCGCTATGCGGATACGAAAGGTTACGAACGCGATGATGCCCGCAGCATTTGGCGCTACCGCGATTGGTTAATAAATGCCTTCAATTATGATATGCCCTATAATGATTTTTTAACCGAACAAATTGCCGGTGATTTATTGCCGAATGCTACTGATAATCAATTGATTGCCACGGCTTTCCATCGCAATACAATGACGAATGACGAAGGCGGCACGGATAATGAAGAATTCCGGGTAGCGGCAGTCATGGATCGCGTGAATACGACTTGGGAAACCCTCATGGGCACTACTTTTGCTTGCGTGCAATGCCACAGCCATCCGTATGATCCTTTCCGGCATGAGGAATATTATAAGTTCATGGCGTTTTTTAATAATACCCGCGATGAGGACACCTACGCGGAATATCCATTATTACGCGAATATCATAACGAAGATAGTTTAAAATTTTTAGAAGTACAAAAGTGGCTGAAAAACAATCTACCAGAACAGGAAAAAGACATTACCCACTTTCTAAAAACATTACAACCCAGCATCAATTCTTTAACGGCAAAAGATTTTATTAATAGTGCCCTCGCCGACGAAAAATGGCTGGTGTTGCGTAAAAACGGCTCGGCAAAATTGGCAAATGTCGATTTGACCGGTAAAAATAAATTGATTTTTCCTTATAATACCTGGACACCCGGCGGTATTTTAACCATCACAATTGATTCACTAAAAGGGAAAATATTACATCAGGTTAAATTAAATAATAATCCCGGCAGACAATTTGCCGACATTGAAATACCTGCTATTACTGGGGTTCACGACATTTATTTACATTATGCTAATGCTCAGATGCAATTATTTACCCAAACGGGCATTCAATTTGATTGGTTTTATTTTACTAAAAAATGGGAAAAAAGTAATAATGATATTTACAAAAAATATTGGGAATTAATAAAATCCAGTAATTATGATGCAACGCCTATAATGCTGGAAAATCCTGGGTATATGCAGCGCCCGACCTTCGTTTTTGAGCGCGGCAACTGGCTCGTGCCCGGCGATGAAGTGCAACCCGACGTACCCCAATCTTTACATCCGCTACCGGAAAATGCGCCCCGCAATCGCCTCGGCTTAGCGATGTGGCTCACCGACTCGCGTAACCCCTTGACTGCCAGGACTTACGTCAATCGAATCTGGGAACAACTCTTTGGACAAGGATTAGCCGAAACGCTCGAAGACATGGGCACCCAAGGCATTCCGCCAACACATCGGGAATTATTAGATTATTTAGCGCATGATTTTATTACAAAAGATAAATGGTCCACCAAAACATTATTAAAAAAGATTGTATTATCTGCCACCTACCGTCAGGAGTCTAAAGTTACAGCGGAATTACAAGCACGCGATCCATTTAATAAATTTTATGCAAGAGCATCAAGAGTGCGACTTTCTGCGGAGCAGGTGCGCGATCAGGCGTTGGCAGTGAGCGGCTTATTAAATCCCAAAATGTACGGCAAAAGCGTCTTTCCGTACCAGCCCGATGGCATCTGGAGTTCGCCGTGGAATGGGGCTACCTGGGTGCAGGATACCGCCGGAAACCAATATCGACGCGCTATTTACACCTATTGGAAACGCTCCAGCCCCTACCCTGCTATGATGACCTTTGACGGTGTGAATCGGGAAGTGTGTGTGTCGCGTCGCATTCGCACGAATACGCCCTTGCAAGCATTGGTTACATTAAATGATTCGACTTATTTAGTTGCTGCCGTCGCCTTAGCTAAAAAAATGGCGGATTATGATATAAAATTAGATAAGCAAATCGAATTTGGCTTTGAAACCGCTATTGGTCAATCCATTACAATTGAAAAAAGAAAAATATTGGAACAATTATATCAAACCGCGATAAATGATTTTTCCAAAAAATTAATTAAAAATAAAGTAAATGAAGTCAATAAACCGACCGCCGCTTTACTCGATCAGCCGCCCAATGTCGCGGCGTTAGCGGTCGTCGCCAGTGCAATTTTAAACCTGGATGAGTTTGTAAATAAGAGCTAATGTGCCAATTAGTCAATTTGCCAATGTGCCAATACGAAAGCGACATTAACATTATAATATCAAAATATCATAATATCCCAATATCATAAGATATGAATCCAAAAATACATCAAGAAGCTCAAGCTGAAGCGCTAAAATATCTTACCCGCCGCCATTTCCTTCAACAATGTGGGCTATCAATGGGCGGTATGATGCTGAGCAGCTTATTAGGCGGTTGTTATAATAATTCTAACCATTCATTTAGTGAATTAAATGATTATACTGTAAATATTGACCCGGTTAATCCCTTTTCACCCCGCACGCCTCATTTCGCGCCCAAAGCCAAGTCCGTCATTTACCTCCACATGGCGGGCGCGCCCTCGCAGTTGGAATTATTTGATTATAAACCGGAATTAGCCAAAATGAACGGGCAGGATTGTCCTCAATCGTATTTAGAAGGGAAAAAATTCGCTTTTATTCGCGGGGTTCCAAAGATGTTGGGACCGCAAGCTATTTTTAAACAACATGGGGAAAGTGGTGCCTGGGTTTCTAATTATCTCCCTCATTTACAAACCGTTGTAGATGACATTACCTTTATAAAAACGGTCACAACCGATCAATTCAACCACGCACCTGCGCAATTGCTGATGCACACGGGTACGCCGCGCCTGGGACGACCCTCGTTGGGTGCCTGGGTGACGTATGGTTTGGGTTCAGAAAATGCGAATCTGCCTGGCTTTGTGGTACTTACATCTGGCGGAAAAGACCCAGATGCTGGTAAATCCGTGTGGGGCAGCGGTTTTCTACCTTCCGTTTTTCAGGGCGTGCAATGTCGCTCCGAGGGCGATCCGATTTTATTCCTGAGCGATCCCGAAGGGATGAGCCGCGACCTGCGCCGCGCTTCGATTGACGCGATCAACGAAATCAACCGCCTGCAATACGAGCAAGTGCAAGACCCGGAAACCGTGAGCCGCATCGCGCAATACGAAATGGCGTTTAAAATGCAAACTTCGGTGCCGGATGTAATGGATATCAAGAACGAACCCGAATACATTCACCAAATGTACGGCACCAAAGTGGGCGAAGCGAGTTTTGCCAATAACTGCCTGCTCGCGCGCAAGCTCGTGGAAAAAGGCGTGCGCTTTGTGCAACTCTTCGACTGGGGCTGGGATTCGCATGGCACCGATGAAAATCTTTCGATTGATGTGGGCTTGGTGAATAAATGTCGGCAAACGGATAAAGCCGTGACTGCATTATTGCTCGACCTGAAACAACGCGGCTTGCTCGACGAAACGCTGGTGATCTGGGGCGGCGAATTTGGCAGAACACCGATGATGGAAAACCGCGAGAACAAGCCCAACCCCTTCAAAGGGCGCGACCACCACACCGAAGCCTTCACCATCTGGATGGCGGGCGGCGGCATCAAAAAAGGCTACACCCACGGCGAAACCGACGAAATCGGTTACACCACCGTCAGCGGCAAAGTCTCGACTTATGATATTCAAGCCACCATCTTACATCAACTCGGCTTCGATCATGAAAAATTGACGTATCATTTTCAGGGAAGACCGTTTCGGCTGACGGATGTGAGTGGGGCGGTGATTAAAGAAGTTATATAAATAAAAGGCTAAATTATGGAAGAATTACAAATACCATTACATGAGAAATTTGAAGATGATGGCGAAGTCTATGTGCAAAACAATAAAGTACATTCTTCTTTAATATGGCATGAAGCTGGACATTTAATAGGTTTTAAAATAGCACAAGAATTAGGATGTAATTTTGACGGGACATTTACAGAATTGAAATTTCACGACGCTTTCGGGATATCTCCTAAAGTTAGCTATAACTTTACTTCATATTTACCAAAAAATAAATTTTTTACCTATGAAGATGAAAATAGGGAGCTTTATAATTATTATAATTCTAAAGAAGACAGAAAGAAAATTAATGACGAACTTGAAAATTTAGGCAAATTTGCTAAATACTTAATTTATTTACTTTCTGGCGGGCTGTTTAATATTTACTACTTTCAAAAAAATCCAACTTATGAGGATTTTGAGAAATGTTTTTATACTAATACAAATAATAATATATATGAAGACAACTTTTATGGGCAAGCAGGAGCTGACTGGACAAGACTAAACAGCCTATCTAAACTCAAGAATTGGGATTTAGCAATTTTTAAGGATTATAGAAAAGAGCTCTTCGATGTTATGAAAAGCCACCAATTATTTGAAAAATTTAGAGATTTAATTGAAGAGTTAGATAATCATTATAATGGATTAAGTGTAACAGAAGCATCTGAAATTCAGGAAATTTTGAATAAAATTGAATTGAGGTTGAGTCCTTTTGATGAATTAAAAAGTGATTTACAAAATTTGACAGAAAAATTTCAAATAAAATTAGAAAAACAAAAATAAAAAATGAATAAGAATTATATTTTCCTTTCATTTCTATTTTTTCTATTCAATAATTTTAATAGCTCAAGTGTTACCCCCACTCCACCCCTTCCCGCCGCTACCGTCATCGCCCGCATTCAGGAGCATGTGACCTGCGATTGGCAAGCGGAAACGGTGGATACCTACAAAGGCGGCAGCCCGGAGATGCAGGTGACGGGCATTGCCACGACTTTTCTGGCGACGATGGAGGTGCTGAAACAAGCAAAAGCCAAGGGATTGAATCTGATTATTACCCACGAGCCGACTTTTTATACGCATTTAGATAAAACGGATCATTATGGGGAGAACGCGATTGTAGCGGCAAAACAAAAATTTATCAAGGATAATGGCTTGATTGTGTGGCGTTTCCACGATCATTGGCATCGCACAGAGCCGGATGGGATTTATAAAGGTGTGGTAAATAAATTGGGCTGGCAGCAATACGAACTAAATAAAC
>JBKBWT010000288.1:0-8031 GCA_046314415.1 Saprospiraceae bacterium
TCAGCCGGAAAATCTTCCCGATAGACACTTGGCTTGGGTTCCCATTCCGAGTCGGATTCTCCTCTAAACCAAAATCTTAAATGTGCATGTAATTGCTCATAGAACTGGTTTTCTTCCGCAAAATCCAGCAAATCCTTGACACTCTTGATGGTGTATTCCATTATAACCTCCTACTTCAAACCCAAAATGAACACTGCAATCGTAGCCTATACGTACTTTCTGCGCACGGTTTTTACAAAACCCTGGGCAATTTCAAGCCGTTCTTCCCTGGTCCAATCGTATTGCTCTGCCAGGCTTACCAGCAAACTTTTTGCCTCGTCCATCCGCTCAAATTTATTCAACAGTTGCAAAGTATCGTTAAATGCCGAGGCATCTCTACTGAATAACTCATTGATATACAATAGCCTATCATTGATTGCAAAGGCCTTCGACAAATCCTGTACCGGACGATCGCTGAGGCGCTCCGACAATTCATTCGACTTCGGAAAGTTGAACAACACCTCATAGTTTGAATTTCCACCATAAACGATCCGCTGGGTAGGCGGTGGAGTCGGTGTCGGATTGGTGGGTGCTGGGGGTGGCGTGTAAGTTGGCTGCGTTTGATACGCGGGTGCCACCGGTTGCTTTTGTACTACGGGCTCCTCCTTGATAATCGGCGGTTTTGGCGGCTCTACTACTTTAGGAGGCGTATAGGTTTCTTTGGGCGGGGTGTAGGTTTGCCGGGGCACCTCCAATTCCTGAGGCTTCGGCGCGACTTTAATTTCTTGTTGTTCTACGACCTCCGGCTTGGGTTTAGTGGCTATTTCTGAACTGTTGGCACTCAAATAAACCTCATACAATTGCCGAATATAACTCAACATGAGGTCGCGCTCAATAGAAGCAATGGAGCCTTTGTTCAGATTGATACTCCGCTGTAAAGCGTTGATTTTTTCAAGTAAGATTTTAGCTTGTTGTGAATCCATTCTTTTTCAGATAATTAGCGGTCAGAAGTCGGAAGTCAGATTTTTACACATTTAATCTGAGTTCTGACCTCCGTCTTCCGACTTCTCGTGGTCAAATATAGGTTGTCAAATCACTCGTTTTGAACGAACTAAAATACCAGTAAAATTGATATTTGTCATTGTAAAAAAGGCTTGCGCCAAATTAGCAAACAATTCTTTAACTTAACGCCGATTTGCGTTTAGAAAGTTTAGAGTGTTAAGAAGGTTTAGAATTTTATATCAAAAAAACTAAACTTCCTGAACCGGCTCAACCTCCTCAACGCTCTTAGACTTGAACCTCAAATTCAAAATAAACAGGAATGTTTCTCGAACCTCATTTCAAAGGGCAGCGCAGTGGCTGGATCGAAGTGATCTGCGGCTCCATGTTTTCCGGCAAAACCGAAGAACTGATCCGCCGCCTCAAGCGTGCCAAAATTGCCAATCAAAAGGTCGAAATTTTCAAACCCAAGATTGACACGCGCTACGACGAGCTACACGTGGTTTCGCACGATGCCAATTCGATTCTTTCCACGCCCATTGACCATTCGTCCAAACTCTTGCAATTTTCGGAAGGTGTCAACGTCGTAGGCATCGACGAAGCGCAGTTTTTTGATATGGATTTGCCCGAACATGCACAAAAACTGGCATTGCAGGGTATTCGCGTCATCGTGGCGGGTCTGGATATGGATTACCGGGGGCTTCCTTTTGGTCCGATGCCTGCCTTACTGGCGGTCGCCGAATACATCACCAAAGTCCATGCCATTTGTCCGCACTGCGGCAATCTCGCCACGCACTCTTACCGCCTTTCCGGCGATGGCAACACCGTGCTTTTGGGAGAAAAAGATGCGTATGAACCGCGCTGCCGCACCTGTTATCACATGGGAAATATTTTGGATTTGAA
The DNA here is from genome assembly GCA_046314415.1 of Saprospiraceae bacterium. Lineage (GTDB taxonomy): Bacteria > Bacteroidota > Bacteroidia > Chitinophagales > Saprospiraceae > JADJNW01. The sequence continues at coordinate 1,882 of JBKBWT010000288.1, forward strand.
GGTAAAAAGTTAAAATAGTAAGTCAGCAGGATGAATAGGTAAAATTTTTATTATATTTACCTGTATTGTATAATAATCCTGCAAAATCATGAAAACCTCTTCCTTTTTATTAGCATTTTTATTCACTACTATTATTACATGGAGTCAAAATCCCGCACCCGTCATCATTACCGGCGAGGTAAAAGATGTAACTGCGGATTTAGAACAACCAATTGTAAAAGCATTTATTGATGATTTTGCCGGTGAAAGCACTCGAATCGAGAGTGAATTTATTAATAATGATAGGATTTTTACGCTATCTTTTGAAATGGATCGCCCACAAGATATTAGGTTTTCTTGCGGAAAATATTTACGTCACATTTATGTGCAACCCGGAGATAGCTTACATATTGAATTACAAGTATTACAATCTGAACAAGAAGCACCTCTAAAAGTGGTCTATGGCGGCGATAAGCAAATGAATTTACACATAGATGCTTTTATTATAAGACAAAAAAACAAGTTTGGATACTTCGGCGTGCCGGATTCTTTGATGAAGCTTTCCCCAGAAGCATTTAAAAGTTTGAAATTGAACCACATGGAAGCACGGCTAACAGACTTGACCGAATTTTTACAAGAACATAATATTCAATATCCGCTTTTAAAAAATTGGGCAAAATATTATATTCATTACGGCATTGCAAAGACCTTCTTTTTTATGCAATATATAAATCAATGATGACCAAGTCATTTGATGTAGAAAAGGAAGTACCTACATCGTACTTTGATTTTTTATTACAAATTCCAGTAAGTAACAATGAGGCAGCCAACAATAGTAATTACGCATCGTATTTAAGTGATTATTGCTTTGCTTTTCCTTACAGATCAGCCAAGCCTTATTACCGAGGCGAGCGAGATCATCCGATGGACAGCCTGCCAAAAATCATGATACAATCCGTTAATTACTATGCATCTGGCTTTGCCAAAGATGTAATGTTGACCATGTTATTTACGAACCAGTTAAACTCCCCTAAAGCAAGTAAATATTTTCAGGCGCAGATCAATCAGTATTTTGAATTGGTGCAAGATGCTGCATTACGTAAAAAAGTGACCCAACTTTACAATACAATTCAAAAGGGTGTAAAAATACCTTTAGTAGAAGAACTAAATAAACTTCAATTTCCTGATTCGCTTAAAAATATTTTACCCGCCATTTTGGAAAAACATAAAGGCAAAGTGATTGTGCTGGATTTTTGGGAACCTGGTGCGCACCGTGTCTGGCAGAATTAGAACGATTGTATCCTGAGTTAGTGCCAAAATTTGATCCTGAAAAAGTGGTCTTTGTCTTTCTGGCAAACAGTTCGATCAAAGGTATTTGGGAGAAAAAAGTATCCGAATTGAAGTTTAAAGGCGATCATTATTTTTTGAACGGCGGGCAATCGGCAGTCATGAGTGAAATCTTTGGCGTGAGCGCCCTGCCGCACCACGCCATTATTGATGCCGAGGGGAATATTGTGGAGAAACGGATGACATCCATATCTTCAGAAATTATATCAAAATATTTGCAGCATTAAACGACAAGGTGCAGGCTTAGGAAATTTGAGATTTTCCTAAGCCTGGTGCACTGAATATTAATTTGTTACCCTTTGCCGCTCCTCTTCGGCGCCGGTGGCGCGCTGGCGTTTTTCTTTTAATTTGTCATTGCCAAAATTGCGGGAATAACTGAGTTTAAAGGTGCGCTGACTGAAATCGAGTCTCACATTTCCCACGAGGTTGTACTCCGGTAAATTATTTTCTATGCGAATGACCAAGGAGTTGAACACGTCATCAATCCCGAAACGAAGCGTGCCCGCATTTCCTTTAAATTTTTTCTGAATGCCAATATTCAAAGCCCCCATGGGCAATTGTACGGAAGTACCCCACAAGCCCTTCGATTGGTAAAATCCGACCATTTCGGCGCTAAAATCTTTGGGGAGCGTAAAACTATTGATCCAAACTACTTGGAGGTTTTTGGTATGTACTTGAGTTGGGTCGCCATTTAAATAGAAATTTGCCTCTTGCCAGATTCCAATCAGGTTGTTTTGCATACTCCACCATTTTGCCACTTGTAAAGGGAAAGTAGCAGTAAAAGAAGCCGTCTTTCGGTTTTTCATATTTTCTGCGGCTATAAACTGCTGGTTGGAGCCTTCCCGTATGCGGGGCTGGAACAAGGCAATCGCACTGTCTTCCACCGTGTATTGGGCAGAGAACAAGACCGTTTTAAACCGATAATCCAGCTTCACGTTGTTGGAGATTGCCGGTTGTAACGCAGCATTCCCCGAAAGGAAGGTGTAGGGATCAATGAAGAAAATAAAAGGTGCCAAATCATTGAAAGTGGGGCGGGTGATGCGGCGGCTATACGAGAAATTGGCGGAATTTTGCTCATTGAAGGTTCGGGAGAGGAAAAAACTGGGGAAGAGATTGCCATAGTGCCGATCTACAATGTCTGCCTCTTCTGCCGTACCGAGGTTCGAATTCGTATATTCATAGCGCAGCCCAAGTTTCAGGTTGGTTTTATCATCCCATTTTACATCAAAAGCCGTGTAAGCAGCCCCAATACTTTCGTTGAGGCGATACTTGGCAGTAAAATCGGGGTTTGGGACTTGAATACCATTTTGAACCGCAGCAGCCACCACATCATTATCAAATCGGGAAACCGTCGCTTTCACACCTAATTCCATTTTTACTTTTTCTGAAAACTGTTTGGTGTAATCCAATTTTCCAACCCCGACTTTGATGGGCGTGCGTTTTCCGCTAAAGGTTTGTCTTTCAAATAAAAATTGCCCCGCCCCATCCAGATAATCTAAAAAATAGTCGGCAGGTTGGTCATTTTTATAATGCAAATAGTCTGCATCCAGCGTGAACACTTCGCCCTCCCGAATGGTATGCTGAAGATTCAGGTTGCCACCAATGTGCTGCCAATGATTCGACTCTTCGATATAGGTATTCAGTAGCGTGTCCGGTTTCCCGTTGCGCGTGATGGTAGTATTGTTAATGGATTCCTGTCTGTAACGATTGTCATAACCGGATACCAGCACACCAAGAACAGTTTTCTTACTCAATGTCCAATCCACACCAAGTCGTGTGTTGTGATTGCGCTGAATAGACGGATCGCGAACGTTTTTGGTGCTGGTGCCAATGGCTTCTCCATTCAACACGACTACACGGCTACTAATGGCTATAAATTCTTGTGCTTGCCGATTGAAAGAATAATCTCCATACAGGTTAAAGCGGTCTTTACGATAATTGAAATTGATGCCAGCCGAAGTAATTGTACCTCGACCGACCCCGCCGGAGAAGGTATAAGTGCCATTAAACCCTCGGTCGCTCGACTGCTTCAGCACAATGTTGATAAACCCGGCATTCCCCTCGGCATCAAAATTAGCGGGCGGGGTCGTGATCAATTCAATTTTTTCAATATTGCTCGAAGGCATGCCTGCCAGTAGCTGCACCACTGCATCAATCGGCATCCGGTTCATCTTACCATTCATCATTACGATGACACCATCTTTGCCTGCGAGCGCAATGGTATTATTCTGGCGATTGACCATCACACCCGGTGAGCGTTCCAATACTTCCAATGCAGTAGCGCCCGCAGCAGTGATACTCCCTTCTACATTCACCACCATGCGGTCAATTTTTTGCTCAAATAACTGTTTCTTCGCGGTTACATTTACTTCGCTGAGTTCGGCAATATTGGTACTCAACAATACGGTGCCCATATCTTTTGTAATTGCGCTATTATTCAAAGCAAATACCGGCGAATAATAATCAGCAAAACCAAGCATAGTCACAGACAAAAGGTAAGTACCGCTTTTCAAATTTTCAAGCCGAAAACTGCCATCTTCAGTGGTCACAACGCCGGTCACCAGTGCAGAATCGTTTGGCGTTAAAAGCAGTACATTCGCGAAAGCTAAAGGTCGGTGCGTGTCGTCGGTCACAATTCCGGTAAGTTTTAATTGTCCAAAAAGATAAGGCATGGTGAGGAATGCCAAAAGTATTATCTGGACAGAGGCTTTAAAAACTGGGTTCATGTGTTTGAATGATTTTAGAAAAGTTGAATTTGGTTAAGTCCTGAAGGCTTCTGTTCGGGTCGTGAATGTGCAGGATACGGTTCGTAAAATTGGCAACAAGGGTAAATAAAATCTGGGTACGATTCGTCTTGAGAATCCTGGGGTTATTCGTGCATACAGTTATTGCTTAAAGTAATTGAATGATCTCAAAATACATGTTGCTACAAATATATTACTTTTTCGCTGTAAGGGCAATTAGTATTCCATTAAATATCAGTGTTTTATACTAAATTTTAGTATTTCAAGGGGATGTTGGCATTTTTTAAAAATATTATAAAATTTTATGGACTTACCCCATCCGAGGTAATAACCGCTCTGCCAAAACATAGAGCGCATTTGGTATCATTGAAATCGATTGAGCGCCAATGCTAAAATTAAACATTTTGATAAAATATTCGGATTTTAAAGGTAAGGACGGCAAAAAACTTGGTCAACTTTTTGAAAAACAGTAATATTGTTCGCCGTTGCAGGCATCGTCTGGCATCTGGCATCTCAAAAATAGCATCTAAAATCAAAACCTACATGAAACGAAAAATTAGAATGGGCATGGTCGGCGGTGGCATCGGCGCGTTCATTGGCGCGGTGCATCGCATGTCGGCGAATCTGGATGGTGAAATCGAACTCGTGTGCGGCGCTTTCAGCAGCGACCCCGCTAAATCCAAGGCTTCCGGCGAAGCGCTTTATCTTGATCCGGCACGGGTCTATGGCAGTTACGAAGAAATGATTTTGAAAGAAAAGGAATTGCCCGAAGACCAACGCATGGATTTTATTTCGATTGTAACGCCGAATCATGTTCACTTTGGTCCGGCAAAATTAGCTTTGGAAAATGGCTTCCATGTAATGTGCGATAAACCCTTGTGTTTCAACCTTGAAGAAGCATACGAACTCAAGAAAATTGTGGAAAGCAGCGGTTTACTTTTTGGCTTGACGCATACTTACACGGGTTATCCGATGGTGAAGCAGGCGCGGGCGATGATTAAAAATGGGGAGTTGGGCGCGATTCGGAAAGTCGTCGTAGAATATCCGCAGGGCTGGTTGTACCAGAAAATAGAAGATTCCGACCAAAAACAAGCGGCTTGGCGCACCGATCCAACCAAATCGGGCATTGCCGGGGCGATGGGCGATATTGGTACGCACGCGGAAAACCTCGCCGAATATATTACGGGCTTGCATATCACCGAAATGTGCGCCGATATTAGTCGCATCGTGCCGGGTCGCTTATTAGATGACGATGGCAATGTGTTGTTACGTTTTAATAATGGCGCACGTGGCGTACTCCATGCGAGTCAAATTTCGGTCGGCGAAGAAAATAGCCTGAAAATCTACGTCTATGGCGAAAAAGGTGGCTTAGAATGGCACCAAATGGAGCCGAATACCCTGCTCATCAAATGGCAAGATAAACCGATGCAACGCTACCGCACGGGCGTGGGCGCGCTTTCGGCAGAAGCCCAGGCGCATACGCGCGTACCCGCAGGACATCCGGAAGGTTACTTGGAAGCTTTTGCTAATATTTATCGGAATTTCGCTTATTGCATTCAGGCGCGTTTGGAGGGCAAAGAAGTGGATCCGGTTTATACCGATTTCCCCGGCGTGGACGAGGGCGTACGCGGCATGGAATTTATTTACAAAGTAATAGAATCCGGTAATAGTGATGTAAAGTGGATTAAGTTATAATATTTACTATTTTTTATTTATTATTTGACGATTATTATGTAGTTTTTAACGTCAAATAGAAAATATTAAATAAAAAATAAAAAAATTATGAAAACCATAAAAGGACCCGCTATATTTTTAGCACAATTCATGGGCGACGCTGCGCCATTTAACTCCCTGGAAGGCATTTGCAAATATATGGCAGATTTAGGTTATAAAGGCGTGCAAATTCCCACCTGGGACAGCCGCCTGATTGACCTGAAAACCGCCGCCGAAAGCAAGGATTATTGCGATGAGTTAAAAGGAAAAATCAATTCTTTTGGACTGGAAATCACTGAATTATCTACGCATTTGCAAGGACAATTGGTCGCCGTGCACCCAGCGTGTGATGCGATGTTTGATGGAT
>JBKBWT010000289.1:0-8025 GCA_046314415.1 Saprospiraceae bacterium
ATAATCCTGAAAATCAAAAAATTACCATAAAAATTCGCTGCTATTTAAAAGGGCGTTATGATATGAATTTTTGGGAAAGCGATTTTCGGTTGATTGCCAATGCGTTGCCCTATGCAGCCCAGGGTGGTCTGAATGAAATTGTGGCGGGCGACAGTTTCAAAGACGGCGAGGTTTACTTCCTCATTCCCAAGGACTTACGCAAAGCAGATTTAAGTATAAAATTTTACGATCAATCCACGACGCTGCCTTTGCAATGGTGATGTAACAACTTTGTAATTACAGCGTTTGTATTGAAAAAGGATAGCGGGGAATGTCGGGAAATTTTTATTTCAATTTGATTATCAGCTTATTATGCATTATGTTTGTTACCTTGGGCAAGGCACAAACCTCCAATTTTACACTTCGGCTTTTGCCTTTAGATAAGGATATTACATTTTTACAAAAAGAAATAAAATTCCAGACTACCTTCCCGGATTCTACGGCTGTTATTAGAGAATTACAATATATTATACACCAATTACACCAGCGTGCTTACCTCGAAGCCTCGGTAGATACCTTGCTGCGATTGGACACTATTTTTGCTGCCATTATGCACATTGGTCAACCTTATGAATGGATTGCACTAAATATTGACAGCGTAGATCATTATTTACTAAATGAAAGTGGCTTTCGCGACAAGTTATTTAGTAAAAAACCGTTTTCTCCTGCACAATTAACCCAGTTACAAGAAAATTTATTAACTGCTGCTGAAAATAAGGGTTATCCTTTTGCACAAATAAAATTAGACAGTTTTAGATTTGATAATCAAGGCGTTAGCGCAAAATTATTATTATATAAAAACCAATTGGTACTGCTGGATAAAATCGAAGTACAGGGCAATGTAAAATTATCTGATATTTACTTAAGTAATTATTTAGGGATCAAATTGGGCGCACCTTACGACCGCTCGCGGATCCTGCGCATGCGCCAGCGCCTGCGGGAGTTGACGTTTATTAATATGACCAAGGACCCCGTCATTAATTTTGCCGGCGATCGGGCTGCCATTCAATTATTTTTAGAAAAAAGACGTGCCAGCCGCTTCGATTTTTTAATCGGCGTACTACCGAATAGTGCCCAAACGGGTAAAATGTTGATAACCGGCTCTTTTAATGGCGAATTATATAATCAATTTGGACGGGGTGAGCGCATTTATGCCGAATTTGAAGCGCTGCGCCCCCAGACCCAGGAACTAAATACCCAATTTAATTATCCGTATTTGCTTAATCTTCCATTTGGTATCGATGCAAAATTTAATTTATATAAAAGAGATACCACTTATCTTGATATAGAAACTGATCTCGGAGTTCAATATTTACTCGAGGGCGGTAATTATTTTAAAGTTTTTTGGAATAATCGACGTTCTAATTTACTAAGTGTCGATTCTTTACTAAATAATGTGCAGCGTTTGCCACCACAATTGGACGTCGGTTATGGTAATTTTGGCTTGGAATATGCTTTCCAGCAATTGGATTATCGCTACAACCCGCGTCAGGGCTGGAATTTGCTGGTGCGCGGCGCAGCGGGCGTAAAGCAAATCCGACGTAATAATCGGCTGGAATCATTTAGTAATGAAAATTTTTATGATTCGCTGGAATTACGCACCTTTCAATATCGGGCGGCGTTTCGTGCCGAGCGATTCATGCCGGTTTTTTCACGCAGCACACTAAAACTGGGCGCACAGGGCGCTTACATCTTTTCAAAAGAACCCATTTATTTGAACGAACAATATCGCATTGGCGGCAATCGCCTGTTGCGCGGCTTCGACGAAGAATTTGTTTTTGCCACTGCTTATACTATTGGCACGCTGGAATATCGCTTACTTATAGGACAAAATTCTTATTTGTATCTATTTGGCGATTATGGGTATGTAGAAGATGTAACCGTGACCAATCGCGATTATTTTCAACCCTTCGGTTTTGGCGCAGGTATTACTTTTGAAACACGGGCAGGCTTATTCGGCGTAAGTTTGGCGTATGGCGGTATTCGCGGGGCGCAAGGCGCGCGGGCGAATCAAGCGGTGGATTTTGGTGCCCCGAAAGTGCATTTTGGATATATTAGCCTGTTTTAATATTATATCATAACAATGCCCCTATATAATAACACGCTATCATTATGATATAGTAATGAGCTTTTCTTTAATTGCTGACAGGTACAACGTTTTTACTGCTATTACATTTGTTTACTTTTCCTGAACCGCACGTTCTATCAGCCGTTTTATAAAAAAAATATAAAGTTATGAAGAATTTTATAAAAAACAGCATCATAATTGCCAGCTGGATACTGTGTTTTATAATATCGGATACGGTTATTGCCCAGGAATTGATGATTAATGACGGTACGGCACGTTACAAAAGACAGGATTATCCGGCGGTGATTATTTACATGGAACCGAAGCCGAATGATGTAAAGAAAGCCTGGAAAGATTTTTTGCAAAAGCGTTATGATGTACGGCTGAAAGGCTATGGTTTTTTGACCAATCGCGATGTGCTTTCCGCGGAAAACACTGATTTTGATGAGATTGCACCAGGTAATATTGATTTTTACACGGAAGTAATCGAAGATAATAACCTGACAAAAATGTCGGTTTTTGCTTCCTTGGGCAATGATGTAAATATCGGATTAGGTAATGATTATCGCCAATATTATCAAATGAAAGGCATTGTACAAAGTTTTTTAGATACGTATTTACGTGGTTATTATGAAGATCAGGTAAAAGAAGCGCAGGATCGGGTAAGTGATTTGGAAAAAACGCAAAATAATAAGCAACGTACCATTGAAAGTAACCTGGCAGAAATAGCCCGTTTGCAGGAAGAAAATGAGCGACTCGCCAATGAAGTCACTACTACGCAGACCAATTCCTTGCAAGCGCGCGAAGAATTAGCCCTGCAACGGCAAAAATTGGATAATATCATCCGCCAGTTGGCTGCTGCAAATAATCCGGTCTTTTATAATGAAAACAGGAGAAATGATAATAATTAAGCACAATCGTGATATAAAAGCCTATAAATATTGTAAAAACATTATAGGCTTTATTATTTTCTCACCCGCGCCAAATCACTGATTGTCTTTAGCTTTGCTTCTTTCGCCATCGCTTGTCGGATCACCAAGGCGTACGTGTTACTAAAACCCAGCGGTGCGAGCCAATCTATTCCGTATTGTTGCATAAATGCCTGATCTACATACTGATATAGCGCCGGAGCGTCGGTGATCAATTGTTCCATTTCTGCCGCAGTGGGCGTAAGGAGCACCTGAAAACCCGTGCCGGTATATTCCGGGTACACGTCAATGGCGCCGGTGCGCAGCGCGTCAAAACACACCTTGGTGCCGCCCAGACCGGTCTTCACTTCGACATCATAATTGGTATAACCGTTGATCAATTGCGCGAAAAGATGCGCCAGAATGTACTGTTCGGTGAATATTTTCGAGCCGATGCGGAGTACTTTGCCGCCCTGTGCAACATCCTCCCGCCAGAGTTTTACATCTTTTAGAAATTGTGTAGCTACTGCCTCCGGCTTTTTTTGTTCAAAATCCACCTGATAATTCAGCACCGTCATGATGGAATCATTGATCTTGCCCTTTAATAATTCGAGCGTCCTTATTACTTCCGGATAGTTATTTATTACATTTTTATTTACCAATGGAGCGCATTCATACGGTGGGAAAGCATGCAGATCGTCTTCCAGTACCAGCAAATCGTACGCTTTGATGCGTCCATCTGTAGAATAGCCGCTGATAACGTCCATTTCTCCTTCGGCAACCGCGCGGTACATGAGTCCGGCGTTTAATATTTTAGTATTTAAATGCAATCCATACAAGGCTGCCAGCTTGGGATAGCCATCCGCGCGCCCGGCAAACTCCGGGTCGGCTCCGATGCTTAATCCACTCGACGACCATTGCGGTACAAAATACAAAAGCGACATGATTGGTACCAATGCACTGGCATACAAGGAGGTCCGCAACATGCGACGCAGCGGTATTCGATTGACCAGTGCCAGCAATTGATCAAACACCACCGCCAATACCGCCGCAAACAGCGCCCCTGACAAAATCATATTAGCATTGTTCAGCACGATGCCGCCAAAGATAAACTCGCCCAAGCCTCCGGCGCCGATGTACGCCGCCAGCGTGGCTACCCCCACATTGATGACCGTCGCCGTACGGATACCGGCAAAAATCACCGGCATTGCCAGCGGCAATTCTACCTTGGTGAGTACCTGCCAGGGCGTCATGCCCATGCCTGCCGCCGCTTCTTTCACTGCCGCGTCCACTTCGCAGATACCCGTGTAGGTATTGCGCAAAATGGGCAGCAAAGCGTATAAAAATAAAACTAGAATGGCGGGCTTAAAGCCAATACCGAGCAGCGGAATCAGAAAACCGAGCAAAGCCAGACTGGGAATGGTCTGCAACACCCCGGTAATGCCCAACACCACGCCCGCCCAGCGGGGCTGCCGCGTAATGACAATCCCAAGCGGTACCGCCAGGAGCACCGCTAAGCTTAGGGAAAGGAAAGTCAAGCCCAGGTGTTCCAGGGTCTGCTCATATAATTCTTGTTTATTCGCAGGGATGAATTCAAAAAGGTTCATATCGTTGCAATTATAGGGAGGATTGTCGCAATGCATCGTGCCTTGGTGGCACGCTTACCGCACTCCTCTTTGAGTAAAGATAGCAGATTTCTGGAATTGTGTCATTTTGTGCAAGACTGAAACGCATGTTTTACCGATGAAGAAAGGCAAGTGGAAGGCGTTTTTTTAAAAAGTTGTTTAATTTGTTTAAAAGTGTGTTCAAATTATTTAAATGCGTGTTTTATTCTTGCAAATGTGTGTTCTTATTTTATAAATGTATGTTTAAGTTATTTAAATGTGTGTTTTATTCATGCAAATGCGTGTTCTTACTTTAGAAATGCGTGTTTAATTTGTATAAATGTGTGTTCTCATTTTAGCAATGTGTGTTTATTTCGTGCAAATGTGTGTTCAAATTATTTAAAAAAGTGTTTAAGTTTTTTAAATGTGTGTTTTAAAAGAGGCAAAGTGTGCGGAAACCGGCTTTTTGCGAATGACAAACCGGCTTTTGAGCAACCAATTTCCCTTTAAGAAGGCAGTAAGACGCCCTATTCAGGCGGCAAAATACCGATAGCGGCGCTCCATCAGAAGCAAATAAGAGTCATCTTACATTTTTATTTGTGTGTACCAGGCTACTGTTGCGCTGTTTGTAAATCTGGAGCAATGGAAGATGGAAAGATAGAATACCGTGCATTTGGCATTCCCTCATTCCAATCTTCCACTATTCCAATACCCATTCCATTACTCCTTCTTGTCCAAAGTTTTTTTATTTAAAATAGGATATGTATATCTCAATTTTTGGAATGAATCCTGTTAAAGGAATTTATTTTTACCGCTTATTGAAACCACTGCTTGTACCGTTCCAGTGCCGGGTCGATCCCCGCTCCGCGTTGTGCCTTCGTCGGGAAATCGGCGCGAATGTCGGCAGGTATGCCTTTGGCTTCATACTCGCGCTCTTTGGCATCACTTACCACCTCATTCGACAAGGAAAATAGCCAGCCATTGGGCAAGGCTTTGTTCAAAATGGTAGAATAGATACCGTTAGTGGTCTCCCCGACCGTTTTCACCTGCGGAAGTTGTTTCATTGTGAGCGTAAAAATCTCGGCAGCGCTAGAAGTCATAATGCTGGTGAGGATGCGTACTGGCTTGGTAAAAGGTTGTTGCCCGGTGGGGTGCACCCTTACCACCTGAGTAGGACCATAGCCCTGGTCGTCCCGCGCTTTGAATTGCCAGGCGAATTGTGAATTGGCAAAAAAGCGCCCTGCCAGTTCGAGCGAGTGCCGATCGTAGCCACCGAGATTGAAGCGTACATCCAGTACTAAGCCTCTACAGTTTTTCAAATCAGCAAATGCCTGATCCAGCCCGCTTTGCAGTTCTTTCAGGTCGTAGCCTGCCATTTGTGCCACCAGCAGATACCCGGTTGTATCGTCGAGTTTACCCCAGAGGAGGTTGTCATTGACTGCCGTTTTAAAATTGCCTTGCAAATAAATCCCAGCGATGTTTTGAACGAAGCCAGGAAACTGTTCAACCAGGTACATTTTCAATTCAGGCTGGCTAATGTTTTCAGGTAATTCCGGCAAAAAGCGGGCAAAAGTGCGATTGGCGCCGGCGTCAAAGCGATTGATAAAATCGTCCCCATTGGTGGTGAGGGTCACATGGTCTTCCTGAAATTTTGTAAGCATTTCGTTGAAAATGGTCTCCAGATTGTTCGCAGTTACCTGCGGTCTGTAATGGTCGCGCAGCGCATCCCAATCCACCTGGCGTTCTTTGAAAAAAGCATAATGCTCTTTGAACGTTTGCCACAGTACGTCGAAATTCACCAGCGGGTCCTGGGTAGGCTGCATGCCGCCGTTGGCGCAGACGCTCGGCAGTTGGGGCAATTTGCGGAAGTGAAATTCGGTGATAATCCCCTGTCCGTGGTAAATCATCCTATCGCCGCGCTTATTCAGCTGCACCTGCCAGTCGGCTACATTCAAGGAGTTGTTGTCAAAGAAAAAGCTTTTTTGAATGCACGTTTTACTCGTTGCATCATAAACGGTAGCGACGCCATTGCGAATGTCCAGTACATAGCCATAGCCAATGGATTGCCACACGCCTTCGAGTTTTTCGGCGTTATCGCCTGGCGGCAGTTCCATCCATGCCTCCTCGTCCTTGCTACAAGAGGCACTAGTGAACGACAGCGTTGTACAAAACATGCACAATAGGCATAACGGTAGCCAGCGCTTGCCGGGAAGCGCCATTTTTTGATCCTTCATGTTGTTACAGTTTTTAATTTAAAAAGGTGATTAAACGACACCACTAAGATGTGCCGGGCTGCGCCGCCCCCACCGGAGCTGGGTCATCCAGATGCTGAAATACGCCAGGTGTAGGCTGAAGTAGATAAAAATGAGGCTGAAGTAGGGTAGATTTAATGCCGCCAGCAACGAATTGTTTGTCAGTTGATATTTGGAAAAGAAAGCGCCCCTACCCTTTTTTGTAACAAATACAAAGCACGGGGCATTATTCCACAGTCAAATCAATAATATTCAGTTTTTCTGCGACTTTCATGCCTGGCATTTTTGCATAAATATCTTCAAAATAGACTTTATCACCAGATTTGATTTTTGCCAGTTCATTCCGAATAGCATCATTAAATTTGCCTCCTTCATTGGTTAAAGTGCAAATCACGGTATTGTTTCGGACAATTTTCATGGTAAATCTTTGGACAGGGATGCGACCGCAAATGTCTAATTTTTCTATCAAGATCACGATACCTTCTTGTGCTTTGAGTTCTGTAGCCTTTATTTTATCCGATTTATATCGCCCAATGTATGCCGTTGCAGGAAACCGCATGATCCGATAGACTCTTTCTCCTAAGGTTACAATATTAGATTTCACCTTTCTTTTGATGTAAATTTTTGCAATGCCTATACTGTTAGGAATAAATTCGTATTCGCAGTCCATTCCCTTTATCATACCATTATCTGTTGTAATAATCAATTCATTACACGGTACATTTTCAACCATTATAGTAAAAAAATTACCAATACCAGGATAGGCGATGTTGAATTTTTTGTTTTCAATAGCTATTTTTTGGCTAAATAAGGAAATAGTGAGTAAAAGAAAAACGGACGTGCTCATAACTTGCTTAGAGACAATCCGATAAATAACTTGTGGGCACTTCATTTGGCAATTGTTTATTTTTATAATCTCAATTGCCTACTTTCGTTACACTTTATTCTGTTGAGCATATTATTTTTTAAGCGTTATTCATTTCGTCGCCTGCTTCACCCCCCAATCCGTTGGTAAGCCATCTAAACTTTCCACGTTTTTTTCCTGAATGTATTCGGTAAGTCCGGCTTCGCCTTTTTTGTTTGCCCAATCAAAATGGATGTTGCGCTCGCCCTGGTATTCGTACAAGGGCACACTGTAACCACAGGAGGTTTGC
>JBKBWT010000290.1:0-7996 GCA_046314415.1 Saprospiraceae bacterium
AGGAAACTTTTGACTTTGTAATCGCTATTGGCACGAACCGTTAGACGTTCATACAAAGAGCCTGGAATAATCCCTTCCTGGTTAAAATAGTCACCGCTGACAGTATAGTTGACCCGCTCTGAGCCACCGCTTAAAGACAAATTATAATTCTGAATCGGTGCGGTTTGATACACTTCCTTTTGCCAGTCGGTGCCTTCGCCCAATGCATTCGGGTCGGGGAAGGGGAGTGGTGCGTTAGGACCAATTTCATTGCGTGCCACCTGATTGGCTAGAATGGCATATTCGCGGGCATTCGCCAGTGGAATTGTTTTTACAATTTCCTGCGAGGATTGGAAAGTAGAAAAAGAAACGACACTCCGATCACCCGTAGCACCTTTTTTCGTTGTAATTAAAATAACACCATTGGCACCGCGTGCGCCATAAATGGCAGCCGCCGAAGCGTCTTTCAATACACTGAGATTTTCAATATCATTGGGGCTAACCAAAGAGTTGATGTCCACATTTTCTGGCATAATGACACCATCAATGACGTACAAGGGATCAGCATTATTCAGCGTACCGACCCCGCGAATGCGTACGACTGCACCTTCACCCGGACGCCCGGAAGTGGTAACTACCTGAACGCCAGGCACTTTTCCTTGTAGCGCCTGCTGCAAAGATGCCGTCGGAATTTTTGACAATTCGCTACCTTCTACGGTTGCAATCGAACCGGTGAGGTCGCCTTTGCGCTGCGTGCCATAGCCAATCACAACGACTTCTTCCAGGAGCCCGGCATCGGGTTCCATGGCAATGTCAACAGTGGTACGTCCGGCTACATTGACCGTTTGCGTTTTATACCCTACGTAAGTAACTTCTAAAACTGCATTTGCATTCGGGACTTGTAATGAATAAGTGCCATCCACCTCAGTCGTTGTACCAATGGCAGTATTTTGTACTAAAATATTGGCACCGATCAAAGGTTCACCGGAGTCGGCAGCGGTGACTGTACCGGAGATCGTAATGGTTTGTGTAAACACGCTACTGCTCCACAAAAGTGCAAAAAGCACCAGTGCCGCTGACAAGCAGTTGTGTTTCAAAGTACTCAGTTTCATCTGTGAGCGATTTTATTTTAGGTTTACGTCGGCAAAAAATGCGCAATGTTATTTGTTACTTGGGGGTACCCGGATCATGGAAATTATTTAATTTTTATTTACTTAACTAAATAATTTCCATAAAAATAGACCCGGATACCCTTTGTATATCATAAATAACCAATCATATAATTACTCTACTAATTTCACGCGTTTCGTTTTTACATCCTGCGAGTTCGTGCCTACAAAAATGTCAAAGTCGCCGGGTTCGTAAGTATAATGCATCTGTTGATTGTAGAAGCGTAAGTCATTGGCAGTCAATGTAAACGTTACTTCTTTGCTTTCGCCAGCTTTCAGCATAATTTTTTGGAAACCTTTCAATTCTTTCACTGGACGAGTCACGCTGCCGACAAGATCGCGCACGTACAATTGTACCACTTCTTCGCCATCACGCTTGCCGGTGTTGCTTACCGTCACTGCAATTTTCAATTCTTCCCGTGGGGTGAACACGTCTTTGTTAATTTTGATATCTGAATAGCTGAACGTTGTGTAGCTCAAACCATAGCCAAAAGGATATTGCGGCGTGTTCGGCACGTCGAGGTATTTGCTGGTATATTTATTGTTGGGATCCATCGGGCGCCCCGTATTTTTCATAGCCAGGAAGATTGGAATCTGCCCTTCATTGCGCGGAAAAGTCACCGGCAGTTTACCACTTGGATTGTAATCACCAAATAAAACATCGGCAATGGCATTACCCGTTTGCGTTCCTAAAAACCAGGTTTCCAAAATGGCAGAAGCATTATCGGCAATCCATGGAAATACCAGCGGTCGTCCATTCATGAGCACCACGACGACAGGTTTGCCGGTAGCAATCAATTGTTGTACTAGTTCGAGCTGAACGCCCGGTAATCCAATCATAGCGCGGCTTGCGGCTTCGCCACTCATTGCGGCACTCTCACCAACTGCCACCACTATTACATCCGATTGTTTGGCTAAATCCAGCGCAGCTTTAAAACCATTACGATTGATGGTGTCAATCGGGCAACCCTTGGCATAATTGATTTTTGCTGAATTGCCGAGCTTATTGCGAATACCTTGCAACAAAGTCACAGTGTTATTGGCATCAAAAGCTCCCGCCCAGGAACCGTTTGGATCCCATTTGTTATCTGCCAGCGGACCAATAACGGCAATGGATTTCACCGATTTTGCCAGCGGTAAAATGTTCTTGCTATTCTTGAGCAAAACGATGGATTTGCGGGATACGTCGCGCGCAGCTTCCTGGTTTTCCGCAGAAAGAATCACGCGTTTTTCCCGTTCCACATTGCTATAACGATACGGATCGTCAAATAAGCCCAGTATGAATTTGATTCTCAGAATATTACGCACCGCCTGATCAATCTGACTCATGTTGAT
The DNA here is from genome assembly GCA_046314415.1 of Saprospiraceae bacterium. Classification (GTDB taxonomy): domain Bacteria; phylum Bacteroidota; class Bacteroidia; order Chitinophagales; family Saprospiraceae; genus JADJNW01. The sequence goes on from JBKBWT010000290.1 coordinate 2,484, forward strand.
GCGGTTCTGCTTCACCAAATCCGGCAGATGGTTATAATAAACAGCCCCCTGCATATCCATATCTACACCGGCGTTGAGCGCCAGTTCACCCGCTTCGCGTTCGTTGGCAACGATGCCGTGCGGCACCATTTCATTGATGGAAGTGTAATCCGTTACCACCAGACCTTTGAATCCCCATTCGTCCCGTAATACATTGCGTAGCAAGAATGAGTTGCCGGTAGCTGGTACGCCGTCGTACTCGTTGAAAGAAGTCATTACCGTGTAAGCGCCAGCGTCAATGGCTGCTTTGTAAGGAGGCAGGTAAATATCGCGCAGCACTCGTTCGGACATATCTACGGTGTGATAATCGCGCCCAGCCTGGGCTGCACCGTAAGCGGCGTAGTGTTTTACACAAGCGAGTACCGTACTGGCATCATTAAAATTATCACCTTGAAAGCCTTTTACCCGAGCTTTAGCGATCAACGAACCCAGATAAGGGTCTTCACCGGCTCCTTCGGTGATGCGTCCCCAGCGTGGGTCGCGTGCGATGTCCACCATGGGTGCAAAAGTCCAGTGCAAGCCGGCGGCAGCGGCTTCATTGGCAGCTACGCGGGCTGATTTTTCCATAGCGGCTAAATCCCAGCTGGCGGCTTCGCCCAACGGAACGGGAAAAATGGTTTTGTAACCATGAATTACATCATAGCCAAACAGCAGCGGAATTTTCATGCGGGTTTCTTCCACTGCGATGCGTTGCAATTCCCGATTATAAGCAGCCGTATGCGCATTGAAAATATTACCACATTTGCCCGTGCGAATATCGGCTTTGTAAGTGTCGCGCATGGTCGGTCCGGTCACTGCCCAGTCGCTGGTAAAAAGTGTCAACTGTCCAACCTTCTCTTCGAGAGTCATCAAAGCAAGTAGCGAATCAATTTTCCGATTGATCATCGCTTCATTCATTGTTTGTGAATGTAATAATGAAGCGTGGAAAATGAAATAACTAAATAATAATTTTATAATAAGTTTCATAACATTGGAGTTATTATAATATGTGATTGAAAATTTTTGATTGCTGTTAATGGATTTGGGTATTCAATCAGCAAGATTCAATCATTAATTTTTGGTTTCGTCCAGCCAGCCGCCTTTAAATCCAGCTTTTTTCAAGCCATCAATGATGTATTTATTTTTCTTCATAACATTCCAGATCAAGCCCGAGCGATAATTCTCCATTTGTATTAAAATCGGTCCTTGGTCGATGCCAATGTAATCCCGATCTACCCAGCCGGTGGTGCCGTCTTTGTTCACAATGCTCCAGTTGAAAGCATCGGCAAAGCCGTACTCCCGATAAATTTTGTCACCGTATTGCTTGTACATTTCGTCGAGCGCTTGTAAGCAAATTTCAGGAGCAAATGGAACCGAACCACCCGCTGCTGTTGGTGCAATGGTGCCATCATCCACATGATAAAATTGCGCCGCACCGCGTGCACCGTAGCCCATGAAAGCAATATTCGGATTTTGCTTATTTTCATTACCGGGTCCATCGCAAGCCGTCAAGCCCCAGATTTTGTCGCTGTAGCCAATGTATCCACCCGGATTTAAAATGCAGTATTGACGATTGGCATAGGTAGCCCGTCGGGAATTTTCAAAATAATCAATGCCCTTCTGGCGCATGTATGCATCCTGAATGCCCCGAAAATCAATGTACATGTGAGAATACTGGTGCCCGAATAGCGGACCGAAGTTCACGTGTTCCTGACCCAGATAGGTTGCCCACTGATAGTCTTTTGTCCAGGCATTCCAGGCTTCTGCCGGAATAGGATGCGTGGGCGATGCCATTGCCATGATGATGAGCACCATCGCTTCGTTGTAGCCGCGCCAGGTAGCATCGAGGAAGCCACGTTCCGGGTGCCAGCCCATGCTGAGTAGGTTATCTTTGGTGAGAAACCAATCCCATTCTACTCGCCGATACAAAAAGTCAGAAAGCTCGCGAATCTCTTTCTCAACGGGGTTATCCTGATCAAAATAGCTCATTACACTCAAAACACCTGCCATTAATAAACCGGTGTCAATGGAAGATAATTCTACTTTTTCGTAGCGTAAGGCTTTATCCAGTGTAAGGAAATGATAGAAAAAGCCTTTGTAACCTGCAATACCCGACTCCTGCGGTCCTTGCGGCAAATCACGCATGGAGCGCAAGGTTTTTAAAACGCGGGCAGCAGCTTGTTCACGTGTAACGAAACCTCGTTCTACCCCGACAATGTAGCTGGTTAGACCAAACCCCGTAGCTGCTACGCTGTAAAAATCGAGTTTAGGGTAACGGTCGAGCACCTGTCCGGAAATTGTATCGGCTTTATCCCAGAAAAAATTGAACGTGCGACGTTGCAGGTCATCCAGGTTTAAAGTCATTTTTGTCGTATCAAAGGCGGGAACTTCAGCAGTCGGAGTGAGCTGTTGAGATTTGGGTTGAGGTTTACAGGCAACCAGTAAAAGAAAAGGAATTATCAAGGTAAAGGGTTTGTAGCTCATTGTATCATGTAAGGTTTGTTAAAACAAGCAATAAGAAGCAAGCTAAAAGATTAATATAACCTAGTCACTTGCTCCTTATTGATTAAAAATATTGCTGGTTTTTAATTGCTAATCTGTCTTTTATTTACTTTTAATAAAAAACTTGCAATTATTATTAACCATTGTTTACTGTTTTACAAAACGTGCATTGGCAATTAACATACCCGACGCATCATAGCCTGCCAGGATATAAACACCTTTAGTGAGGTGCTCAACCGGAATCGCCAGATTGGAAATTCCATTTGGTTGTACAACTGACAAGCGTTGACCCATCGCATTGTAAATGACAAACAGGTCAATTTTATCGGCATTTTGCACCGTCAATTCATTGTAAACCGGGTTCGGCATTACTTTCAATGCTTCGACTACGACCGGATCAAAAATGCTGGTGGTTGTACAACTGCCTTCGCCTACTGTAATATCATCAAAGTGATAATTTCTTGCTGTTGGCGGCGTGTTGTCAATGTCCGGAATCATAGTGATTCGGCCATACTGCGAACCTACAGCAATATTCTGTCCGCCTTGCGTCTTAGAGAAATCCCAGGTTAATTCCTGCCATTGCCCTGGTGTTGTATAAGAAGCACGGATGTCACCAGAATTTAAAGCCGGAGCAATCGCACCTTCCATTTTAAGCACAAAAGAGTTGGCAACAGGACCCAGTACTTTCATTTTCACGGTGCGGCTGGCGCCCAGTTCAATCGGAGCGGGCAAGTCAGCAAACATACCTGCGAAATTTTCTACTCCGGTGCCGGTACCTTGTTCGACAAAAATACCTACATTATTACTGGTGTTAACACCGCTCTTGTTCGGATTGGCTACGACTGCAAAAGCAGGCGGGGTAGCTCCATTGGCAAAATACGCCCAGTTGGTCAGCGTAAATTCCGGCGATTCAAAGGTGACTACGCAGCCTTTGTAAGGCGCTCTGCGCCATTCTACATCATCGATATAATACTTATCCGCCTCCGGATTATTCACGCCGAAGTTGAAGAAAATAACCACGGCACGATGGTTGGCGGCAGCTTGTCCGCTAAAATCAACGACATATTCTACCCATTCGTTGGTGCGGGTTACGTTGCGTACTATTTCTACCGCCGGCGAAGTACCGCCTTCGAGTTTGAAACCAATGGGAACAGCTTTGGGCGACCAGATTTTTACATGCAATTGATTGGTATTAGCAAGATTGTAAGCGCTGTCGCGGCGGAAAACCAATGCTGCGAAAGGTTCATTGATCGGATCAGTGTACTCGCCTACTTTATCCAGCGGATTTGGATTAATACCGCGGGCATCCGGGTTATTAATAATACGTAAGGCGTTATTATTCAGTGTTGAGTTGCGCTGGCAATCAAAATCATCAACAAAATTGATATTGCGAACGGTACCTTCACAAGGGTCAACCGTTGGCGTTGCCTGACGGAGGTTGTCAAAATACCAGGTTGCGGTAGATTCTAAATCTTTATCAAAAATCAGCCGTACGCTTTCAAAATCGGTGATGGTCTTGAACTGATCAAAATTGAAAGACAATTGCACCCACTTCTGCGTTTCTGCAATCGGGCGGGTCACCTCTTTGATACCCTGGGTTGCGCTGGATAACTGCAAGGTGAAGTTTTTCGCTCCTGCCGGTGCCCATACTTGTAAATCGATCTGTGGGAAATCGGTCAAATTAATCCCGTTGATAAATGCGCTCAAGCCACCCAGTTTAGATGAACCCTTGGTGTAAGATCCAACGCGATCAGTCGTATTTACCCCCGTTTTATCCGGGTTATTGATCGCTCCGTTGAACGTACCAGCCGTTGCATTGAAGGGTTCCCAAGTCAATTTCGGATTAGGTTCAAAGTCTTCGAGCGGACCCGGTACAGCTTTCGACGTAATTTGAATGTCATCAATGTAGTAAATATCACCAGCGGCCATTTCCACACCAGCGTTGAAGAAGAACACAAGGGTTCGGTGATTGGCACCTGCTTGATCACTAAAGTCAATATTATATTCTACCCATTTATTGGTTTCCGTAATTTGGGCATCTTTTTCTTTAGCAGGCGAGCCGCCACCTTCGAATTTGACGAGTAAACGCCCGGCTTTGGGTGCCCAAACCTTAATTCTTACCTGATTGCGTTCAGCAGTTAAAGCAATAGGATTGGCAAAAGGAATCACCATGGCATGGAAAGAGCCATTGCGATCAGTATATCTACCCACGCGGTTACTGGTATTGATACCGCTCTTATCGGGGTTATCTACCGCCGCAATGTCTAAATAGCCCGGATCACCATAAACGCCATTGCGCTGACACTCAAAATCATCAATCATATCCGGGTTCTTAGCTACACCTGCACAAGCGCCACCTTCCTGGATCAAATTGTCGAACAGGTAAGTATCGCTGCTCGCATCTACCCCTGGATCGAAGAACAAAATGACTTTATTCAGCGTCGTCATATTTTTTGCTGCGCTGAAATTGAAGGTGTACTCGATCCACTGATTGGCAACACCAATTTTCTTGGTTTCTTCAATGGCTTCTCCCGCACCTTCCAGTTTTAAAATAAAGGAAGTACGTACGGGTGATTTCACCTGAATGCGAAATTGGTTGTTGGTGGACAGATTCAGTGGCTGCGGCAAAGTGGCAATCAAAAGACTGTAGCCTTTACCGGCAACCTTGGTGTAAGAGCCTACTTTTGTGCTAGGGTTAATGTTGAGGGTGTCGCCACCGGCAGGCTTGTCCACGACAGTCAAAATACTGTCGCCAGCATTGTTATTCCATTGTAATTTAGCGCCGCCTTCAAAGTCTTCCAGCACTACACTCTGGCTGTGAGCGGCAATTGCTAAGGCGAAAAGCCCTGTGAGCATTAGTAGTAGTCGTTTCATAAGTTCGTTGCGTTTTTGTTTTTAAATGAAAGTGGTTAGGTGAATTTTTAATAGACTTGCGTCAAATTGATTATCAGCATATTAAAAAATTCCAAAGACCGGCACAAATACCCAATATC
>JBKBWT010000291.1:0-7970 GCA_046314415.1 Saprospiraceae bacterium
GTAAATTTCCGCCACCTAATATATCCAAATTTCCGTCATTATCCAAATCTTTAACGATTAATCCATACAATGGCGAAAATTGCGCCTCAACCGGCAGGTTTTTCAAAGTAAATGTTCCGTCGCCGTTATTGAGTAATACACTCGATGCTAAATTATACACAGTTAAATGAATGGCATTTGCCAATTGCTCTGCTGTAAAAACATCTGTAATTGTTTGATTTACGTATTTAGCATATTTTAAATACTTTTTCTTTAATCCCGGCATTTGCGCCACCAAATCATGCCGCAAAGCCAATGGATAACTCTTATCGCCTTCGTATTGACAAACGATCTGCTCGGCAGTGCCATTTTGGTCAAAATCATTGATGTACATTTCCACCGGACGCTGTGCGGCAGCTCGGAATCGCGAATTCAAACCATGATTACCGATTATAAAATCGACATCACCATCTTTATCCAAATCGCCGGATTTGATGCAATTCCACCAGCCATTGGTATTGGCGAGCGCTGATTTTTGAGGTTCAATTTTTTTCAGCCCTCCATTTTCATTATGAAATATCATAATCGGCATCCAATCACCGACAATTATTAAATCTTTTTTATTATCTTTATCATAATCTTCCCAAATGGCATCGGTTATCATACCAACTTGTAATAATTCCGGGGCTTTTGCTTGGGTAATATCCGTAAAATTACCTTTCCCATCATTTTGCAATAAATAACCCCTCGCGGGTACACCATAATAAAAAGGCTGCAAACGAATGCCCACAAACAAATCCTGGTCGCCGTCGCCATCAAAATCTGCCGCGCGCACGCAGGAAGTGCTTTCATATTGGAAAGAAGGCAGCGGCTGCGGCGATTTGGTAAAATTGCCTTTTCCATCATTCAAATACAAGCGGTCAAGCAGTGCCGCCGAACTATTCGGAAATTCATTGCCGCCGCTGGCAACATATAAATCCTGGTCGCCGTCCTGATCCGCATCAAAGAAAATGCAATCGGTATCTTCTGACAATTTATCCTGTTCAAACAATTTATCATTGGTGCTAACAAATTGATTATTAGCAGTTTGCAGAAATAATTTTCCAGCCTGATCCTTGGCACCACCCACGTAAAAGTCTTCGCGCCCATCGCCGTTCACATCCCCGACGGCTACTTTGGGTCCGGCAGTAGAGAGCATATGATAGATCAAACGATCGCGGTCAAAATCAACAAAATTATTTTCTTGATGCTGGAAATTAATATTATAAGTCTTTGTTACATCTTTAAATAAAGTAGCAATTGGATTTGTAAAATTCAACGCAACTTGTTGATTATCTGTCGCTTCTAAGGGCTGTGCATCGCTTTGCCGCAGTTTCAAGGTTTGATTGGTCGGTACATTATTTAGTAGCGTGTAATAACCATTCGTCCATTCTATCATAACGGATTCCACCGTATCAATATCGCCCAGCCCGAGGAACGGACGATAGTCCATCGAAGATTCAAAACCGCGCACGGGCATTTGCTCGACATAAAATTGCCGACCTTGATGTTGCACTGTTATTTTCGTACCCAATGCAAATGGATTTTTTTGCTCACCCTGTAATTCAAATTGTAAATAACGCGCTCCTTTTTTGCCATCTGAATTATTTTTATACAAAAAAGGTGGCATATTTACATTATTGATAATCAAATCCAAATCGCCATCATTATCCAAATCGCCGTAAGCTGAGCCATTGGAATGACTCGGCGTAGCCAGCCCCCAATCCTGCGTCATTTCTTTAAACTGAATGCCGTGCCCTTCCGCTCCCAGATTCATATAAGCCACGTTGGGAATCGCCTCAACCGGGATCGAATCAATCAACATTTTATAATTGATCTTGCCATTTTGAATCGCAGTGCGGCGAATCTGCTCATCGGCAAAGAAATTAAGGAAATCCTGGTCGGTCAGATCCTGATAAATGCCATTTGCCACAAAAATATCTTTATAGCCATCGGCATTAAAATCTGCCAGCAAGGCACCCCAGCTCCAATCAGTGGCTTCTACACCTGCCAATCGCCCGATTTCACTAAATGTTCCGTTGCCGTTATTTAGTTGCAGCGTATTTCTGATAAATTGATGATAATAACCATTATCCAGATTATACTGATATTTATTCCAGTTTTCAAAAGTCGTTTTGGTCTTCATACGGCGGTCGTTCCCCGGCAACATATCTGTTACAAAAATCTCCGGAAGCCCGTCATTATTGAGGTCTGCCATGTCGGCACCCATTGAGGCTGCGCTGGTTGCCCGCATTTGATTTTCCAAATCTTCTTTAAAAGTGCCGTCGCCATTATTCATATATAAATAATCGCGTTCAAAAAAATCATTGGATACGTAAATATCCTGCCAGCCGTCGCGATTCACATCGCCCACCGTCACGCCCAAGCCAAAACCAATGATACTGCCGTAAATACCCGCCTGCTCGCTTACATCCGTGAAGCGATTATTATCATTGCGAAATAATTTATCCCCGCCTTCCGCATCGCGTTTCTGGCGTTCATTACGTCTTAAATCAAAACTCCCGATGGCGCGATAGGAGTTATTTAGTAAATACATATCTAAATCGCCATCTTTATCATAATCAAAAAAAGCAGCATGTGTAGAATAGCCTCGATCAGCTAGTCCGTAAGCCTCTGCTTGTTCCGAAAACGTACCGTCCTGATTATTAATAAATAACTCGTTTTGTTTATTATCACCTTTAATATCGCCAGAATTGCAAATGTAAATATCCAGCCAGCCATCGCCATTCACATCCGCTACGGCTACCCCGGTTGACCACGCACGCTTGCCCGCCACACCAGCTTTTGCGGTCACATCTTCAAATTTCCAGTTTCCTTTATTCAGGTATAAGCGATTGTCTTTCATATTACCGGTGAAGTAAATATCCACCAGCCCGTCTTTATTAAAATCGCCCAGACCAACGCCGCCACCATTATAAAAATTACGATAGGTGTAAATATTAAAATCGCGATTATATTCTAACTGATTAATAAAATCTATACCCACTTCCTGCGCCGGAATTTGGGTAAAAAGCGTATCGGCTTGATCAGATGACGATTGCTTACACGCTGCCATCGTTATAATTATCGCAAAAAATACGTAATAAACGCAACGATTCATCATAATTACTTAAAGTAAAATAATAAAAATGCCCATACAAATATAATATTTACCAAAATCTAAATATTATATCCTAATAAAATCAGGTACCGGAGGGAGCGGGCGCTTTTTCTTCATTTACCGGATCCGTCGTTTCGTCCGTTTTCTTTTTTACCGACATATCGGTGATCAATACTTTGGCGGTTTTATCATCCATTTTTGCAATCACCACCCGCCGATTACCGTCTATTTTTACAAAAACATAGCCTTTTTCGGGATGTCCGGTGCGAATAAAACCAGGTCCGTACCATTTTTCAAACAGATTTTTGATATCCACCTGCAAACTATCAGCAAAAGTGCGCTTGTTCCAGGGTGCCCAACTATCGTAGCTAATCGTTACGGGCATTTCAATGATTTTTTTATCCTGAAACTCGGGGTAAAAATTCATCGTTGCCGGAAAAGGTAATTCATCTTTCATTCGGTACTCAACCGTCGCCCCGTCTTGAAAAAACACGCCCTCCTGATTTTTCTGATAGCAACGTTCAAAAAATTCCTTGGTGGTCATTCCCAAAGAAAGTCCAAAAAACAGGGAATCGTGGCGCTCGCCGCTCGCCAATTCCTTTGCCAGCCATTTTTCATATTTACTTCGTCTTTCACAAGACGACCACAACATACCAAAAATTGCTAAAAATATGATTATTCGCCAAGTCATTTATGCTATAATTTTAATCGTAAAGGAATAATTATTTTATAATATTACACAATTTGCTTTTTATAAAAAATTGATAAACAATTATTTATTGAATCGTTTTATCCGATACGGCAAATATTTCCAGCGGCGCATTATTACGCGCAATTATTACATGTCGGCGATTGCCTATTTTAATTGTCATGATGTCCCGCACTTCACCCTTTACCTGGAAACCTGATTCTGCTGCCGATAGCGGCTGAAAACCGCCTTTTCCATCACCTTGTAAATAAAGTCCGTAACTCGCATCATAAATGCCGACTTCGGTTTTAGCATGATAAAAATTACCGCCCATTATGATATCTACATTACCATCCTGATTAAAATCTTCTACCGCCAAGCCATATATCGGTGCCAATTGCGCTTGTAAAGGCAAGGGCTTTAATGTAAAATTGCCGCCGCCTTCATTTAATAAAACAGATGTTTGTGTAATAAAAACCCGTTGTTCGACCGTTCCTTTTAGTTGTTCCGGGGTAAAAATATCATGAATGGTCTGATTTTTATAATTTTCGTATTTCAGGTATTTCTTTTTCAAGGAAGGCATTTGCATCACCAGATCGTGCCGCAACGCCAGCGGATAAGCTTTGCCATTATTAAAAACTGTAATAATTTGTTCGGCGGTACCATTGCGGTCAAAATCGTTTACATACATCATAACCGGCTCATTTTCAGAGGCTTTGAAGCGGGTATTGATGCCGTGATTACCGATTACAAAATCGATGTCCCCATCTTTATCAAAATCGGCAGATTTGATACAATTCCAAAAACCGTGAGAATTTTCAATTTTTGGTGGTGCAATTTTCTTTAATATTCCGTTATTATTTTGAAAAATCGTAATGGGTAGCCAGTCACCAACCACCAGTAAATCCGAGTCTTTGTCGCCGTCAATGTCCTCCCAGATGGCATCGGTCAGCATACCCAGATTTCTTAGCTCCGGGGCAACGCTCGCTGTTACATCCGCAAAATTTCCTTTGCCATCATTTTGTAAAATATACCCACTTTTGGGCACACCATATAAAAACGGCTCCAAACGAATGCCTACGAATAAATCCTGATCGCCGTCCTGATCATAATCCGCCGATTTTACACAGCCTGTGCTTTCATATAAAAAAGTAGGTAAAATTTGCGGCGATTTTGTAAAGTTTCCTTTACCATCATTTACATACAATCGATCAATCAGCGCTGCCGAACTTGTCGGGAATTCATTGCCGCCACTGGCGACATATAAGTCAAAATCACCATCTTTATCCGCGTCAAAGAACTCACAATCAACATCTTCCGAAATTTTATCTTGTGCAAAAACCGCCTGATTCGTTTGCCGGAAAGTCCCATTCGCCTGCTGTACAAAGAGCGCACCTGCCTGATCTTTCGCACCGCCGATGTAAAAATCTTCCCGTCCGTCTTTATTTACATCCGCTTTGGCAATTTTTGGACCTTCGCACGACAGCATATGATATAATAAGCGATCGCGATTAAAATCGGTAAATTCGTTTTCCTGATGATAATATGCTACATTTAATTTATTAGTAATATTTTGAAAAACAGAGTTTTGATTAACTAAAACAGGTTCTGACACCATATTACTGGCATCCGCTTGTTTTAAGGTTAATAATTGATTAGGTGTAATATTTTGTAATAAAGCCCTTTTATTATTACCCCATATCACTTCTAAAGAATCTATCATATTTACTTGCCCTAACCCGAAATGTAAACGGTGATCTACGCACGATTCAAAACCGCGCATTGGAGCGAGTTCCTGATAGTATTTTTTGCCGCCACTCCAGAGCGTCACCTGCGCACCCAGCCCGAAAATATTGGGCGCTTCGCCTTCCAGCCGAATAGAAAGATAGGCATTTTGTGACAGGCTATTCGTGTTATTCTGATAAACAAATGGCGGCATATTGACATTATTAATCACCAGATCCAAATCGCCATCATTATCCAGATCACCGTAAGCCGAGCCATTGGAAAAACTGGGATTACCGAGTCCCCATTCGGGGGCTTTATTGGTAAATGTCAGGTCACCATTATTATGAAAAGCATAATTAGCAACGGGTTGTGAGGGAATCGTATCAATCATTTTTTGAATACCGGCACCCTCCCGACGCAGGATTTCGCGGACATTACTGGGATCGGAATAAAAATTGAGATAATCCTGATCAGTCAGGTCTTTATAAATACCATTTGCTACAAATATGTCTTTCCAGCCGTCGTTATCCAAGTCAGCAATCAGTGCACCCCAACTCCAGTCAGTTGCATAAACCCCCGCTAAACGACCAATTTCACTAAATGTTCCGTCGGCGTTATTTAGTTGAAATGCATTTCTGGTAAATTGTTTATAATAACCGTTGCGAATATTTAGTTGATATTTATCCCAATTTTCAAAAGCGGTTTTGGTTTTCATACGGGCATCATCCTGAGGCAGCATATCGGTTACAAATATTTCAGGAAAGCCGTCGTTGTTGACATCAGCCATATCTGCCCCCATCGAACTCAAGCTAATTTCGCGGATTTGATCTTCTAAAGATTCTTTAAACCCCCTATGTCCCCCCGAGGGGGATTCACCTTGATTAATATATAAATAATCTTTTTCAAAAAAATCATTGGAGACATAAATATCCTGCCAGCCATCGCGGTTGACATCACCAATCGTGACGCCGAGCCCAAAGCCAATATTGCTGCCGTAAATACCGGCCTGCGCACTTACATCCGTGAAACGTGCACCATCATTGCGATATAATTTGTTACCACCGAGGGTATCCCGGAGTTCGCGTTGCCCAGGGCGCAGATCATAACCGCCGACCGAGCGGATGGAGTTATTTAGTAAATATAAATCCAGATCGCCATCTTTATCATAATCAAAAAAAGCCGCATGCGTAGAAAGCCCTAAATCAGCGATTCCGTATTCTTTTGCTTTTTCTGTAAACGTTAAGTCTTTATTATTAATAAATAATTCATTATAACGCCGTGCACCGCCCGGCGCGCCGGATTTGCACACATAAATATCGAGCCAACCATCGCCATTGACATCAGCAAAGCTAACGCCCGTACTCCATACGCCAGGGCTGGCAACACCTGCACGTTGGGTAATATCTTCAAATTTAAAATCTCCTTTATTTATATAAAGCTTATTATCAACAAGATTGCCGCAAAAAAAGACATCCAGTAAGCCATCATTGTTAATGTCGCCCAAGCCGACGCCGCCGCCATTGTAGAAATTACGGAAAGTGTAAGGATTCAATTCCTCCGTGTAGGAAAGTTGATTGATAAAGTTAATACCGGTCTTTTCAGCCGGCATCAGGGTAAAGAGCGCCTCTCCATTTTTTTCAATATCAGCTGTTTGTTTGCAGCTGTACAGCAGCGCTACCATCATCAGCCCGACCATCCATCTCATGCTGGTATAATTTTTGCTAAAGTAGGGACAAATATAACAAAAAAGAAAGCAAGCAACCTAATGACTGCTTGCTTTCTGTGAACAGGATTTTTCCTGCTAATTATTTACAAATCAAGCGATTAGTAGCCTGGATTCTGTTTCAAGCTCTTGTTGGCATCCAACTGTGCCCGTGGAATCGGATAGATATTCACGTGCGTACTTGGGTCTCTTGGCTTCGCCCAGCGTGCATCGTTGAACTTACCAAAGCGAATCAAGTCGGTACGACGCTTCAATTCTGCAAACATTTCACGACCGCGCTCTGCCAGCAGGTTGTCAGCAGTCAAGGTAGTGAATGGAGCAACACCGGCACGCGAACGAATCTGGTTTACCAAAGCCAATGCTTGTGCATCAGCTGGGTTTTGACGCCACAGCGCTTCTGCTTTAATCAACAAGATATCGGCATAACGGAAAACCGGGAAGTCGTTGTCGAGGTCAGGGGTAGAGCCAAGTGCAAACTCGAACTTACCAATACGTGCACCCGCTTCGCGGAAAGCGTTGGGCGCAATTTCATTGATTCGTGGCGTGAAAGTCAGTACTGGATCCGGGTCAGCCGCCGCCGATGCATCGTTGTCTCTCAACAACTGTCCACCAGAAGAGAATTGCGGACCAACCAGGAAGTTACCTCTTACGCCCGAAGGACCAGCCAATGTATTAGGCTTACCTTTGCGAAG
>JBKBWT010000292.1:0-7963 GCA_046314415.1 Saprospiraceae bacterium
TGATCAAAATTCTCAAAACTCAATTCCCGCGCCAGGGCTGCTTATACTAACACATCCAGTTCAATTTGTCGATTGTAACATCCATTATTAATAGTTGCTACAATCGTCCCGCCACTGTTGCCCCAATTCACCGAAATGCTGTTGGTGCCTTGCCCGGAGGCAATCGTAGCACCGGCGGGCACCGTCCAGTTAATGGTTGAGCCATTTGGCACATTGTTCAAGGTATAAACCTGATTACTGGCTTGGTTTGCCACTTTGCGGTTGCCAATAACATGCGGAAACTTGCCATTGTAAACTCGTACATAGTCCACTTCCATTGTTTGCGGGAAAGTAGTCGAACCATTGGGATTACCGGGCCAATTGCCGCCTACGGCTACATTGAGCAAAAAGTGAAAACGTTTATCGAAGGGCCAAGTTAATGGCGCAACATCGGCAATGGTTTTAGTAGAATATAAAAAATCATCAACGTACCAGCGGATCACGCCTGCTTCCCATTCCATGGCAAACGTGTGAAAGGCATTATCAAAAGTGCCGCTATTCAACGCAAAGCTCTTACCCTGCGACGAATTATTGGGCCAGGGATTACCGTAATGAATGGTGCCATGCACTCGATCCGGCTCTTTCCCTACCAGTTCCATAATGTCCATTTCACCGCTACGGGGCCAGCTGCCATACGCTTCATCGGTAGGCAACATCCAGAAAGCGGGCCACATGCCTTGTGCAGTGGGCAATTTTATACGGGCTTCAAAACGTCCGTATGTCCAATCGCCTTTATTGATGCTGCGAATCCGTGCCGAAGTATAACTCCGGTTACCAAAATTTTCTCGTTTGGCAATAATTTTAAGCGTTCCGTCAGAAACCACGGCATTTTCTGCGCGGTAATATTCCAATTCGTTGTTTCCCCAACCGCAGAGGTTGATGTCGCAACCGTCTCCGATTTGTGGCGTCCATTTTGCGGTGTTTAACGTAGTACCGTCAAACTCATCCGACCAGACCAGCGTAGGACATTGCGCGCTCAGTTGAATTGTCAGCAGACTAATCAGGGCAACGTTTATAAAACGTCGATGTGCAAGCGTAAAAGTAAAGTGCATCATTGGGATAAGGTGTTTTTAGTTTACTAAACTCTAAACGTAGAAAAAAACAACCATATACAAAAAGTTATTTTAGATAAAATTAATTATATCTTTTTAAAATACAAACAAATTACGCCAGTAAATATCTTTTAGCTTTAAGTGTGTATTTTTCTTTTTTATCTCAACCTTAATGCTTATTTTGAAAGATAAAAATACAACTGTATGATTCCTGAAATCACCTCCAAAACAAACGTGCAGCAAGCCGTTCCGTTCTTTAACATTACCAACATGGAAGCCTCGCTCCGCTTTTACACGGAAGGATTGGGCTTTGAAATGAAAAATCATTGGATAGACGAAGGCAAACTCCGCTGGTGCTTGCTACAACTGGGCGGCGCTGCGCTGATGCTCCAGGAGTACAAGCAAGATGTGCCGGGTTTCAACGTGCCAATTGACAAATTAGGCATTGGCGTTTCCATTTGTTTTATTTGCGAAGACGCGCTTGCTATTTACCACGCAGCTATCGAGCGTGGATTGCAGCTTTCTCAGCCATTTGTCGGCAATGGTATGTGGGTTACTTCTCTTTCCGACCCGGATGGCTACTGCCTTGATTTTGAAAGTTACACCGATGTACCCGAAGGTACAGTATATCAGATTACAAAATAATATTTCTATAATCTTTTGAATCTAAACACTATGCACGCTCCCCTTTTTCAACTGAAAACCTACTTTCGGGAAGCAAATCTTGCGGGTTTGCAGACGTTACTTGCCAATTATCCTGAATTTGCCAACGAAGGCATTCCGTTTGATGACAACAATCCTGCTAAAGCCCACCCGCTTCACCGGATTTGTGATAGCGTTTTTGAAAAAAAGTACACTGAAGCGCAGGCGCTTGCCCTGGCGCAGCTGTTTTTAGCCGCGGGAGCGCACGTAAATGGTTTTGGCTTGCAAGAAAAGCAAGATACTCCGCTAATTGCCGCAGCAAGTTTACATGTAGATGCCCTGGCGCTTTTGTACTTGCAAAATGGCGCGGAGATTCATCACCCCGGCACGCATGGCGGCACGGCTTTGCATTGGGCAGCCTGGTGCAGCAGGGCAAAAGTGGTGCAGCAATTGATTGAAATGCAGGCAGATGTGCATAAAAAGTGCATTGATTTTCAATCTACGCCCCTTTTTTGGGCAGTGCATGGGCTAAAAAATAGTGAAAATCCCGATCGGTTACAGTATGCAGCCTGTATTCAACTATTAATAGAAGCAGGCGCTGATAAAAACGTGCCAAATGCGGAAGGAACCACCATTTTTGAACTGTTGAATGACGCTGATGCAACGTTAAAGGCGCTTTTACATTCGTAATTTGAAGGTTGTTGATTTGATTTTGCCTAAAATAACTTTGTCATTTAAATAAAATAGCTTGCTTAGGCAAGGTTAAATGTTTTTATTTAAGCTGGGATAATTAAACTTGTATCGCGCATTTTATCAAAAGTCTATACCATGCAATTTCATTCCATTGAACCATTTATTCCTTCGGGCGCTGATTTTGCAGTTGCCAAAGCATTGTTTACAGCCCTGGGGTTTAACATTAATTGGGAAAACAATGGTTATGCCGGGCTGCAACGCGACGCGTGCCGCTTCATTTTACAGGAATATAATGCCCCAAACTTTGCTGAAAACCTGATGGTACGAGTTGCTATAGACGATTTAGATGTGTTTTGGCAGGAGATTCAACAAGCAGAACTGACCCGCAAATTTGCGATCCAGGTAAAAGAACCGACGAATTACCCCTACGGTAGAGAATTGCACCTGATCGATCTTGCAGGGGTATGTTGGCATTTTACACAAGCAGATTGAAAGCGTAATTTAGTAAAGTTATACTTTGTAGCTTTAAATTTTAATCTGTCAATTGCCGTTTTTAACATTGAAATTTACATTTTTAATATTGCACATGCCATTTGCAACATTGCATACCCCCTTGTAAACTTTGCATACGCCATTTGCAAGATTGACATCGTAGTTTGCAACATTGTAACCCCACCTACAAACTGTACATACCCCATTTGCAACATTGCATACCCCCTTGTAAACTTTGCATACGCCATTTTCAAGATTGACATCATAGTTTGCAGCTTTGCAAAAGCCATTAATTACTTTTTAACCCGCCTGTACAAGTTTAAATTACTTGGTAAAGTAAATAAAATTGGTAAGCATTAAACTAACATTGGCATTTATTACAGCGCATCGTTTCTTTTTACAATTTACATGCAGCTATAAAAAAAATTGCAGCAAATATTTGGTCATTTTATTTTATTAATTATTTTTGTATAGTATTTAAACAAACCTTACACAGACATAGGCATAAAGAATTAAAGCCTTTACGGGGCTTTAAAGGGTAATTTTTTAAAACATTTTTTCACACTTAATTTTTATGCCATGTCTAATGTAATTACTCGCATTGTAATCCCCAGAACGATTGGGGGACTTCTTAAACTTGCCATGCTTATTTACAAAAAACATCTGCAAGATGGTTCTGACAGTCCGCTGCATGCTTTGTCTGATTACAATTGGAAGGAGCTTGGGCAGCGTTTAGAGGAAGCAAAAGCCAAACACGAGGAAGCGGAGGAGCTAACTCGCCGTGCTGAGCTGGCTTACCGCGAACGCAATCAACTGTTAGAAGATATACCGGGGCTTATCAGAAGTACGCGCGACCTGTTGAAGGGTATTTTCCGTAAGAACATTAAGCGTTTGGTAGAATGGGGTTTTGAAGTGAACGATACCCCGCGTACCAAGAAAAAGAAATAGCTGTTGTTTAAGACCTATAAGGTTGCAATAGCCTTGTAGGTCTTATTTTTTGCCAATTACAATGTTGCAAATGCCGTGTGTCTGTTTTACTACACTTGCTGCAGGTTTGTTAAACTAAATCGGAAACTTTTTCGTACTTGTAGCCAAAACCCGCTACCGGTGCGCAAAGTAATTTACAGCATTTTAGGATTGGTTATTTTACTAAATACCTTGGTAAATGCCCAGAGTGGTTGGGTACGGCAGCCCGGTGATTATTATATTAAGCTAAGTTACAGTACTTTTAGCTCCAGCAATTATTACGATACCTCCGGCATTCTTTTTCCCCGCGCTTACGCGTTTGCACAGCGCAATATTTTTTTGTATGCAGAATACGGTGTAATAAAAAATCTGGCTCTCACGCTGAATTGGGCACCCTGGAAAGCTAATCGGTACGAAGTCACCGATTGGGTGAGCGGTGTCGGCGATCCACTCCTGGAGTTAAAATATGCGCTTCCCCTACCCTTTCCGGCATCGCTGGGTATTGCGGCGGAATTTCCCCTGGGCAATGCCGATTTGCGCACCAACGATATTAATATCCCGCAAAATATTTACTTATTACCCACTGGCGACGGAGAATGGAACTATTTACTGACCTTGGCTGCCTCGCATTCACTGGCGCCTGAGCCTGCTTATATTCAAGGTTACCTGCAATACAATTACCGCACTCATTATCAGGATGTAAATTTCCAGAATCAGCTGCGTTATGGCTTGGAAATTGGGTATCGCTTTGGTCGTAAGTTGTGGATCAACGCTGCCTTGCGTGGACAAGCGCTGAGTGGTAAAAAAATCGGACGCATCGGTGATTTTACCCGCGGCGACGGCACCACTTTTAATCAATTGCACCTGGGCGCAAGCTGGCGCATTGTTAAAAACCTAAGTATTACATTTGATTATGAGAATTTCAGCGATTGGTTTGAGCGTCGCCGGAATTTATACAGCGGTCCGCTTTTTATTCTGGGGCTATCTATGCAGTCAACCGACTAATTTTTTTTTGCACATGTAGTAACTAATTATAAACTTAGGTGTTCCTACATTGATTCTTTCATATATTTACCGGTTCTTTTAAGTCACCTTATATACATGAAAGTAAATATACTTGCGATTGGAGCTCACCCTGATGACGTAGAGCTGAGTTGTAGCGGTACCCTGCTGCGCCATATTGATCAAGGCAAAACCGTTGGCTTACTTGACCTTACCCGTGGCGAACTAGGCACGCGCGGTTCGGCAGCAATACGCGACAAAGAAGCAGCGGACGCAGCGCAGTTGATGGGTGCCCTTTTTCGGAAAAATCTGCAAATGCCCGATGGTTTTTTTGCCTATAATCAGGAAAATATTGTCAAAATTATAGAAGTAATCCGCTGGTGTCAGCCGGATATTGTGCTAGCGAATGCCGTATCCGACCGGCACCCTGATCATGGTAAAGGCGCTAAACTGATATCGGACGCTTGTTTTTATGCAGGGCTGGTAAAAATAGTGACGCACGACGAGCACGGCAAGGTACAGGAGCGCTGGCGTCCAAATGCGGTGTATCATTACATTCAGGATCACAATTTGAAGCCGGATTTTGTAGTGGATATTTCGCCGTACATGGAGCGCAAAATTGAATTGGTGCTAGCCTTTCGTTCGCAGTTCTACATCCCGGGCGATACCGAGTTTGAACAAGAGTTAAGCTCGCCGATTTCGGGTAAAGAGTTCATTGATTTTTTAAAAGCCAAGGCGCGCAGTTACGGACGCGCAGCAAACTTTGAATACGCCGAGGGTTTCAACGTGGCACGTACGCCCGGCGTACAGGATTTGTACCATTTGATTTGAGCTGTTCAAAAGAGTGGCATTCAAAAGCGGAGTGTGCTTTTAAAAAAGGAAATTTGTAAGCTGGAATCTTTCGATTTAAGCCGGGATATGCTCCAGTTTTTTCAAGAGATCGTTGATAATCACGTCGCCGTGGTTGCGGGTATTTTCGATGAAGAGTCGGTTGGTTTCCATTCCCGCACAAACCACACCGGCAAGGTAAACGCGCGGCAGGGAAGTCTCAAGTGTATCGGGATTGTGCAGCGGAATGCGCGGTTCTTCGGGCGGAATCGCAATGCCCAGCTGGTCTAAAAACTTGTAATTGGGCTGATAACCCGTCATAGCCAGGACAAAATCATTCTCAATGACCAATTCACCGCCAGGACTTTCGAGTATCACTTCGTTGGGGCGAATTTCTTTTACAAGGGTGTTAAAATGTGCTTTGATGCTGCCTTCTTTGATGCGGTTTTCGATGTTTGGACGAATCCAATACTTCACGCCCTTATAAATCTCGCCTTCGCGAATTGCCATGGTCACATCTGCCCCTTTTTGCCAGGTTTCGAGCGCGACGTCGCAGGCAGAATTAGCGGCACCTACCACCAATACTTTTTGTCCCATATAGACATGCGCATCGTCGTAGTAATGTTTCACTTTTGGCAGGTGCTCTCCCGGTACGTTCATGAGGCGCGGCGTATCGTAAAAGCCCGTAGCAATGATAACCGAGCGGGTGGCGTAGTCGTTTTTGACTGTTTTAATCCGGTAATCTTCATCCGCACGCTGCATGCTTAGTACTTCCTCGTACAAATGCACATTTAATTTCCAGCTATCGGTGAGGCGACGGTAGTACTCGAGGGCTTCGCGGCGGGTAGGCTTTTCCACATGCGAGATAAAGGGCGTATCACCAATCTCAAGCAGGCGCGACGTGGAGAAAAAGGTCATGTTAACCGGAAAATGGTAAATGGAATTAACGAGGACGCCCTTTTCCAGGACAACATAGCGGAGACCGGCTTTTTTAGCGGAGATCGCACAATTCAAACCCGTGGGTCCGCCACCGATGATGACCAGATCAAAATGTTGCATGACAGCGTTGTCTTTTTGCAGCTAGAACAAAAAAGAGTGGATTAGGGTTGCTCTTTATGCATCCAATTGTGTTGTAATGATTGGAGCGATTGCAAGAGTGCTTCGCGTTGAGGCGGTTTGGAGAGAAAGGCGTTCACACCCAACTGGCGCAGTTTTTTTTCATCCGGGTTGGATAATTCCGCGGAAAGCGCGATCAGCGTAAATTTTTTAGTGCTTTTCAAATCGGAAACAATCGTGAACGGGTCATCGCCCGGCAATTGCAAATCTACTAGCGCCAGGTCATATTCGTTTTCCGTAAGGTACGCTATGCCTTTGGCAAGATCATCTGCAAAATCGAGGGAAACCTGCGAAAATTCCCCTTGTAAAATTCGCTTCAGGGCAATCTGCACAATGGTTTGGTGCTCTACAATGAGTATTTTCAGCGGTTGATTCTTACTGGTACTAATTTCGCTTGGTATTTGCACCGGCACCCGAATCTTGAGGTCATATTTTTTTGATACAAGCAGTACTGCATTAAGTCCGCTGATGACTTTAGCAAGTATTCGTATTTTAGGTGGGATAAGTGCTTGATGTGACGGTTCACCGACTCTCAAATGTGTATTTAAAAGAGACAGGCATTCTTTGCGGTGGGTCAAGGCTTGAGGATGCTCCGGTGCAGGTAAAGTCAAATATAGATAAGTGCTGGCTTCAACATTGTCTTCAAAAGTAAGATTTAGCTGCAAAGCTTCATTTTCTTGATTCAAATGACTAGCATTTTGCAACAAGTTAAGCACCAGTAAGGACAATAAATGTTCATCGGCAATAACATAACGTGGCAGTTGGCTGTTCCCATTCAAAACCGGTACTGCCTTTGTGTGCCAGGCTTTGCCTTCGAGCAACTTTCCCATTCGTTTTTTCCAAATAAGCAGATTGATTTTAGCATGTTGACTAGGAAGTGCAGGAATATTAATTAATTCATTATTAAGTTGTTCATACAATAAATTCAACAGTTCAGCGGCGTTGTTTTTAGCAGCATTGATGCTTTCTTTTTGCTTGGGCGAAAGTTCTGCATCCAAATTATTTAACAATAGTAAGTACCTGGACAAAAATAAGTAAATAATAGCTACATTAGCGGCATGAGCCGTAAAAATAGATTTGTAGCAAAGTTGGATGAAGCGCAAAAGCGCGCTTTGGAAAAAGGGTACAAAACT
>JBKBWT010000293.1:0-7951 GCA_046314415.1 Saprospiraceae bacterium
TGGGACAAACTTGCTCAGCTTAAAGGTCATACTGTCAATGAACTCAATTTTCAAAATTTATGCGCTGCGTAATATCAGTTACAATCTAAATTTTGTAAATCTGTCATCTTCTCCTCCCAATATTTAAGATTAATTTTTAAATCAATGTCATTTATTATGTCTGCTTCAGTCATTAATTCTTCTCTTAGTTTAAGAGCTTTATTTTTGATTTTTATACAGTCTTCTTCCTCTTTATTACTTTTAGTTTGTTTATCTTTTGATTCTATAGTGATATGAGGAGTTTTTACATTATACCCTCTAATTAAAAAAAACATACTTATGCTTAAAAAACTAATCCAGCAAAACTAATACGAGGATTTTCAGTTATGAAATCCCATATGCTCCTTCCGGTTTTTTCTGCCATAGTTAAATTTAACTTTTATTTTATGATTGAATACAACTATTCTATTTTTCCTTTTAATTACTTAATAAATAAAGATAAGAAACCAACATGAGTTTATAGTTTAGGAATGTCAAAATTACAGGTAGGCTATATCAGATGATACTAGAATACGTCTTTTCTTTGTTATAACGGGTAGCTTGTATTCTTCAGAACAACGGTATGTAGATCTACCAAACAAACATAAATCATTACTTTTTTATATGCAATAGGCTGGATAAAAATCTTTAAAAAAAGGGGCGTTTTTTGATGTATTTACGTAAATTTTGGTATGCTTTTTACATGGTGGTTATGGTTTTTTACAATTGTATTGATAGAGTAGGGGTGTTGGAACGCACTTTTTGCATTTGTTTTTATAAATCATACGACTACTTGATTGAATTCCGGTGGAGGATTGATGGCAAGGGAAGTAAGCGCAGCTGTTTTCCCGGCTTGCTTGATGACTTGAGCGGTATATTTTTATGCTGGCAGGTGCTGCTGGAAGGATTGGCGGAGGGGAGTGGTGACTAGGCAGGTTGTATTTTGACGATGATGCGGTGCAAAATAACGTCGGGCGACTGCAAAATAACATTGCGTGACTGCAAAATAACATTTGATAGGTACCACTAAATAAATGTGTAACTGCAATTTATAATTTTATAGGGTCACTAAATAAACGGGTAACTGCAAAATAACATCGCGTGACTGCGATTTATGATCGGGTAACTGCAAATTGTGATCGGACAGGTACTACTAAATAAAGGTGTAACTGCAATTTGTAATTTTATAGTCGCACTAAATAAATAGGTAACGGCAAAATATAAACGGGTAGCTGCCATTTATGATCGAGTACCGGCAAGTTATGATCGGCTGATTGTAAGTTGTAATCGGAAAGGAACTCCTAAATAAAGGTTAAAACCCTTCCGAAGTTTTTAAAACTTCGGAAGTGTCTCAACAACTTCGGAAGGGTCTTGGCAATGCATAAATTACTGTTCCCGCATCTTTACCATGGTTAAGATGGTCGCAATGGCTACGGTTTCGCCGGTTTCGTCATATACATCTACCAGCCATTTGACAATGCCTTTGCGGATATCAGCTTCGTCGCGTTTTTCTTGTGCGATCTTTTCTTTACAAGTAAATCGCACGCCAATGGTCATACCCGGATAAACCGGTTTGGTAAATCGGCATTCTTCCAAACCATAATTCAGGAGTACAGGACCTTTTCTGGCATCTACAAATAAACCTGCGGCTTTGGATAAAACAAAATAGCCGTGTGCAACCCGACCCGTGAAAGGTGTACCTTCGAGTGCGGTGGCATCCATATGGGCATAGAAGTTGTCGCCGCTGACATTGGCAAAGTTCACAATATCCGCTTCGCTTACCGTATGTTTAGCGGTGATTAGCGTTTCACCGATGGCGAGGTCTTCAAAGTACTTGCGAAAGGGATGAATATTATCTTCTTTGTATTTTCCGCCGTACTGATACACGCGCGTTACCTCGCTGAGCATCGTCGGGTGCCCTTGCACCGCCGTTGTTTGTAGGTAATGTTTCACCCCACGCATGCCGCCCATTTCTTCACCACCACCGGCGCGTCCGGGTCCACCGTGCATTAGCAAAGGCATGGGCGAGCCGTGTCCCGTACTTTCTTTGGCGCTTTCGCGATTGAGAATCAAAATGCGTCCGTGAAAAGCGGCGGCATTCATTACATACTCCGTTGCAATTTTTGAATCGTACGTACAGATGGTACTCACAAGCGAGCCCTTGCCCAGATTGGCGAGTTCTATTGCATCCTCCAGCGAGTGGTACGGCATAATGGTGCTTACCGGACCAAATGCTTCAATGAGGTGCGAACCATGTTGTTCAAACGGTTTTTCATTTAGTAAAACGACCGGCGACATGAACGCTCCCTTATTTTTATCGGCGCCGATGACTTCAAAATTTTCAAAGTCACCATATACCAGACGCGAGCTTTGCAAGAGTTTATCAATCTGCTGACGTACTTTTTCTTGTTGCGGTTTGCTCACGAGCGCGCCCATGCGTACCCCTTCCACCTGCGGATCACCGATGACGGTTTGCAGCAAGGATTTGCCCAGGGCAATTTGTACATCTTCCACTAACTTTTCCGGTACAATGATTCTGCGAATCGCGGTGCATTTCTGACCGGTTTTGGCGGTCATCTCCCGACGTATTTCTTTGATAAACAAATCAAACTCCGGCGAGTCGGGTGTCACATCTTCGCCCAGGATAGCTGCATTGAGGCTGTCCGCTTCCAGATTGAAAGGAACGGCATTTTCAATGATTTGTGGTAAGCTTTTTAGTTTGCGTCCCGTTTCAGCAGAGCCCGTAAAGGTTACTACATCTTGCGGAGTTACAAAAGATAAGATGCCCTCGCCGCGACCATTGACCAATTGCAAAGCGCCTTCGGGCAGAATGTTTGAAGCAATAATGTCCCGCACCATCGCCTCGGTTAAGAACGAAGTAAGTTCGGAAGGTTTTACCACTGCGGGCACGCCTGCCAATAAATTCACGGCAATTTTCTCCAGCATCCCCCAGATTGGGAAATTAAACGCATTGATGTGAATCGCAACCCCTTGCTTGGGTACCATGATATGTTGCCCGATGAACGTACCTTCTTTGGAGAGTTTGGCGGTATCACCGTCCACGTAAAATGGACTGTCGGGGAATTTTCTTCGCAAACTGGCGTATGCAAACAGCGTACCGATACCTCCATCAATATCTATCCAACTGTCGGCTTTGGTCGCGCCGGTCCAATAACTAAGTTTGTAATATTTCTCTTTTAAATCAGTAAGATGTAAAGCTAATGCTTTGAGCATGCGACCACGTTCCTGAAATGTCATTCGACGCAGCGCAGGTCCGCCGATGCTTCGTCCATAATGCATTATTGCTTCATAATCAACGCCTTCACTACTGCAGGTTGCAATTACTGCTCCATTAATCGCATTATATTGTGGTAAGCCCTCGCCCTCGTGTGGGGTCCATTTACCGAGGATATAATGTTGTAATTTCATGTTTTGGTTTTATTTACTTTAGTGCCGTAAAAAATAAAGTATAGCTGAAGCATGGTATTTTTATACTATCTTCCCGAATGGATGCCCTTGGCATAATTGATGATGGCGTATTGATTATTGCAAATCAATTTGATTTTCAATTGTTTATAATTTTCATATTTACGCCTTCTCATTGCAACTCTGGTATTATACTCCAATAGAAACGAATGTTTGTTCGCAAAAGTAAGGAAAAAATGGCGGAAGTTCGGCGGGAAATTTTAGCGTCGGCTGTTGATATTTTATTAGATGAGAAATATTTAAGTAGGGTGTAATATTGAAATCCTAAAGATGTGTGTAGATTTTTCAAGGGTTACTTTCGGGAATTCCACCCTTTTATCTACTTCTTTTAATACAATTTGACATTCAGTTGAAAATAGTATAAGTTAGAATAACATTGTTAGTGGTTATTCGCTGGTGCATAAAATATTTATCCTCAATAAATTAAGCTACCGTGTCGTAATTTTATTATACTGGATTTTATTATAAATGATACCATTATGATACTTTATTAATAACTTCCTTCTTCTAATTTTACTTTTCCTCTAAAGGTCCAGAATACAAAAGCGGTGTAAGCAACGACCAGCGGCGCACCGATGGCAGCAAATAAGAGCATGATTCCCAGGGATTTATTTGAAGCAGACGCGTTGTAAATCGTGAGGCTGTATTTGGGATCAAGCGTGGAAAGCACCATCGTAGGATATAATTCTACCGCTACTAATATTAATAATAATGCTGTCGTGAGCGACGAAAATAAAAATGCCTGCCAGTATTTGCGTTTGGCGGCGAGGCGCGGCACATTCGCGATGGAAAGAAAGACCAGCAAGGGTACAAAAAATAAAACCGGATACTGCTTAAACCGATCGGATAAATGTGGAATGTAAATAAGGGTGTAAAGGGTGGTAATACCAAAGCTTACCGCAAAAAATATGAAAGCACGACGTAATAAAATGGTGAGTTTGGCAAATAAACGCCCTTCGGTTTTTAAAGTTAAGTAAATCGCGCCGTGCATTGTAAATAAAGCAACCGTGGTAACGCCCACCATGATGGCATAGGGATTAATAAATTCCAGCCAGTTGCCAACGAATTCAAAATCTTCGCCAAGTTTAATGCCTTGTAATACATTGCCTAATACCACGCCTAATAAAAAAGCTAACATGATACTAGCGATGCAATAACTCGTATCCCACGTATTGCGCCACCATTTCATTTCCTCTTTACTACGAAATTCGATGGAAACGGCACGAAATATTAAAAACATTAAAAATAACATAAATGGGATATACATACCAGAAAAGATGGTGGCATAAACTTCTGGAAATCCGGCAAATAAAGCACCTCCACCGATGACCAGCCAAACTTCGTTGCCGTCCCACACGGGTCCGATTGCGTTCAGTGCAATGCGTCGGCTTTCCTCTTTTTTAAAGAATAAATGCAAAGCGCCTGCGCCAAGATCAAAACCATCCAAAATAGCATAGCCGCTGAATAAGCCGCCCACTACCAAAAACCACCAGGTAGGATAATCAATGCCGAGAAACATGATGTTTATTTTTATTTTTCATTCATTAATTTGACGTTCATTATAATGAAGTAAATGATAAACGTCAAATAAAAAATTATAAATATTAAACTTTAAACGCATTTGCCATTTGTGCCTGATTGGGACGATGGTCTTCCTCTTGCTCGTCTTCGGGTCCGTGCTGAATTTTTTTATTCAACAAGTAAATGAATAAAGTAAATAACAGGATATAAACGATTGTAAACATAATCAGCGAGAACAAGACCTGATTGGCGGTAACAGCTTTAGACAAGGCATCAGATGTGCGCAATAATCCATAGACCACCCAAGGCTGCCGCCCCATTTCGGCAGCGAACCAACCGGCTTGATTGGCAATTTGGGGTAATAGCACGGCAAATACAAATATCCATAATAACCAGCGTTGTTGGAATAATTTACCGCGCCACCACTGCCAGCAAGCGTATAAGGTTAATGCAATTAAAAACATACCGATTGCCACCATGATATGATAAAATTGAAATACCGCATTGACCGCCCCGGGGCGATCCTCCGGTTTAAAATTATTTAGTCCTTGCACCGGCGTTGTAAAATCTTGATGTAATAAAAAACTCAATCCTCCCGGAATTTTAATACCTGTCACCTTTTGTTGATCTTGATTTACCCAGCCCATAATGTATAAATCTGCGGTTGCCAGCGTATCAAAATGCCCTTCAAAAGCTGCGAGTTTAGCGGGTTGGTTGTGTGCAACACCATCTGCCGACTGATGTCCAGCTACCAACTGAGCAAGGGCGCTGATGGTGGCAATGACCAACGCAATTTTAAAAGCGCGTTGTGATATTTCAATATGACGATTTTTGAGTAAATAAAAGGCGTGAACGCTTAATACCAGAAAAACGCCGGCTAAAAATGCGCCGATCCATACATGAATGAGCCGCTCTACGCTTGAAGGATTAAATACCATTGCCCAGAAATCAGTGATTTCGGCACGTGCTTGCAGCCCTTCGCCGACAATATGATACCCGGCGGGCGTCTGTTGCCAGGAATTCGCCACTACAATCCAGATTGCCGAAAACATAGAGCCGAGCCAAACGCCCAACGTGGCAATGAAGTGTACGCGCGGACTCACACGATTCCAGCCAAAAATCAGCACGCCGAGAAAACCGCTTTCCAGCGCAAATGCAAAAATACCCTCCGCTGCCAACGCACTGCCAAACACGTCGCCGACAAAACGGGAATAAGTTGCCCAGTTGGTACCAAATTCAAACTCCATCACAATCCCTGTTGCTACGCCAATGGCAAACGTAAGGGCAAAAATCTTGGTCCAGAAATGCGCCATTTTCTCGTACAACGGGTTGCGCGTGCGCAGGTACATGCCTTCCATGATCACCATCACCAGCCCTAAACCAATGCTCAAGGGGGGATAGATGTAATGGAAAGCAATGGTGAAAGCAAATTGGATGCGGGAGAGTATTTCGACGTCCATCATTCGGGTAGTTTTTTACTATAGAAATAAAGATATGAACTGCGGCGAAGTTGTAAGCAACTTAATAAAAATTTATTATTTGGACTGAGTCGAAATTACAATGAGGTTAGCGCTATCAAATTTTTGAAATAAATGAATACTTACTTAGGGAAGTCATAATAGCGGGGCTACCTAATTATATTATAAAAATAGGCATATTATTAAACTTAGTAAATATCTTTGGGCGACAATTGTCTTTTAAGCAGCTCATAATCAATCATTTCTCTGACCGATTCCAAATAGCCTTTACTTCTAAAAAATTTGCGTATAAAAAGCAATCCGGCAAAAAAGATGAAAAAACAAAGGGGGCAGAGCGCCAAACTGAAGAGAGATAACCATTTCCATTTTAAAAGGTCGAATACAAACCAAAGCAGCAGCCAAATGGGCGTACTCGCGGCGCAGCGCATCAAAAATTGTTGAAATTGCCAGAATAACTGATATTTAATTTCCCATTGACCCTTCAGGCGCAGTAATTGAGCAGTAGAATAATATTCAGCACCTACGGATTCGAGGTAGGCGAGTTCATCAGCGGAAGCTTTTTCCAAATGCTTCAAAATATTATCTGCATTGCGATGAACCATGACTAATGCACTATTTTAGTGAAAAAATAATGATTTGCTGTTTTATGATGTAAAAATGCTAGCGTTTTGCTAAAATTAAATATTCAAAATAATGATTTCGCTTAATTATTTACTTTTTTCGGCGGATTGTATTTGATTACAATATTAATCCAGATTGAACGTGCCAACCGAAAAATAAAAACAAAAAAGATCGCCACTACGATCAGTAGTAAAAGAAACGACATATTTACACTGAGCCCTACCACCCAATGAAAAAATGCGGTGAAACCCAAACAAAAGAAGCCCATAAAAATATAGGAAACGAACATGGCTCCATAATAAAATCCGGGTTCCGGTTCAAAATCTTGTCCACACACTTCACAATTTTTCTTCATATCAAACGAACGTTTGAATGAAAAGGTGGGCGTATGAAACATATCTCCCTCGTGACACTTCGGGCATTTAAAACCGAATATACTATATAATTTGCTGCCTTTACCAAAAATACTCATAACCGTGCATTTGTCTGAAGTGCAAAAATAAATGGGGCAGGTTGAATATTCAGTGATAAATATCACCATTTACGGCGACATTACATATTACACTGGCAATTTTCCAGGCATTCAATGATGAGTGACACATCGCGTTCTTTCAGTGAATACAACATACTTCTGCCATCGCGCTTTACACTCAAAATACCCTTGAGCCGCATATTTTGCAGGTGATGAGAGGTGAGCGACTGCTCGCTGCCCAACATTTCACAAATTTCGGTTACAGATAGCCGCGGATGCTGCTCCAGCAAATGTACAATACCCAAGCGCATGGGATGGGCTACCGTCTTGAGAATGTTGGAAATCCGCTCTAGTC
>JBKBWT010000294.1:0-7919 GCA_046314415.1 Saprospiraceae bacterium
TTAAATAAGTCGGATTTCGACTGGCTTTTTTACGTTTTCGTTTGATCGAAATTTTATCGGGATCCTTTTGTAATAAATACAAAGCCCACTTTCTGATTTGATGCAGATTGATAATGGCATTATGGTGGCGCACTTTGGCATCATCTTCTTTAAAGGTGACATCCAATTGCCAGTGTAAATTGTTCTCAATAGACCAATGTTGGCGGATGTATTGGGCAAAGATAGCTGGGTCGGTCTGCCTTAAACTACTGATGTAAAACTGGGTTTGCTCTTGTACTTGGTCGCCAATCAGGCGCGTGCGCTGCACTAGAACAAGGGTATGCAAGTCTTTCCAGTGCCTGCGCTCCTCCACCAAATCCAGGTTTTGACACACCCACACTTTTCGGATTTCGCCTCTGCCATGGGCTTTGTCCATCGAGGTATACTGCGCGAAAATGTCGATGCGAGGGAGCAAAAAATCATGTACTTCTTCGTACAAAGCCCCTTGATTGGCTTTCAAAGCAATGACATAATCGGCTCCTTTATCCCGGATTTTTGCTACAATGTCCTTCTGACAGCCCATCGCATCCATCGTCACCACACTGCCCTGGCAATCTACCAAATCCAACAGCGCTGGAATAGCAGTGATTTCATTACTCTTTTGATCCACTTGTTGCTGCCCAAAACTCAAACCCAAGTCATGCACCCAGACATTGACCATGCGCACCAGGGCATGTTTCTTCCCGTTGGGAATGGTTGAACGCAGTTCTTTGCCATCCAAAATCACCTGCCGATCGGCAAGGCTTAAATCGCCTACCAAAGAATTAAAGCAAGCTTCTAATTCTTTCTTATCCAGATACTTGAATACCCGCTCCAGCGTATCTTCCGATGGAATGCCATTGGCAAACACAAAGCCAAAATCCTGCCGCAGCACTTCTATATTGTCTGCTCCATAATCCTTGATCTCTACAAAATCATCGCAGTCGGCTATGATCCCGCATAACACCAAGCCTAATATGTCATTCAACTGGTGTAAACACCTGCCTTCCACTCGGAAGTCTGCTACTTCTGTAAAATATGTGCCTATCTCCATCCCCAAATTTCCTATTTCCCCTGCAATCTTTCTAATTTTGGTGCGGAAACCCTATAATATTTATTCAGGAGGAAGCATTCGGAAGCGGGGACTTGTCATTATAATAAGATGGATGTATATTTGAAGGTTGGGTGTTGTAATTATGTAATACTGCGTAAACAAAAAGGTTATGCTTTTCCGAAAAAAGCAAAAAGTCGAAACCAAACAATGCTCTAAAAGAGTTATATTGAAGAAAAAATCCGATAATGACGTTGCAAACAATACAAATCGACCTGCCTTCCGATATTTTTTTGACTTTAAATGAATCGGAAAATGAGCTTAAAGCACGGATCAAGCGATCTTTAGCGATCCAACTCTATCTCCAACAAAAAATTACCATCGGCAAAGCTGCACAGATCGCCGAGATGTCGCGATTTGAATTTGAATCCTTTCTTTCGGAGCAAAAAATACCTATTTCGATTTTGGAACTGAATGAGATTTTAAGCGACATTGACAAGCTGAAATAATATGAAGAATGGACTGGTGATTGCGGATTCAGGACCGATATTTTCTTTGGCAATTATTGATAAGCTGGAAATTCTGGACGATTTGTTTGCGCAAATTTACATTCCAACTGCGGTTTGGGAAGAAATAACAAGAGATAAGACTACATCATATTATCAGAAGATTGTAGATTATTTTCAAGAAAAAGTAAAAGAAATATCGGGATTCAATGAACTTACCTTTATCATGGATTATGGCGAATCGGAATCTGTTATATTATATAAAGAACTGAATGCAAATTATTTACTAATTGATGATAAAAAGGCAAGAGATATAGCGGAACATTTTGGCATACAATGCATTGGAACTATTGGCATTCTCTCCACTGCAAAAGATAAAGGAATGATTGAGGAACTAAAGCCGTTGTTTGAATTACTTATAAAGAAAAAAAGATATTATTCGCTAAAATTATTAAATGCGATATTGAAGCAAAATAATGAGGCAGAAATAGCCGATTAGGCTTAACACAGCGTAGCTGCCCATGCCACCACGAGGAACGGCACAGCAGCTACGCAAAACGTTTTTCCCTACTGCACCTTCTTCAAGCTCCCCATATAAGCCACCAAATCCACGAGTTCCTGTTCGCTCATGGCGGCTTGCAGGTTTTCGGGCATGAGGGAGGTGGGCATTTGCGTGCGCGAGGCGATGTCGGATTTTTTCACCGTTTGTTGCATCGTAATGTATTGTAAATCAATCTGATCTTCGGTTTCGGACACGATACGACCAAAAGCGGTGGAGCCATTTTTCAATTGTAAAGAATAAGCTTCGTAGCCAAAGCTAATACCCTGACTCGGATACAAAGTCGCCGCGTACAAGGCTTCTTTCGACAGTTTACTGCCAATTTCACTCAAATCAGGTCCAAAATTCACGCCTTCTTTATTCACCACGTGGCAATTGCTGCACAAGCGCCCAAACACTTCCTTACCTTTGGCAACATCGCCTGATTTATCCACCAAAACGGAGATCGCGGGCAGGGGCTTGCCTTCTTTGCTACCGGGCAGTTGCAGGTATTTAGCGCCATCTTCGCGGATGTTGCTGCGCCAGGCAGTTTGGAAGACACCGGCGGCGGCGAGGTGCAGGTCTTGCGGAATTTTATTATCCTTTGCCAAAGCGATCAAACGATCTTCCGATGCCCAGGGACCACCAAAATTGCGCACCGCTAACTTCCTCAATTCCAAATCTTTAGAACGATCCAATAGCAATCTCTCCAAAAGTCCGACTGCCTTTGTGTTGTACATGTGCCCGCGCAGTGCGGTGACGAGCGCGGTGGATTCTGCGTTGTTTTTCGCAAAAGTGGATTCAAAAAGATCGTTTTTATTCCAATCCAATAGCACTTTGACGGCTTCTTTTCCGGTGGCACTCGTGGGTTCTTTCGTTGCCAATGCCAGTAATTCCTTGGAGCGGTTTTGCAAATTGAACGCGGCGGCGAGTTCAACAAATTCTAATTTTCCTTGATATTTTTTTAAAACATTGTTCAAGGTTTTATTCAATTTAGCCGTGCGCTTAAAATTCGTCGCATCCATGTGTTTCAAGGCATAGAGCACTTTTTCTCCTTGGGAATTGACCGCCAAATCCGCCAACACCTGCTGTTTGGAAGCATCTTGATGAAAATCAAACGCCCGGAAATACGGCAGCATTTCCGATTCATTTACAGACTGAATAATTTGCGCCAGCAATGGAATGGCAGCTTTGCTGCGACTGCGCCACACGATTTGCCGACCGGCGGGGGTGTTCCAATTCGTACCCATTTGCTTTTGCCAGGCTGCAAAATACGCGTCTTCATTACCTTGTGCGCCGATGCCCAGCGCTTCCAGATACCAGCGATCCTTGCCATCGTGCTGCGCGGCGAGTTGTGCCCAAAGCGCGGGCGCTTCGGCGGATTTATGACCTCGCAATGCAATAGCCGCTTCTCTTCTTACTTGTGGCGACGCATCATTTACTACATTTTTAATAATTGTAATGATATTCTTATTCAAATATCGTGCAGCACGAATGCCCGTGATGCGAATATTTTCATCAGAATCCGCTAATGCTTCTTTTAAATAAGAATCGCTATTGGACAATCTTGCCAATAACCACAAGGCTTGCGCGCGCTGACGTGGATTATTCGATTTCCAAAGTTTTTGCAATTCCAATTCCGCATTTGTACCAAAATTCGCCAATGCCATCCACGCCTGATAGCGAATGTCGTCATTCGGATTCAACAACGCCTGCACCGCTCCGGCGGGCGATTTTAAATCAATCGCTGGAATTTTATAATTGGTTTTTGGCGGGGCAATGCGATAAATGCGCCCCCGATCCAAATCGCCGACCTGATGACCTCCCACGCCCGGATCATACCAATCCGCCACGAGCAAAGAGCCATCCGGTGCTGTGGTCACATCCGCCGGGCGAAACCATTGGTCTTTTTGTGATTGTAATAAGTTGACAATCTGCGCTTTGTAGCCAGCGCCGTCTTTTTCGGTGACGTAAGCGCGTACCACATTGTGACCCGGCTCCGCGTGAATCATCTGACCCTGAAAGACTTTCGGCAACAGCGTGCCCTCATACATCGTAATGCCAGAGGGAGAGCCTGAACCCGTTTGCAATAAATTTGGCACCACGCCCGGATCATTCAAATGCCAATGGCGCAGCGGGATTTCCGATTCCATATTGGTACGACGCGTGTTCCAACCCGCGCCGGTCAGCTCATCGGTGTAGCCGTAATTACCTTGTTCCATCACAAAATTGATACGCGTACCTTTGTTGCCATCATCATCATTATCCGATTGCCAGATCGAGCCATAAGGATCAACCGTGAGTTCGTAATTATTTCTAAAATTGTGCCCCAGCACTTCCACTTTGGAGCCGTCGAGTTCAGCGCGCAGCGCCAATCCTTGCCGGAACGGCTTGCCTTCGGTCAGAATTTTACGACCATGAATATCCACAATCGTGTCCCCCTTTGCATTTAACAAGACCTTGCCCTCATTGCCCATGTTGAAATACAGCCGCCCGTCGGGTCCGAAAATAAAAGCGTGGACGCCATGGTCGTGTTGATATCCTTGAATGCCGGTGTATAAAATCTCCTTTTTATCCGGCATATCGTCGCCATTTTCATCGGTAAAAACAAATACATTCGGACTGCAAGAGACAATTACTTTATTGCCCAGCACCGCGATGCCCAGCGCCGAATTGATATCCGTACCCTGATAAAACACCTTGCTTTGGTCGGCTTTGCCGTCGCCGTTGGTATCTTCCAGAATCATAATACGATCACCCTTTTCCTTCACCGGATTCTTGGGATTCAAGGCATTGCGATAGTTGTACGCCTCACACACCCACACGCGCCCCCGCGCATCAATGGCAATATCAGTCGGATTGCTAAACATCGGCTCCGCCGCAAAAAGCGTGACCTCCAGCCCCTCATACACTTTCAAATCCTCCAGGGAAGGTTCCGTCGAATGCCAGGCAGGCGCCTGATCGGAAAAGGAATACACGGCAAGTGCAACAAACACCAGCGGAAGCAAGGTTTTAAAGCGATTCATACAATACCAAATTTGTTGTTTGTGGCGGACAAGTTACTAAAAATAAGGGAGTACCGAGGCGATACCGTGCAAAATATCGAATGGAACAGGAAAAAATAAATGGGCACTGCGCGGCTGTGGGAATTGGGGTAAATTTGGAGCTGCGTGTATGCAAGCGATGGAGAGGGGTATGCGCAATATTGCGGGAATAAACAAGTTGGGTCTCATTAAACAAAACAATTGAATTCAAATAGAAAAATCTATCACACCAATCTGAAGCGATATAGCATCTTCAATTTAGAATAACCAAATAGCCATGAAGAAGATTGCATTTCTGTTTTTGTCGGTAGTACTTCCTATAATTTTATTTGGTCAGAAAACGAAACTTAAACAAGTTAAGTATTACAAGTCAGATGTTATAAAAGAAGAATATTATGTATTAAAGAAGAATAGTTACATCAAGCATGGAGTTTTCAGAAGTTACTATGACAATGGTATAATAAAAGAAAGTGGTGAATTTTCCATGAATAAAAGAAATGGAGAATGGAAAGAATATGGTACGGATGGAAAAGTAAAAAGAATTATTCGCTATAATAATGGTCAAAAAACAGATGATAGAAAGGTTGGAGTTTGGTTGGAATATTTTGAAAATGGTCAAGTGATAAAAGGGTTTGATTATGATAAAAATGAAAAAATAGAGACTAAAATTAATGTATCTGTTTACTACCCCGCGATTGCAAGAGAAAATCAAATAGAAGGAATAGTAAATATTAAAATTAAATTAAGCAGTACTTGTGAAACGGAAGAATTATCAATTTTAGAAGGAATAGGATTTGGATGTGATGAAGAGGCAATAAGAAGTGTAAAGCGTTTTATCGATTTGATTAAAAAATATACTCCTGAAAAATGCGAAGAAATTAATACAATTATGCCGATTCATTTTAAATTGAAATAAAAACGAGGCCCAACACAGTGTGGCTGCCTATGCCGCCACGAGGGACGACACAGCAGCTACGCGGAACGTTAGACGAAATTAAAAAAATGATAGAACAGCTCAATAAATCCTGGAGTTGGATGGGGATTCATGCCGAAGCGATTATTCAGGCAAATGAATTTGGTAATATTATTTTTAAAACAGAAAAAGGCGATTATTGGCGCATTTGTCCTGAAGAATTGAGTTGTGAAAAAATTGCCAGTACTGAATCGGAACTCAACCAAAGCATGCACAACCAGGAATTTATAGAAGATTGGAGGATGGAAAGCCTTGTTAAATTGGCGAAGTCCGAGTTAGGAGATTTGGCGGAAGACGAAAAGTATTGTTTGAAAATTCCGGCGGTCATCGGAGGAACCTATTCAAAAGAAAATTTAGGGAAAATCAATTTTAAAGAATTAATAGCCTTTAGTGGAGATTTAGCATTCCAGATAAAAGACTTACCAGATGGGCAAAAAATAAAATTAAAAATTATAACTACGCCTAATGAATCATAATTCCACGAGGCGCGCCACCGCAGTTGCCATGCGACCACCAATGGTCATTGCAAAACAACGAAATCCTAATAATCACCATCAATTGACCGTAATAATAACCCGCTGATACCGGGTAAGCACAGGTTTACCCTGATCGCTTGCTTCCAGAATAAAATGAATGGTCTGACCGGGTTTGGCATCCATTGGAATGTAGTGGCTTTCGCTTTTGCGGGATTTGCAATCAACACCTTAGTAGGATAGCTGCCGGATGGTTGCCTTCCCTAACTTTGGGAGAAAATGGCTACCAACAAACTTACACATTTCACCAGAAAACGGACGATGATATTCCATTCACTTTTCCTTATCAATCAAAATGCCGATGAAAACCTTTTTTCAGGAACTTTTCCAGTACAATCAGCACTACAACGCGCAGCTCATTGCGGTGGTGCATGAAAACCCGCAGCAGCTTTCTCAGAAAGGCATCGAACTGCTCCATCACATCCTGAATGTGCATCGCATCTGGAATTACAACATTCAAGCCGGACCACAGCCATACGCACCCTGGGATACGCATGCCCTACCGGAGATGCAGGCGATTGATCAACAAAACCACGATGATTCCCTGCGGATACTGGATACGTTTGAGCTGAGCCAGCCTATTGCATATACCACGCGCAGCGGAAAGGCTTTCCAGCATAGCGTTCGGGATATGCTTTTTCAAATCATTAATCACTCCACCTATCATCGCGGGCAGATTGCCACGGAATTCAGACAAAGCGGTCTTGAGCCGCTGTTGACCGATTATATTTTCTATAAAATGCAGTAAGCAAATGGTATATTTGGACATTGCGGATGGCGGCTGTATAGGGAGGTTTCTACCCTATTTGCGTAAATAGAAAAGTTGTGTACAACACTAAATTGTAGCGCGCTTTAATTATTAAACAATAGATATTTGACTATGAAAAACATTACCCCTTATCGTGTTCCCTTTTTAGTAATGATATTCTTAACAATAGTTTATAAAGGATTTTCGCAATCCGATAGCAATTCATTGCAAGCAGAAAACATTAAAAGTATCGTAGAACTGTATATAGAGGATGTAGTAAACAAACAGAAATTAGAGTTATTACCCCAAATATTTTCAAAAGATTACGTTTTCCACGAAATGAATGGTAAAGATAGCCATCATATGAAAAACAATACTCTTGAACCATTTTTAATACGACTATTTAAGGCTTTCCCAGATTTACATTAGACTTGCGTCAAATTGATTATCAGCATATTAAAAAATTCCAAAGACCGGCACAAATACCCAATATCATATCCATATCATA
>JBKBWT010000295.1:0-7898 GCA_046314415.1 Saprospiraceae bacterium
AAGGGCTTTAGCCGAACAGAGTGGCGCTATCCATTTAACTGCTTTGTGTTCTTAGTGATCTTAGTGGTGTTTTACAATTTCAAACAAACGTTCAGCGCTTGTTGAAATTTTCACCACTTCGCACACTGAGCACACTGAGATAAGGGCTTTAGCCGAACAGGGTGGCGCTATCCATTTAACTGCTTCGTGTGCTTAGTGATCTTAGTGGTGTTTTACAATTTCAAACAAACGTTCAGCGCTTGTTCAAATTTTTACCACTTAGGACACTGAGCACACTGAGATAAGGGCTTTAGCCGAACAGGGTGGCGCTATCCATTTAACTGCTTTGTGTGCTTAGTGATCTTAGTGGTGATTGATTTTGCAGGTGAAATCACCTTGACAAAAATTTTTTAAAAATAATTTGTTCAACTGTGACTTTTCCAAAGAATGTTCGTCAAAAGGGTATAATAACAATTTAATTAACTTTAAAACTAAACTTCAATGAGTCAGAATTTAGGTAACAATCGCATCAGTGCGAATTTAAATCCCGATGACTTCAACGCCGTTAAGCAGGCGCTTTACGAAATCCGTTCCCGGATGCCATTTTTGTTGGGGCTTACCCTCGAAGAGCGCAAGAAGCTGCCGAAGATCAGCCGTTCCAACAAGTTGTTTGTCGAAGACGCGCTGGAAGTAGCCCGTCAGAACCCGGAAGTGCTGCCTTACTACCTGCCGGTACACGAACTGGAAAAAGACTTCCAATTGTTTCAGCAACTGAGTGAAATCCTGTTTCCGCTGGAGCAACTGTACGAAAAAGTGCGCGACACGCAGATTATGGCAGGCTCGGAAGCGTACCAGGCTAGTCTGGTGATGTACAAGCTGACCCGGGTGGCGGCTGAAGCCGGGATGCCGGGGATGGATACGGCTCATGCCAAACTCAAGTTGCGTTTTGAAGGACAGGGTCCACAGGGTGGCAGCGAAGAAACGCCCGATAATTCGGGTGATTCGGGTGCGGATCTTCCCGGCAGCGATGCAGGTACGGTTTAAAATGGGATTCATCCCGATTGTTAATGACTTTACCCTAGTGTAAGTACGTTTGCCTCCTTCCGGCTCCATCCTTAGGAAGGAGGTTTTTACCCCGGTTATTAAATGGTGAATACGAATTGAATTCACCTGTACTAAACTCCAGTAATTTTTACCAACCTATCCGGTGTTGCGCGCTGGATAGGTTTTTTATTTTGCCTCGCCAGGTCGGCTCAGTAAAAATTCCAAAAACAGCCAATCCAATTCGGTATCCAGGTCCAGCGAACGCTTCTCGTCCATCACGTATTTGCGAACAGCGCGGAAGGTCTGCGGTGATCCTTGTTGCAGCGAACGGGTGTTCATTACGTACACAGCGCCATTGTAGGCATAAACTTTGGGCACATCCTGCCGCCGCACGAAATTGCCGGGTTTGGACTTTTCCAGGTAGCCTTCGGCATTTTCTTCAAACAAAACATAATACGGATTCGCCTTCGTCTCGGTGACAGATACAACCATATCCAGTTCAGGATGAAACAGTTGCATTGCTTCCCGCACGTGCTGTACCTGCCGCAGGGGTGAGGTGGGTTGCAACAATACCAGCGCGTCGTAATGCTTACCCTGCTTTTGGTAAAATTGCAAAGCGTGTAACAACACCTCGTACATGCCCGCTTCATCCGTTGCCAGTTCCGGCGGACGCATAAAGGGCACCGGAATGCCAAAATCTTCTACTACCTGCCGAATGGCGGCGTCATCCGTGGAAACGCAAATGTCTTCCGGGGAAAAAATCTGGGACGCTACCTCCAGCGTGTACTGGATCAGCGGCTTACCCGCCAGTAGCTTGCTATTTTTACCGGGGATCCCTTTGGAACCGCCGCGTGCCGGTATCAGCGCCAGCAACTGCCGATGATCCGCCCCCCGATTCACCTCCAGCAGTGCTTAAAGTTTGATATGCTGAATGTCCTCCTGGGCACGGTCGTAGTCTTCCTGTCTTCCAATATCGAGCCAGTAGGAGCGCAGTGGATAGCTGACAACATTGCGCCCTTCCTGAATGAGTTTTTCCATCAGGTCCGTCGCATCGAAGCTTTGCCCGCTGGGGATGGTTTCGTCAATGATTGCCCGTTTGAGCAAGTAAATCCCGGCATTGGAATAATAGGTATAAGTCGGCTTTTCTTTGAACGCATGAATTTTTCCCTTGCGGGTTTCCATCACGGCGTAGGGCACTTTCACTTCGTAGGGAATACAGGCGACCGCCAGATCCGCTTGTTCGTTGACAAACAGTTCGTAAAAATCTTCGTAATCGAGATTGGTCAACAGGTCAGAATTCATCAGCAGCACCGTGTCGTGTTCGGCTTGGGGTACCAGACTCAAGGCACCGGCAGTACCCATTGGAAAATGTTCTTCCACGTATTCAATCTGAATGCCCTTCTGCTCGCCATTGCCAAAATAGGCTTTGATTTTTTCCCCCAGGTATTTGATCGTAATGGTAATATGGCTGATGCCAAATTTGACCAGGCGATCAATGTTGTGCTCCAAAATTGGCTTATCGCCAACGGGCAACAAAGGTTTAGGGGTGTAATTGGTCAGCGGACGCAATCGCCGCCCCTCGCCGCCCGCCATAATCACTGCATCAATGGGCAAAAAAGAAAGCTGCTCGCGTAAATTGACCAGGCGCGTGATGTAGCCCGCGGCATCTACAATTGGCAGCAGTTGGATGCCCTTTTGCTTGATGGCTTTGATCTCCTGCGGACCGTATTTATTGCTGGTCAGCCGGGTAAAATCGGCTTTCATTACGGCGGTCACCGGCTCTTCCAGTTCGTGCCCGCGAATCAAGCCCCGCCGAATATCGCCATCGGTTACCGAGCCAATGGCTTTCCCGGCTTCATCTGTTACAAACACCGTCAGCGGCGGCGTAGCCGAGAGCGCGTCAATGGCGCCGAGGGTCTGGCGGATGGTGTAAGTAGCAGGAATAAGGTATTTTTCAAAATGGATCATTCAGGAATTTGGGGAAATTTTAACTGCCAGTTACATCGGTTTTATACCGTGTTGAATTTTTGGCAGTTAAACCTTATTTGATAAGTCATAAAATGTCTTTTTCAAGCCTTTACGAAGGTCTATTGATTTTAAAATATTTTTAATGCGAAGCGAAGCGCCCGCTTGTCCGTAAGGGTTTTCGACCTGGGCTAATTGTTGTTTAAAATCCAGCGATAATGCCTTTGCGATAGCGGCGCGAATAGCAGCGTATTCCGGCGCACAGGAAATTACACTTTCCGCGAGGATGCGTCCTTTTTGCCGGTCGCCAATGTTGACCGTGGCTATTTTAAAACTCGGCGCTTCGAGCAAACCACTGGAGGAATTACCCACCACGGCGTCTATATATTGTAAGGTCGAAAGATAGTTCAATTGTCCCAGCGATATAAATGCTTTGGCTTTTACGGCATGTTGCGCTACATAGTCCTGGATCAGTTTTATAATAATGCGCCCCTCAGTATCGGCATTGGGTAGCGTGAAAATGATTTTGGTATTTTCTAGTTCGTCCAGGGCTTGCAGCAAGGCGCTGAATTGCCCTTCGGCACTCGCATTTTCCAGCGTAACCGGATGAAAGGTGACGAGGAGATTTTGTTGACCGAATTGAAAATCAAGTACTTGTTCCAGCTCCCTTTTCGATAGCAAATTTAATTTGGCAATATTATCCAAACCCGGCGCGCCGGTATTAAAAACCCGATCGGGGTGCTCGCCTAATTGAATCACCCGATTGCGGTAGGTATCCGTTGCCGTAAAATGCAGGTACGACATTTTGGTTATCGCGTGCCGGAACGCTTCATCCACCGCGCCTTCGGTGGTTTCGCCGCCGTGAATATGTGCAATCGGAATGCGACAAACGGTAGCGGCGCTGGCAGCAGCCAGGAGTTCAAAACGGTCGCCGAGTAGTACGATCATAGCCGGATTCAATTCGGTAAAGGCTTCGGCGAAGGCAATTAACCCTAGTCCCATTGATTTGGCAATACCCACCGGCGTATCGGAAGACAGCAAGATTTCTACTTTTTTGGCAATTTGAAAACCACTGTCTTCGATGGTTTTATAGGTTAATCCGAACTCCGGGGAGAGGTGCATCCCGGTAGCAATGATTTGTAATTCCAGGGCATCATCCGCCGCAATTTCCCGCATCAGCCAGTACAAGAGTCCAAATTCGGCGCGGGTGCCGGTTACGATGGCAATTTTTCTCCGATTCATCCTGCCAGGTCGTGCCAGCTTAGTTGGTGTCCGGCGTGTAGGGGCAGAGCCGCCCGACGTCCAATCACCTCCTCCCAATGCATTGGCGAGATGCCGTCTCCTGGTCGCAACGCAATTAAATGCTGATTTTCAATGATCTGCCCTTTTGCCACGTCGGTACTCAGGTGAATGCTTTTACGGGCAATGGTTTTTTTTTTGCGTTCGGAGGGCGACGGTTTTTTCCTACCATCACCCGCCAGAGCGGTTTCAATATTGCGAATGCTGCGCACCATGATTTGCAATTCCTTCGGTTCCAAAGAAGCTTTATGATCGGGACCTTCCATCGTGCGATCGAGGGTAAAATGCTTTTCGATGACGGTAGCACCCAGCGCCACTGCGGCAATCGGCACTTCGATACCCAAAGTATGGTCGGAATACCCTACTTTTACGCCAAATGCCTGTTGAATGGTGCGCATTGCGCGCAAATTCACATCGGCAAAAGGCGTAGGATATTCGGTATTACAATGCAAAACCGTGATTTGCTCGAGGCTTAAACCTGCCGCTTGCAGTACATCGAGGGCGTCTTCGATTTCACCCAGATCAGCCATTCCGGTAGAGAGCAATACCGGCTTGTTTTTACTGGCAATCTTGCGCAGATAGGGCAAATTGGTGATTTCCCCGGAGGGAATTTTGTATAAAGCCAAATTGAATTCGCTCAACAGGTCAATGCTATCCAGGTCAAACGCAGTAGATAAAAATTGAATCCGATGTTGTTGGCAGTGTTGCAGCAAGATTTCGTGCTGTGCGCGGCTCAGTTCCAGTTTTTTCAACATCGCAAGCTGTCCTTCGTCCGCATTGCCGGTATTTTGCACTTGATAATCGGCTTTTTTAGCGCTTGCGCTCACCATTTTCTCCGCCTGAAAGGTTTGAAACTTTACAAAGTCTGCCCCGGCTTCCGCTGCTACTTCCACCAGTCGTTTTGCCAGTTCCAGATCGCCATTGTGATTGACCCCGGCTTCCGCAATGATGCATGTTTTTGGCATTAAGCAAGTGGTTTAGCCGGATTTCCAGCTACTACGGTGTAATCGGGTACGTCTTTCACCACTACCGCCCCAGCCCCAATGGTTGACCATCTACCAATGCGGATATGTTGGCGTACTACGGCATTCGCACCAATGAAAGCGCCTTCGCCTACCTGCACGTTGCCCGCTAACACCGCCCCCGGCGCCAGGTGGACAAAATCATGCAGCAGGCATTCATGTTCTACAATCGCACCGGTATTGATGATACTGCCTTTGCCGATACTCGCAAAAGGGTTGATAATTGCCCGATTGGCGACAAAAGTCCCGGGCTGTACCGTAGCGAATGCCGACACGCTAGCCTTGGGATGCACCACAGTAGCGAGTAAAAATCCAAATTTGGCAAGTGATAACAAAACCTGTTGTCGTATGGAATTATCGCCGATACCCGGCAGAATCATGGCTTTATTAAGATAAGTCCGCAAAACGGATTCGTCCTGTTCGTTACCCAAATACTGCAAATTGAAGGGATTGTGCAATTTTGCGGCTTTTTCAAAATAACCAAGCAAATTTACGCCATTTAGCAAAGCGGCTTCGGCAACGACGTAGGCGTGACCGGAATAACCGAGCAGAATCCCCTCAGGCGCGGACACTGCTGGGCAGGTTTACGATGCGGTCTTCCAGGTACTGCGAATTGGGTAAACCATCGTGCTGGCAGGTAGCGTACATCGGCAATTTGTGCAACAGCGTCCAAACCGGACGAG
The DNA here is from genome assembly GCA_046314415.1 of Saprospiraceae bacterium. GTDB lineage: Bacteria > Bacteroidota > Bacteroidia > Chitinophagales > Saprospiraceae > JADJNW01. Next base: position 5,993 of record JBKBWT010000295.1, read on the forward strand.
TGTAAACGCCTTGTTGATTCGTGGCTTCCAGGAAAGCATCACGTTCCCGGCGATTGTCGAGTTCGATTGCCATCAGCCAATAATTGGCACGACTATCCGCAGGTTCCGTTTTAAATTTTATCCCTTTTGTATTAAAATATGCCTGATATAAGCCTGCGAGTTCACGTTTATTTTTAATAAAAGCATCGAGTTGTTCCAACTGCGCACAGGCCAGCGCGGCATTGAGATTAGGCATCCGATAATTGTAGCCCAATTGATCGTGGTAGTATTCCCAGGCGTGGGGCACTTTAGCCGTGGTCGTCAGGTGTTTAGCCGTTTTCCCTAATGCTTCCGACTGGCTTACAATGGCGCCGCCACCGCCGCAGGTCACCGTTTTATTGCCATTGAAAGAAAAGGTTCCCAACTGTCCAAAACTGCCCGTCGCTTGATTTTTATAATAACTGCCCAGCGATTCCGCAGCATCTTCAACGACTGGAATCTTGTATTTTTCAGCGATAGCGACAAGTTCGTCAATCCGACAGGGATGCCCGAAGGTGTGCATGGGCAAAATAGCGGCGATTTTTCGACCCGATTTTTTGTTATAAACGCCCGTTTCTCTTGGTTCGGCGTAGGCTTCGAGGAAAGCCGCCAGCGCCTGCGGTGAAAGCCCCATCGTGTCGAGGTCCACATCCGCATAACCCGGTACTGCACCAAGGTAAGCAATGGCATTGGAGGTAGCCACAAACGAAAGCGCCTGGGTGATAACCTCGGTATCCCGTTGAACACCAAGCAATTGCAGCGCCACTTGTAGCGCAGCAGTACCATTTACAACGGCTACTCCACGTTTGGTATGGGTTATTGCTGCCATCATCTGTTCAAAGCGCTCCACAAATGGTCCGACCGAAGAGACAAACGTGGAATCAATGGTTTCCAGCAGGTATTGTTTTTCATTACCGAAAAAGCGTGGCTCGTGTAAATAAATTTGATCCTGTTGTGGATACTGGGCACGAATAAATTGAATGATATCCGAAATTGGAAGATTAGACATTGCTTTGGCACCTGCGCGTAAGCCACCGGTGCTATCCGGTTACACTTTTTTACCAAACAAGCGAGGTCTCTTTTTCTGCTCTTCTTCGTAATAGCCATAACCGTAGCCGTACCCATAGCCGTAGCCATACCCATAGCCGTACCCATAACCATAACCGCCCCGTGCTTTCACGCCATTGAGCATAATACCCATACGCGGCAGTTGCTGGTTGCGATATACTTCATCCACTACGCGCAGCAGATTCCGGGTCGTTTTTCCAAAACGAGTCACGATCAAGGTCTGATCCACCAGTTCATTCAGGAGGAGCGCATCTGTCACGAGCGCCAGGGGCGCCGTATCGATCACCACCGCATCAAAATCCTTCCGTAAAGCGGCAATCATGTTTTTCAAAGCATCGGTTAGTAACAATTCCGCCGGGTTCGGCGGCATCGGACCGCAGTCCAGGTAATACAAATTGGGGAAATCCGGAACCGGACGAATGAGATCCGATAATTTTGCTTCTCCCACTAAATAGTTGGTAATACCCATCGTGCTATTTTGTCCGGTGAGGTAGCGGCTCAATTTGGGTTTTCTTAAATCCAAGCCCAGCAGAATCGTGCGCTTCCCGGATAATGCCTGACTGGCACCAATGTTAATGGAAACAAAGGTTTTACCTTCCCCACTGATGCTCGAAGTAACCAGTAAGACGCGCCCTTCACTGCCGGTAGCCGTGAATTGCAAATTGGTACGCAGCAAACGAAACATTTCGGCTACAGAAGATCGGCTTCCTTTTTTGACGACGATGGTCTCTTCCTGGCGCGTTTGGCCAATCATTCCTAAAAAAGGAATTTTCGTTTGTTGCTGAATATCCTGCCGATTGCGCACTTTATTGTCTAATAT
>JBKBWT010000296.1:0-7896 GCA_046314415.1 Saprospiraceae bacterium
GAAAGGCATTGAGCAGGTGGAAGGTAAAAATGCGTACCAAATCGAAGTAAGCACCCCCAACGGCGATAAAATAACGGAATTTTATGATGTAAATACGGGTTATAAAATTCGTATGGTACAATCGCTGGGCGACGGTGCCACGACCCTGGTCACTGATTTTAATGATTATAAAGAGGTAAATGGTGTAAAATTCCCTCATTCTATGACCATCAATGGTATTGCACCTTTCCCGATCAAAAATATTATTTCGGCGGTTGAAGTGAATAAAGGCATTGATGATACTATATTTGCAGTAGAATAATACTATATTTGAAATGCGAAGGCGTAGATATTTGAACATCTAACTGTTCAGCAATAAGCAATACGCCACTATCCATTCAAAATGGTATAATAGTTTTTTATTAAGATCATTTTATGGCATGAATTTGTTGGCATCTCATCTTACTAATGAGGTGCCAATTTTATTAAAGCCGCTCTATGCCAAAAACGAAATAAAATCATTTTTTATTAATTTTTCTTATAAAGAAGCATCGTTAAAAAAATTGTTCATGGCTTTACAACCACACTTATGTGAGCACCTGCAGGAAATTACTGAGGTGCGGCAAACGCAAGCCTATGCTTGTGAAGAATGCCTGAAAACGGGAAGCTCCTGGGTACACCTGCGCACCTGCCAAACTTGCGGCGTCACGCTTTGCTGCGATTCGTCGCCCAATAAACACGCCACTAAACACTTTCACCGGTCGGGGCACCCCGTGATAGCTTCGGCTGAACCGGGCGAGCATTGGCTCTGGTGTTATCAAGATCAAATGTTCACCCCCTATGTTTTACCTTAACATTCGCGCTTTTTTCGTTCGCCGAAAAAGTATGTTACTTAGTCGTTAAATTTCAAAGTTTCGGAGAATCTCGTGCAACTTTTGCAAAAAAAGGAAGTTCTTTAAATAGAGTTTACAAGGAATAGAGTTTTTTCATACTAATTCAAGGATGAGGTCGTGCCGTCAATCGGCACGACTTTTTTATTTTAAACAAAATGCCTGAAACACTTTTTACCGCATTTCAGGCATTCATAAAATCTGGATTATTAAAAAATCAAGAAGATTGGAAAGCGCGGAATAAATTGCTGTTGCCATCATAATGATCCACTTGACCTAAAATAAGCCGAATGAGATCAATCAACGGAATAATACCAAAAAAACCGCCGAGCGTGACCAGATACAGCAGAATAATAACTGGCTTGCTGCCCAGATAAAGCCGGTGAATACCCAGCCCGCCGACGAAAAGCGTCAATAAAATTGCTACGAGTTGCCGATCATCAGCCAGCTTTTTTTGCATCCAAGCCAGAAATCTAGCTCTCTTTTCGGCTTTCTTTTTAGCCTTCATTTCTTCTTTGGCTTGCTTTTTCAAGGTTTTGGCGCTTGCCGCATCGGTATAAGTTGCCGCCGCTTCCGCCGATTGTGGCACAATCACGTAAGCATAGCTCGAAATGTTGGTAAACACCAATAGACTCAGCATTAGGAGTAAGAGTCGAACTGTCTTCATACTGTTGGGAATTAAGTGAAATAAATAAAAATAGCCGGCTTCGTAAAGCCGTGGAAAAAGTAGGAATTTTTTTGTAAAAAAAGAATCTTTTAGTGCGACTAAAAAGAAAAGGCTTCACTGAAGAAGCCTTTTCATATGATATATTCCTGTAAACTTAGTCTTTCCGAGAAGCAAAGCGCCGGAAATTGGTTTTCAACGCTTCAAAATCTTTTACAAATTGCGTTATATCCAACTTTAGATCATCGTGCTCGATGGCCGGATCCACCGGTTGCGTCAACTTCCAATGATGATATAATAAACGGTGCCGCAAGTCATCGATATGATGTAATTTTTTTAATAAAATAGCCCGATATTCTTCCACGTGCTCAATCACCGGAAAATCATCCGGATGACTTTGCACGACCCGCAGCAATTCCAACTGAAATATTTTTATTTCATCCTGATAAAAATTCAGCTGGCTGAGCCACTCCCGATGTTGTTGATTGTCTAAAGTGATACTCATGTAGCAAATGTAAGCGTTGGTGAAAGAAGATGCACTGATTTTTGTCAGCGTATTAAAAAATTTAATCGCTTAAGGCTTCATCATTATTAACATTCTGCTTGCCATTATCATTATATTTTATAAATTCATTTTTATGAATCAAATTATGATAAGGATACGGTATTTCAATTCCTTCGACATCAAATCTTTTTTTAATACTTTCCAGTAAATCACACCCCATTGCAAACGCATCGACATGATTGGCTGCCCATACGTATGCCCGCAACGTAACAGCGTAAGCGCCCAAATCAACCACCCGCACCAGCACTTCCGGGCGTCCCTTGGCTTTTTGTTTGTCATTGCGTCCGTCAATTTTCAGCGGATGCTTCATGGCTTCCTCGGTGATAATGGCACGGGCTTTATCAATATCCGCCTGATAACTGATCGGAATTTCCAGGCGTTTTTGTATTTTTTCATCATTTAAGGTCGCATTTATAATAACTTCCTGATTTATGATAGAATTGGGTATAATAATACGCCGGTTTTCAATATTACGTATCACCGTATGCCGCAATGTAATATCTTCCACGATCCCCGATAAATTATCCCGAATTCGCAGCCGATCGTTAATCCGAAAAGGCTTGAACATCACAATAAAAACGCCGCTTACAATATTACTCAGTGCCTGCTGCGAAGCAAAGCCCACCGCCACCGCCAGAATACCGGCACCCGCCAGCAACGAACTCGCCACCATACGCAGGTTGGGCACCATGTAAACCGCCATACTAAAGCCAATCAGATATATAATAGCGGTTAAAAAATGATGTAAAAACTGATAATTAGTAGGGTCATTTTGTATAACGGAGCTCGATTTTTTTAAAAAACGCCCAAAAAGTCGGTGAAAAATAAGCGCTACGATGAATGTTGTTATAATAATTCCGAAAAACAACAACCATTCATCCAGTCCTTCCAGCCATTTTTTTTCCATAAATCCGGGTTATTTGAGAACGAAAGATCAAAATACAAAGTTAAAGTAGGATTGTCTCTTGTTTGTAACAAAGTTTTTGCTAATTTTATGCTAATCAATTAACTTATTTTCAAATTAAAAACCCCTTAAATATTAATCACTAAATGATTAACACTTATTCATTCTTAATTATTAATTATTCATTACCAAATGTCTGCCATCCGCGATGAATATTCCGCTCACGGCGTCGAAGGCTACTACACGCAGTCGGGCGCTTATTACGAAAATCCGCATTTTCCGCAGATTCGGGCATTACTCCTTCAAAATGAGTCACGTATAAATTATAATAAAGTATTGGATTTTTGCTGCGGCAGCGGTGAAGTGAGTCAGGTGGTGCAGGAATTGGGCTATGCCTTACCGCAAGCCAGCGATCCTTACACGCAAGCGGCTTATTATAAAAATTTTCAACAGGAATGCTGGAATTTTACATTTGAAGATATAATAAAAGGAAAACTCACCGGTGAATTTTCCAGTATTATTTGCAGCTTTGCCATGCATCTCTGCCCGGAAAAACAATTGTATCCACTTGTATATCAATTATTTCAACATACAGAAAACCTCATTATCATTACACCACACAAGCGCCCCGAACTCGAAAAACTAAGTAATGTCAATTTAATATTTACCGATTACACCCTCACCGAACGCGGCAAGAAAGTTTTTCTGAAATCCTACCAATTTCTTTATTAACTATTCTTACTCATTCTTTCATTATTCATTCCTTCATTCCTACAACTTGTCCCTTTTTTTCGACGTTTCATTTCCTTTTTTTTGCGCGAAGCCCCGTCCCGACTGCATTTTGCGGTAAAATCAACTCAACATGGGACGCTTCATTTTATTAATCGCATTACAGCTTATTTTAATAAAATTAATCGGACAAACAATTATAACCGGCACTGTAAAAGATGAAAAAGGCGAGCCAGTCATCGGTGCCAACGTATTTTTAAAAGATACTTATGACGGTACGTCCACCGAAGCGGACGGTACTTTTATTTTTACCAGCGCCGAAACCGGATATCATATTCTAACCGTTTCTTATTTGAGTTACGAAACTTTAGAACAAGCAATTGAATTAAAAGGAGATACAATTGCATTAAATTTACAATTAAAAATTGCTGCCAATCAACTGGAAACCGTCACCATCACGGCGGGTGCTTTTGAAGCCGGCGACGAAAAGAAAACGACCGTACTCAATTCACTCGACATTGTAACTACCGCCGGAGCCCTCGCTGATATTACGGCGGCAATGATGACCCTGCCCGGTGCGCAGCGTGTTGGTGAGTCGGGTCAGCTTTTTGTACGGGGTGGCGCCGCCCACGAAACCCGCGCGTTTATTGATGGTTTGTACGTGCAAAATCCATTTACCAGCAGCGCGCCCAACGTGCCGGTACGAGGTCGCTTCTCGCCTTTCCTGTTCAAAGGCACCATGTTTAGCACCGGCGGCTACTCGGCAGAATATGGACAGGCATTGTCTTCTGCTTTAATTTTAAATACACAAGACCTTGCAAAAGAGACGATTACGGGGATTTCTTTAATGACGGTCGGTGCAGGTTTATCACATACTCAAAGCTGGGAAAATACGTCGCTCGCCGTATCGCTGGATTACTCCAATCTCGCGCCCTACATGCAACTGGTAAAGCAAAACATTACCTGGGACCAGCATCCGAATAGCCTGAACGGGCAAGTGATATTCCGACATAAAACCTCAGAGACGGGAATGTTCAAATTGCAGGCACAAAGCGGCAACAGCGGATTCACTATGCAATACCCTGATAATGAAGATGTTCAGAAAAGTAATCGCTTAGCGTTAAACAATGATAATTATTTTGCGAGTGCATCCTATAAAGAATTATTAAACAATGATTGGTCGCTATTTATTGGTGGCGGTTTTACTTATAATAAAGATAATATACAAGAAAAGTTTAATGTAAATACGCAGGAGCAGTCCGCACAAAGTAAAATTGTTTTACAATATACACCATCTAAGCGCCTGAATATCAAGACCGGAGCTGAATATATTTACAATCAGTTTATCGAATCTTATACAGGTGCCGATGCATCCATTTTTAATACCCGCTTATTTGAAAATTACACTGCTTTATTCACGGAAGGTGAATGGAGTATGAATGCCAAAATGGCGGCTCGCGCTGGTTTACGCATCGAACATTCCCAATTATTAACCCAATGGAACGCCGCTCCCCGCTTGTCTTTTGCTTACAAAACCGGTGATAATAGTCAGTTTTCGCTCGCTTACGGTCAATTTTATCAAACCCCGGAACACGAACAATTGCGTTATAATACGAATGTAAATTTTGAAAAAGCCGATCATTACATTCTCAATTATCAATACACTAAAAACCGCCGCATCTTTCGCGTCGAAGCTTATTATAAACAATATCATGATTTAATCAAATTTCCGGCGGCAGCGCCCTGGCAAAGTGCCAATAACGGCGCGGGTTACGCCCGGGGCATGGATGTATTTTTCCGCGATTCGCGCAGCATTAAAAATACCGATTTCTGGATTTCTTATTCTTACCTGGATACGGAACGCGATTACCTGGATTTTCCGGTGCAGGCGACGCCAACTTTTGCCTCCAGACATAATTTATCGGTAGTGACCAAGCGCTGGTTCCCCAAAATCACCACCAGCATGGGCTTGACGTACGCCTTCTCGAGTCCGCGCCCTTATCATGATCCGAATACGGATACTTTTAATAATGGACGCACCAAATCGTATCATGATTTGAGTTTTAATGCGAGTTATTTAACGAATATCCTCCGAAATTTTACCATTATTCACTTGTCTGTCAGCAATTTACTCGGTTTTGATCAGGTTTTTGGCTATCGCTTTAGCAATTCACCCGATGCCAATGGGCAATTCACCAGTGCAGCCATTCGCCCACCCGCTAAGCAGTTTTTTTTCCTCGGCGTATTTGTTTCCATCGGGCAAGACCGGCAATTAACGGTAGATGAAGTATTAAATTAAGCACTAAAATAGATGTGGCATATTTCGGAAATGTGCCACATCTAATGAAATATCCATCCATTATTATCATAACAAAACTAAATGTATCATGAAAAACGCAATCTTATTCCTTACATTCGTATTATTACATCATATCATATTCGCACAAAACGAAAAATACGTGCAGGCGATGGAAAAAGCCCTCGCTCAACTCGATACCACCCGCTCTGCCGAGGGTTTTCAAAAGCTTTCCAACACCTTTGAACGCATTGCGCTCAATGAAAAAAGCGAATGGCTGCCGACTTATTATCAAGCTTATTGTAATATGATGATTGCAACGGCGAAAATGCAGGCACAAGATATTACAACCTGCCTTACGCACTTAGACAAAGCCCAAGCTGCCCTGGATGCCGCATTAATCCTTGCTCCGAAAGAATCAGAACTCATTACATTGCAAGGTTATATTTATCAAGGACGCATTTGGGAAAATACCATGGTAAAAGGTGCCGAATATGCCCCTAAAGTGCAGCAAGCCTTACAAACTGCGATTGCGCTCAACCCGGATAATCCCCGTCCTTATTATTTATTAGGGCAGCAATTATTATTTACGCCCGAATTTTATGGCGGAGGCACCAAAGCAGCCCTCCCCTGGCTTGAAAAAGCCGAAGCAAAGTACGCGAGTTACCAGGCTCCCACCGCTTTACACCCGACCTGGGGCAAAAGAGCCAACAATTATATGCTCGAAACCGCCCGTAAAGGCGCAACCGATAAGTAAAATTGTTTTAACTTTGGAATGATGCACCACGCATCATTCCACATCTTTTATGAAAATGCATGAATTAAAAACGCACTTAAAAGTCGGCGTGCTCAGCTTCCTCATCGCCGGGGCTGTCAACACGATTTTCTCCTTGTTATTTGATGATAACTTTCCACTGAAAGAAGCCATCATAGACTTTCTTTACAGTGGTATCATGACTGCCTTTATTTGGATCGGCAACGGCGTCATTGCAGAAAAGTTACCCATTTCCTGGGTAGAACAACCCCTTAAACGCCTGTTTGTCAGCCTTGTACTCACGGTCGTTTACACATTAGGTATTGTCATGGTGATTCATATTGCAATGAATTTTATATTATTCGGACACAGTCCGGCTACTTCTTTTCAGTTTTTACGCAGCGGCTTTATTACCTCCGTTTTAGTCGTGACCTTTCTGATAAGTTTGTTTTTACACGGGCGCGCTTTTTTATTTCACTGGAAAAATGCCATCCTCGAAACCGAAAGACTCAAGCAGGCACACCTGTCTTCCCGATTTGAAAGCCTGAAAAACCAGGTCAATCCCCATTTTTTATTCAACAGTCTAAATGTTTTATCGGGCTTGGTATATAAAGATGCTGACCTTGCGGCTCAATTTATCAAACATTTAGCCGATGTCTATCGCTACGTGCTCGATACCCGCGACCGGGAGCTTGTTTCGCTGGAGACCGAGCTCAATGCCCTACATGCTTACCTTTTTTTACTGCAAATTCGCTTTGGTGACAATTTAAAAGTCGAAATTCATCTGCCGGATGTAAAAGCAACCATGATTCCGCCGCTTACTTTACAAATGCTGGTCGAAAATGCCATTAAACACAATATTGTTTCCCGGCAGCAACCTTTACATATTCACATCATAGAAGTAAATAACCATATCATAGTTAAAAATAATTTACAAATAAAGCATCATCCTCAGGAATCCAACGGCATTGGCTTGGCAAACATTCAGGAACGCTACCGCTACATCACGGATCAATCGGTGCAAATCAATCAAGACGAACAAAGTTTTAATGTTTCCGTCCCCCTGATTCCGATGGCATCCTAAAACCACACCATTATCTCATTACCAAACGTTG
>JBKBWT010000297.1:0-4124 GCA_046314415.1 Saprospiraceae bacterium
TTTATTGCAACGGGACATTATGCGCGCATCAATGAATTGAATGGCAGAAAATATATTACGCGCGCGGTGGATCAACACAAAGACCAATCGTATGTACTGTGGGGCTTGAGTCAGGACTGTCTGAACCGCAGTCGTTTTCCGCTCGGCAATTATACCAAACCTGAAGTGCGACAAATGGCGTATGACTGGGGTTATACCGATCTGTCGAAAAAAGCGGAGAGCTACGAGATTTGCTTTGTACCGGACAATGACTATCGGGGTTTCCTCAAGCGCCGAGTGGAGGGCTTGGAAGCGGAAGTTGCGGGGGGCAATTTTGTCAATGCGCAGGGCGAAGTGCTTGGGCAACACCAGGGTTATCCGTTTTATACCATCGGGCAACGTAAAGGATTGGGCGTGGCATTTGGCGAGCCGATGTTTGTAACCGAAATTCGCCCGGAAAGTAATACCGTCGTCCTGGGTCGTGTGGAAGAACTCATTCGCAATGGCATGACGGTGGGTCAGGTCAATCTGATGAAGTACGCCACCATTCCAGATGGCTTGGAAGCGGTTACTAAAATTCGCTATAAAGATGCGGGCACCCTGAGTTCGCTGCATCAGCACGGAGACCGGGTGGAAGTAGAATTCCATGCAAATGTCAAAGGCGTGGCGCCTGGTCAGTCGGCAGTCTTCTACGAAGGCGACGACGTGGTGGGCGGTGGCATCATCTACGGCAGTTTTCTATCACCCAAAATGCAAGACCAATGAAACTGGAAGCCAGCAGTTGGAAACTAAGCAGCAGTAGTTCGGAACTAATCCTTAGAAGTGCAGGACTTCTATTGGTAATCCTGTTGATAACAGGCTGTAAAGAAGAGACTGAAACCATTGACAATCAGGAGGATTACGCATACTTTCCACTGGAGGTGGGCAGGTATTGGGTGTATGAAGTGGATTCCTTGCTGGTATCGCCCACTACCGGCGGCAATAAGATTGACAGCACGCGCAGCTATTTGAAAGATACGCTCGTGGAGCAATTCATTGCCAACAATGGCGATACGGTTTATCGTGCCGAGCGCTACCAGCGCCGTAACCCCGGTGAACCCTGGCAGATCGCAGCAGTTTTTACCATGAGTAGAAATCAGGAACAAGCCTTTCGTACCGAGGATAATATTCGCCTGGTCAAACTCGCTTTCCCGCTGCGTCGCCCCGATGGCTGGACCAGTACGGCTTATGTGGATCCAATGACTACTGTGACCGTCAACGGCAATGCCATCGCGCCTTTTAATTTCTGGGAAGGGCGTGCTCGCGTTACCGACATCGGTGAACCGCTGACGCTCGGCAGCTTACAATTCCCCGAAACCGTCACCGCTACTTATGTCAATCGCAATGATATTGTCATTGCCTACCGCTTTGCGCAGGAGGTGTACGCCAAGGGGGTTGGGCTGGTGCGCAAGGACTGGCAGATTTTGGAAAATGCAAATCCCAATTGCGACGCCGTCTGTGCCAGTAAGCCCTGGCGACAACGTGCCGAGCGCGGCTTCCTGGTCAATCAGCGGCTCATTGAGCATAATTAGGTAAATGCTTAATGTTGAATGCTTAATTTTAAATGTTCAATGATTAGGGCTTGATGTTCCATACTTCATGGTAAATAGTAAATGGCAAATATTTACTAGCTTGTATGGTCGGCTACAATGATCCACTTGCCTTTGATTTTCTGAAAAATGAGTAAGAAGTAGCCGCTCGGTTGGTCATTTTTGCGCTGCAAGGTGAATTTTCCTAAAACAGAGATCACTTTTTTACTGCGCTGATTCAGGTTTAAAATATCAAACTGCAAGGTGCCCATTAAATCGCGATTGGAATACGTTTTTTTATACCGCTCCAATGTATTTTGCCAGCCGTAGGTTGGACCACTGGAACCAATGAATTGTAAATCGGGCGACTGCCAGTAATATTGCATAAAAGCGTCAATATCGCCGCGATTCCAGGCATCCTGCTGGGTTGCCAGCACTTGCCGAACCGCCTGAAAATCTTTGCTTTCCGCAGTTTGTGCCCACAGACCAATGCTAAAAAATAAAGCGGTGAACAGGAGAAACGCACTTTTCATTTTACCTTTGTGTGTTTTTATGATGAATGTAATATTTTAAAATTTCAAATCTCACATTTCAAATTTAACCTGGATGGACAATCTGATCAGCGTTGGCTATACCAAAAAATCGCATGGACTCAAAGGTGATTTAAAAGTACAAATTGAGGAAGTCTTCATTGAAGATTTTCTGCAAGCGGAGACGGTTTTTTTGGAAATCAAAGGTAAAAAAGTGCCTTTTTTCATCGAAATGGTACGCGACGGCAATGAGATGCTGGTAAAATTTGAAGAAGTGGATTCCCGCGAAGTTGCGGACACCCTGACGGGTAAAGAACTCTTTATGCGCGAAGCAGACATTGATCTCTCTGAAGCGGAGGATGACGACGACACTGAAGAAGATTTTACGGAATATATTGGTTTTACCATTCACGACACAGAACTGGGCGTTATTGGTACCATTGAAGACATTATTGAATACCCGCAGCACTCCGTCGCTGTACTCACCTACCAGCACCGCGAAGTCCTCATCCCGATGAACGCCGCTTTTATCCGCGACATTCAACCCAATGCCAAAATCTTAATCATGGAATTACCGGAAGGCTTGTTGGAGTTGTAATAATTGGTCGGCAATACTAAATAAACCGACCAATTATTATATAAATCCTATTTTTTACTTAATATCTGTCGTATTACGTATAATAAGCTGCGGGGTATCAAATTGCGAAACTACTGCGGTTATTTCTACTGCATTCGCCGGTACATTTTGGCTGGCAAAGCTCGCCTGCGTACGTGTAAACAGCACTACTGTGCCCGTGCCGTCCGTCACATTTTTAGAACCGGAATAAGTTCCGCTGGCAATCGTCGCGTTTTTAATGCGTACCAGGGTGGATTCCCAGGCTTCGGCATTGGCAACTACCTCTGCTACCGTGGCTTCGCGCGGTGTCGGCAAGGTGCCGTTGCCTTGCGCGCTGGCGAGGCTAGCTGCCACATTGGTTACTTGCAATAATCCCCGGAACTCGGATAATTCCTGACCGCCCACATTGACCTCCACTAGCTGACCAAGGGTGTAGTTATGATTTGCTGTGAAACGCACCACAATGCCGCCACTGGTATCCTGAATTACCAGATTGCGACCGTCCCAGTTGTTATTATCTTTGTCAGAAATCACCACGCCGCGAATTTTCTTACCGGCTGGAGCCGTTGTAGCCGTGCCCGTAAAGGCACTGCGTAAAGTACGGATGGATATTACATCGCCGGTGCCCGGATTGCCGCCACCCATACTCGTCGTTACATCATTGGTATTGCGAATAATCAATTGGGCATTGGTAAATTGCGACACCACTGCCACTACATCTACGGTGCCGGAGGGCAAGGGTTGAGTTGCAAAAGTCGCCTGGCTACGTGTGAAGAGGTCAATGTTACCACTGGCGTCGTTAATACGGCGGCTACCAGAATACGTGCTACCACCACTGAGCGTCGCGCCTTTGATCTTGACTAAGGTAGATTCCCAGTTTTCCAGATTGGCTTTCACTTCGGCAGCGGTTGCTTCACGCGGCGTGGGGAGCGTACCAGCACCGGTTCTTTTTGCCAAATTATTATCTACATTATTGACTTGTAATAACCCATTAAATTCGGATAATTCCTGACCGCTGATCACAATTTCGACGGCATCGCCGAGGTTAAACGTATGATTGCCGCTAAAACGCACCGCAATACCCCCGGTAGCATCCTGAAGCACCAGATTGCGCGTATCCCAGTTGCCATTGGCACGATCGGAAATAACGACGCCGGCTAATTTTCTACCGGATGGACCTGTTCGGGTACCGGCTTTATACAAATTACGTATTTCCTGAATACCAATCGCCGTTTCATTGCCGCTGCTGCCACCGCCACTGGTACAACGCATTGCAGTTAAGGAAATATCCGATAATTCCCTGATAAACAATTGCTTATCTCTACCAAAAACGCTGTATATGGCAACAATCGAACCATTGCCTTCCGGCACTTTTTCACCAGCGAAAGTGGCATAACCACTGGTGCGCAATAAAATTTTATTACCATTACA
>JBKBWT010000297.1:4134-7880 GCA_046314415.1 Saprospiraceae bacterium
GGTGCGATTCAGCGAAGCGCGTCCGATAATATCGGCAAAAGTTAATCCAACATCGGTGCTGGCAAATTCTACATTTTCCAATTTTATTAAAGTACTAACGTCTGCTGTTGTTAATTCGCTGATTTTCTTTACTTTAGGCGTAGGCGCTTCCGTTCTTTTACCTTTTATGATATGGTCATTCAGCGCTACGATATCGCCCAAGTTTTGGGCACCGTCTTCAATGTATGTATAACCGCCTAATTGTGCCACGCCATTATAATCCCCCAGTACCAAACCTTTACACTTGATAAACAACTGACGTCCAATGGGATAGAAATTATAAGCACTCGTTTGATTGATGCGCACTTCGATACCTGCGGTGGCGTCTTGCAGAATAAAAGAGCGGAAATAATTACCCGAACGGTCATCCGCCACCACTACCCCACCGATGGTCAAATCTTCGGTAATCGGCACAAACTGCCCAGCTTTGTACAGGGCTTTTAAGTCAGCAATAGTCGCATTGGGCGTGATGCCGGGGTCTTCGCCGTCAACAGGTGGCTCGTCAAATTCCTGATCAATACAGGAATGAAATGTAACACCAAGTAATAAAATGAATAAAAAATTAAATAAGCGATTCATTTATTAATAATTTTAAATAGAATGAGCGAATTTATTATTATTTCATTACATGTGGCACATTTTTAAAATGTGCCACATCTATCTGATTAAAATCTGAAGCTGGCATTGGCAAAATAATTCAAGCCAAAATTATAAAAATAGCGGGTCGGATAGGCACTCGGATTGCGCTCGCGTGTGTCGAAACGCAATTGCTCAAAGCCGCCGGTGATAAACTGGCGATTGTCGAGTACATTGCTGACGCCGAGATTCAGATATAAAAAATATTTGCCAAATTTAAAGGACTTACCCCCAAACACATCCACGGTAAATTGCGCGTCCACTTTTTCCTGGTCAATCAATCCGCGGAACTGTTCAGAATCTTCTTCCAAGCCAAACACCGCATCAGCCGTGCGTCGCACCGGATTAAAGTCCATGTAAATATCATCGAAATAATTAAAGTTAACATTCAGGAACCAGAATTTCGGCGAGCGATAGTTTAAACCCACGGTATAAGCCTGTTGCGGCATGCCTGCTACGCGGAAATTTTTGGTGTAAATGGTGAAATTTTCCAGGTCACGGCTGATCTCTGAGGCATTATCCTGATATACATTGCCAATAGCGCGGGACGTGTATAAATATTGCCCCAATGCGGCGACGCCCGTTACATTCAGACCGGCAAATAATTTTACATCCACTGCAAATTCCAAGCCGATATGACGGGTATCCAGGTCAGACATTACATAATTGCCAAAAGCACGATCCAAATCATTAAAGAAACGTAATATGCGCACCTGATCTTCAAAAGTTGCATAATAAGCCGTCAATCTTCCTTTTACATTCGGCGAACGCAAATAATAACCTACTTCCCCGCTGGTAATAATTTCATCCGTCAAATTGGAAATCAACTGATCGCGGCTACGCGGCGACACATAGGCATTTTCAACATAAGGCGCACGCGTGAGGTAAGCAGCATTGGCATAAAAATAATTGCGCCCGTCCAGTTTGTAAGTAATACCGGCTTTTGCGCCAAAATTATTGAAATTCAATTCTTTAGAATCGCCTAAAGAATTATCCGGGAAGCGCCCGTTGCGGTAGTAACCGGTGCGCCAGAAGGTGGAGCCGGTGGCATTTGCGCCCAGGAAAATATCAAATTTTCGCAATGTAATTAACCCCTGCACCCAGGTATCCCATTTGTGAATATTTAAATCATAATTATAACCCCAGGTGTCGCCTTCACGTAATATCTGGCTCGGATTATTTAGATCATTTTGTTGTGAATTATAATTAGCAACCGAATCGCGTACCGCAAAACGATCCACATTTACATAATAATCACCGCCCAGGAGGTCTTCTATGACTTTGAAATTATGAATTTGTTGTACCTGATAGCTGGCACCGGCATATAAAGTAAACTGATCACTAAATACATTTTGATAATTGGTGGCTAAATTTACATCGCGGGTATCCGAACGGCGGTCTTCGATGATGTACTGCGACCATTTACCTTGTGGTGGATTAGCACCTAGTAAATAAGCGAATTTTTCATTTAGTAAACTATTCCGATTTACATCATATAATTGTGCCCAATTGATTTGTAATAAACTCGGGTCAGCACGCAGCTCATTGAGTCGGTCTTCGGCTACCTCGCTGCTATTTTGTTGTAAATAACTTGGTAAATAACGATAATAATCCGGACGGGGATCAGCGGCGTCAAACCAGTCTAGCCCGGTCGTTCCATCAATCCCAAATTGATAAGAAAGCGCAGTGGTCAAAGTGCCACTTTCCTTGATTTTCCAGTCATGCCGCAGCACAAACATGGGCTGATTGGTGTAAGCCACGCTGGAATTGCGTTTTTCCCCATTTTGATAACCCCATAATGGATTGTAATAATTGGACCCTGCCAGATCGTACACTTCCTGGGTGCTGGAAGTCGAGCGTCCGCGCCGAATCGGTGCATCGAAAGCCGTCAGGTTTAAGGTATGATTACTACTCAGTTTTTTGTCCACGGAGAGAAAGTAAGCCCAGGCATCAAAAAAAGTGCCTTCAACGTAGCCTTCCTCCGCCCAGCGCCGCGATGCAGATGCGACAATCGCCCAGCCGCCTTTGAGCAAACCGCTGGAATACGTTGCCATCAAACGATTGCGGAAGGTACGGTTGGAATTGGCGTAGGAAACGCTCATTTGCTTGCGAAAAGAGGACGCACGGGTGTCAATGGTCGTAGCGCCCCCTACCCCGCCAAAGGCATACGGCAGCACGCCCAAGCCAATATCGGAATCCCGAATGCGCGTCACTTCATTCAGACCGCCCCAGGCATTCCAAAAAACCCGACCATTTTCGAGCTTATTCATCGGAATACCATTCAAATACGTCAAGGTATTTTCCGAATCGTACCCGCGAATGCGGAAACGCGCCGGACCAAAAGTGAACGCCGCTGCTGCTACAAACACATCGCGCGAGGCGGTGAGCACCCCGGAAATATTCTGATTGGTACTGAGCTGATCCAAGTCGTCATCAGATAACGAGATCGTCGGGATGAAATCTTCCTTGATGGCTACAGACGGGTCTGGCTGTGCCAGCAGTTGTACAATGCCCAGATCAATTTCCGTTCCTTCAACTTTGACATTCATTGAAACCGGTACGTAGTTGCTGCGGGTAAATTCCAGTGTGTAGCTGCCATTTGGCACTTCATAAAGGACAAAATTTCCCTGTACATCCGTATTGGCTAAGAAATTGGTTCCTAGCACACGCACAAAGACGCCTTCCAACGGTAATTGAGTTTCCACATCCTGCACAGTTCCTTTTACAGTAGCTGCCCATAAGGATGGGATTCCTGCGGCGAATAAGGCTAAAACAATAAGGTAGTGTTTAAACATATTTAATTTAGGCTTGAAATGATCCATTTAAACTGAGGTATTTCAGCGTCAACGCTTGCGCTTGTAAGCAAAGATTGGTTTTGCTAACCGGCAAAAACGACCGCGAAATTAGCAGTTTTATACTAACAAGTTTTGTACCAACTTTAAAATTAATCTTAAGGGCTTTCTCATAAAAAATTAATTTTCCTCAAAGCCTCGAATAACTCGTCAAAGTTATCCTGAAATCGCTCCATTTGAGCGACAACATTGCCGGGATTCCATCGTCGTAATAGTTCC
>JBKBWT010000298.1:0-7856 GCA_046314415.1 Saprospiraceae bacterium
CATCCTCAATCAAAAGTCATCGGGCGTACGCTCAAACGTGAAATCACTTCCCGCATCTTTAATCTCATTCTCAAACTCTATCTTAATGTTGGTTTCTCTGACGGCATGTGTGGCTTCAAATTCTTAAAACGTTCGGTCTATCCACAATTGCGTAACAATGGTGCCGTGAGTGATGGCTGGTTTTTTTCTACCGAATTACTGACCATTGCCGAATGGTTTAAGCTTCGCATCTATGAATTGCCCGTTAAATGGACAGATGACGTAAGCAGCAGCCGGGTTAAGATTATTCCACTGGCAAAACAGTACCTTCGTGCCATGCAGGTACTAAAAAACAAACGTCCTGCTGTGCTTTCTAAAATACATTCCAATCAATCCTAAAAGATTTAAGCTCAATTTTAACTGATTACTTCCTATTCTATGATTGCTTATCACAATTGCGAAGTGTATGGTGAGAGACTTCAGGAGCATGTTGGTCTATACAGCAGGCATGATTGCTTTTACCAACTTGCTTATTGCCAATCCTAATGTATTTACGCTATTTTCAAACTGACTAACAACTTTTACAAGGTAATTTTTTACAAATTCAAATTGACCAATACGTTTTACTAACTAATTTACGCGAGTCCCTTTTGTACCAACGCCTTTTACAATCATGCTTATAGCTTTTATATTTTGACCAACCTCTTTTATCAAATAATCAATAACAATCCCTTACTGACCAACGCCTAATTTGATAATGCTTATGGCTTTTATACTGTGACCAACGTAATATATATAGTGACCAAAGCCTAATGTATGCTGACCAACACTTATCACATTGTGACGAACGCTTATTACGCAATGATCAGTAGCTACTTCTGATTGACCAAAGCTTATTACAAAGTGACCACCGCTTATTTCTTATTAACCAAAGCATTCTATTTGCTAACCAACGCTTAATACAAAGTGATCAACGACTAATCCTTATTAGCTAAAGCGTTCTACTTGAATACCAATGCTTACTACAGCGTGAGCAATGACTAATCTTTGTTGACCAATAACAATTACCAAATAACCAATAACAATTACCAAATAACCAATAACAATTCCTTCCTGACCTAAGCTTTTTCATTGAGTCATTCCAACTATTGTTACCTACCATATTGTAATATTATGGGAATCAAGGCTGGGAATAGCGTACTACGCCGTAGGCGTTTTATATCGGTAGCAACAACAAGGAGCTGGTTTGCTGCTCCATTAGAAATTGTTTAAATTTTTACCACTTAGCCCACTGAGTACACTTAGATTTGTTGGGTTAGCTTAATCCTGTTAGACACGCCGCGGCGTGCTACTGCCTGGAAATGCTTGGTGTGCTTTGTGTACTTAGTGGTTAAAATAAAATGCTTTTATAATTTTAAACATACGCTTAGGAGCTTAACAAAAACTGGTTTAGCTCCTAATGGAGCAATAAAAAGGTAGCATCATTTTTTCTACCAATATAGAAGCCCTAACGGGCTACATTTCTTGTTTCACCTTTAATTTGAATATATCATTCAAAACTAGCCATCGGTAAAGCAATAAAAGTATCTGAATTAAACGCCTGCATGTGCTTTGCAAAAAAACGATCGCAATACAAGCAAATATTTTCTGCTACTATGGTTTGTTGTTTGGCTGTTGCTTCCGAAATACCCAAATGTTCGCCCATTTTCCAGGGTTCTCCATCGTTCAGTTTTTGAAACACCTCCAGCTTTGATACCCGTTCTAAAACAGTTGTCACTTTTTCCTTGCGTGCATCGCCCATTGGGTACAGCGTTCCCGGACAACACGGATTGATTTTCCACAATTGAATACTGATTTCCTGCGGTATGTCGTCGTATCCGCCTAAAAAATTCCGCGCACCCGACAATATCGTGCAGAAGTTGTGCATTGGGTCGCGCTTCCAGATGTCTTTCTCCATCGCTCTGCCCCGTGCCCAGTTGCCACCCAGCCACATGTCCTCCGTTGCGCCCCAAAAGCCCCAGCTTAAGCGGTGTTTGTGCAGGTAATTCTCTTTTTCTACCAGCGGATCCTTATCATCCCCATTCACCCCGCGCGATTCAAACAAGGCTGCCAAATCCATCAAGCGCTCTCCCGCATGTTTATGATACCGATCAATACTGGCAATATCAAAACGCGTCACCCCTTTCTCAATTAGCGTATCTAATATTTTCTCATTGAGCAAATCACCGTTGGTTTGCAGCATTATCTGCGTGCTATCGCCGTATCGCTCGCGCAATCGATCCAACATGGCATACAATTTCTTCCGTTCCGCCAGCGGTTCGCCTCCCGATAAAATCAGTCGGTCTATTCTATCCGGCAGATTGTCAATGATTTGCAGGCATTCCTCCTCACTGATCCGCTCACCATTCGGTCCCGAATTATTATAACAATGATCGCATTGGTCGTTGCATAATTGGGTGAAGACCCAGTAAATGGATTCGATATGATTGAAGTCTTGTTTCATATTTAAAGCTGTATTTTTAAAATGTGCCAATTTGCTGATGTGCTAATGTGCCAATATGCCCGCCATTGCTTAGTTTCCGCGCCGGGATGTGGCAATTATTTTGGATAATATTTTTTGAATAACTTTTAATTGTTGTAATAAAGGTTCGCAAGGCGGATAATTTGCCGAGCGTTCGCAAAGAATGAGCCAATATTCGGTTTCATCGGCTTCTTTTGCCGCAATTTTCATTTTGTGAATGAAATCTGCCTTACTTTCCGGACTTTGAGCCTCGCGCACATTGGCACCGATAGAAGTGCCTGATTTTAATAACTGCTGACTAATAACATATCGGCGGTTTTGTTCCAGCAATTCACAATAAGCAATGATCGCCACCGCGAATTCTAACGTGAGATTTAGTATCACATCCTCTTTTTCTTCTATCATTGTAA
The DNA here is from genome assembly GCA_046314415.1 of Saprospiraceae bacterium. GTDB lineage: Bacteria > Bacteroidota > Bacteroidia > Chitinophagales > Saprospiraceae > JADJNW01. The sequence goes on from JBKBWT010000298.1 coordinate 2,911, forward strand.
ACTTGTTATAAGGGTTTATTAAAAAAATTATAAACATTCTAAAAACGTGTAAGTATAGTACATTGGCAAATCAGCATATTAGCAAATTGGCACATTACAAACCCTTCCAAAATTCAATTTCCCCTCTCACGTTTTCATTACGATCTATAAAATCCTTCTTACTACCGTAAATTTCCAATCTTCCCTTTTCCATTATTCCAATCCGATCCCCCATCACAATCGCTTCTTTCAAATCATGCGTCACGAAGATGGTCGTTATCGAATGCTCGGCGATGATTTTCTTTAACAATTGCTGCATTGCCTGCCGCGTTTCCGCATCCAACGCTCCGAATGGCTCATCCAGCAACAACACTTTTGGATTGATAATCAAAGCTCTGCCAAATGCCACGCGTTGCCGCTGTCCGCCAGACAATTGCGTCGGCATTTTCGTCTGTTGATTGTTCAATTCCAATTCGGCTAAGAGGTTTAACACTTTCTCTTGAATTATTTTTTCATTTTCTTTCCGCAATCTCAGTCCAAATGCCACATTTTCAAACACATTTAAATGCGGAAATAACAAAGGTTCCTGATATAAATACACCATATTGCGCCGATGCGGGGGCACATCGTTCATTACTTCGTCATTAAGCGTAATTATTCCTTCGTCTGCCCTTTCCAAGCCGGCAATTATCTTTAATAAAGTCGTCTTTCCACTACCCGACTTGCCGAGTATGCTTAATATACGTCGCTCTTCCAGGGTAAAGTTGAGTGCATTGAGGACTTTTTCCTGCCCAAAGTGTTTTGTAAGATGTTTTATTTCTAAAAACATTTTATTGCATCGCTTTAATTATAATTTTTTACTCGTTATAGCTTATAGTACGCTGATTTTTATGATATTTATGTTGATTTATGATCTTTTTTTGCTTCACTTTTTAAATCATAATAAATCTTATTCAATCAAAATAATCAGTGTCCTATCAACTTGTGACGTTTTTTATATCGTTTTTGTAAAAACGAACTTTTTATTTACCCACAACAATAAAATTGGTGGAAAAACCAACAAACAACTCGCCAGCGCCGCATAAAAGATATTCGCTTCATTCACATACTGAAACACTTTCACCGTCAGGGTCTGCACTTTTCCCACACCAATAATCACTGTCAAACCATATTCAAACCAGGATATTAAAAACGTTTGAAAAAAACAGATTAACAAAGCGTTTTTTGCAATGGGTAATAACACTTTTACATAGGTTTGTAATGAATTTCCCCCCAAGGTCGCCACCAATTGCTCCATTGCCCGCATTTCCGCATTCCAGAAGCCGCTAAATAAAATAACACCAAACGGATACGTAATGAATAATTGCGCCAACAGCACCCCATAAATGCTCCCCGACAAACCGAATTTCAAAAAGAAGAACTGTAGGCACGCCGCCAGAATCACCGGCGCAAACACATACGGCGCATACGCCAGCAACAGCCAGCGCTCCCGCCATCGACTAAATGCGATGTGTTTACTCGTAATAAAACTCGCCACAGTCACCGCCGCCGCCATGCTCAACGAAATCGTTAAAGACAACACCAAACTACTGTTCAAGTCATTACTTCCCGCCACCAGCACTCGCCAATTCTCCAGCGTCCATACCGCCGGTAAGATGCTCGGATACTGCCAATTTCTCCCCAATGACAAAGTCAGTAAGACAATGAAAGGAATGAATAAAATGAAAATAATGAATGATTTGAGTAATAATTTCATATTTTAATATCAAAATATAAATAAGTCAACGTCTCGCAATGAAATCGTTCATTTGTCCGCTTGTAATATTTAGTTTTGAAATAAGTAGTGGCGGCTGCCCGGCAAATCACCCGGAGGGATTTGATTTGCCTAGCCTTTTTTGGTAACTTTTTGTGGCAATGACAAAAAGTTACAAAGCAATCCTTTAAAGCACTACTATAAAGCAATAAATCATGTGCGACCTCTCCGAAGTCGATGTGCCCCTCTTACTTCTACTTCTACAAACATTCGACCTCTTTCGAGGTCGTTCCGCGACACTACACCCAATCATTACTCGCTTTGAAATACATTTTAAAAAACCTGTTAAAAATACCGTTTACCCATCCGCTTTGACAACAAAGTAAGCAACAACCCCAGCACCAACCCCGCATAAACCACACTCACCACATACGCCTGCGGCATATCCTCCAGATTAAACCGTTGTAATTTCTGAATGGTAAACACCGATACCATTTGCCGCGACTGACTGCCCAGCAACAACGGAATCTCATACGCACTCATCACAAAAATGAAATACAACAATAAAGTAGCGAAGGCTTTATTCAATAACACCGGCACCAATACCTTCCAGGTGATTTGTCGTTGCGTTGCGCCGAGCGTCTTCGCCAGATTAGCGTACGCCTCCAACCGTTCATTTTGATACAAATTATTCAACAAGATCAGTAAAAACGGCGTCGCCATGCACACATGCGCAAAGATGATCCCGATTCCCCAGGTGTCATTCACCAAATCCGGGAAGCTATTTACCTCATTTATAAGATTTAACTGAAAACCTATTCTCGATAGAATCCCTGCCTTAGATAATAACTGGAAAGTATAAAAACCCATCACCATTGCCGGAAAAACCAGCGGCAGATATATCATAAAGGAAAGCGTTCCCCGCCGAAACCAAGCGCCCACCCGCACCACCGCTGCCATTGCCAAACTAGTGGAAATGAATATCGTCATAAAAGCCACGTAAAAACTAAAACCCAGCGCGCGCCAAAAAGCCCCATCCGTCAATACTTTGCTCCAATTTTCTAAAGTAAACCCGGTGCTCAACAATCCCACCAATCCGAGGCTGTATAATAACGCATATCCCACTCCTACTACAAGTGGTGCAACCGTTAGTAAAATGAATAGGGCAAAACTAAATGTTTTTAATTTCAATACCATAGCGATTTTCTCTGAGTCTCTCGATCACCCCATCACCCTATCATCCCATCATCCTTTACCTCTATCCCCCTATCACCTCTTTTCTAAAATCTTCCGCTAACCGGATCATATATTCCGGCGCTAACTCCTGCAATGCCTTCGATTGTATCTCGCTACGCTTCGGTGCATACCGCCTGGTGGGCAATGTTTCAAACTTTGTCTTCCATTCACTCGATAATTTATTTAAATCTAAAATCGTACCGTCGCCCCACACTTGCGGATTCATTTTATGATACTGCGCCTCCGGCGATATCAGAAAATTACACACCACTATTGCCGCCGCTTTATGCGCTGCCAACTTCGGAATGCCCATATAATGCGAGTTTTGAATCGTTCCGAAGTCGGGTACGTACGCACGCGCCGTCGCAGGAAACAATCCTTCCATGATTTTATTATCCACCTCCGCATCATTATTACTCATCGTAAACCACAGCTCGCCATTCGCGAATAACTGGTGCATTGGCGCCACGGCTTCCGGGAAAGTCTTGCCTTCCTTCCACAAATACGGCTGTAATTCCTTTATATATTGCCATAACTCCGCGGAATATTTACTGTATTTAGCCTCATCAAACGCGCCATTTAGTTCTTCCGCGCCACCGGCAATGTCAATCAATAAACCTTTCAGGAAAGTCAAACCCGTGAAATGATTATCAAAAGTAAATGTCCCCGGATTCGCTTTTACAAACGCTGCTAATTCCGCACGATTCATCGGTGGATTCGGCACTTTTTCGCTGTTGTAAATAATTGCCAGCTGCACATTGCCCCACGGACACTCATACCCATTCACCGGCTGCTGAAAATCAATTCCGATAAAAGGATTCTGAAAATCAATGAATTGCGCATTCGGTAGCTTGTCGGTAAACGGACCAAACAACCCATCAATTTGCCGCAGCTGATAAAACGTCTCCCCATTGATCCACATCAAATCAAGCTCACTGTTTTGCTTCTGCGCCTGCAACTCCGTCATCAACAATTGCACAATCGCATTCCCTTGCCCACTCGAAATATTTAATGTAATATCATATTGCTCCTTTACATTCGGAATTACATAATTTTGCATATACGCATTAATCAGCGGATCACCCTGCCACATCATGAGATTCACCGTAGAACCTTTGGCTTGCGAAAGGATGTCTTCCCAACTCATTTCCAGGGGATTGGATTGTTGAGTAGCTTGTTTTTTATTATTACAAGCAACAAGACAAAAACTAAATATTATCAATAAATACTTCACTGCCTAATGTTTTAAAGTTGTATTAAAGAATGCGTGATAATTAATTATTACAATGGCAATTGTGATAGGAGAATTTATAATCAGATATAATATTGTAATTATTTTAGAGTCCAATAAAATCCGTCTCCTAAAGAAAAATAAACTAATAATTGTAATAAAAGCAATACAAGAAAGAGCAAAAGCGCTTAATAAATTACTCCAATTCAAATCGTACTCAAGAAATTGAGCTTGATATATAACTGACCATGTAATAATAATTACACCTATTAAACCAATTCTGTAGAGCCAATTTACAATCATATTAAATTATATCAATTTTAGTAGTACACTGATTTTTATGATAATTAAGATAATGTAGGTATATCATAAAATATCATAACCATCCTAATAATCAGTGTACCCTCTTTATATTTTAAAACACATACCGCACCCCAAACTGAAACTGCCGTGGCGCACTCGCATTCCGCCGTACGAGGGTGCCCGACGCGCGCGAACCCACCTGAATCTGATTACTTTGCGTGGCATTATTGCTATAACCACTCAGGTTTTGAATATCAAACACATTAAAAATATCCGCACGAACCTCTAAATTATTACTTCCGAAAGGAAATGCATATTGAATGCCGAGATCAAAATTATTCGACCAGGGCAGGCGATCATTATTGCGGCTTTCACCAGGAAAGCGGTCGCTGTTGCCCACGTAAGCATCGCCAAAAGAAGCGCCGTCGCCATTTAAATCAGTCG
>JBKBWT010000299.1:0-7793 GCA_046314415.1 Saprospiraceae bacterium
TAGGATTATTTACAACCAAATCAGAATGAAGCACCAATATGATATGGATATGATATTGGGTATTTGTGCCGGTCTTTGGAATTTTTTAATATGCTGATAATCAATTTGACGCAAGTCTATTGATTCGTTTTTCTTCACAATTAAGTTTTTGTGCAATTTCTATTTTTTTTTGATTCAGTCTCTGTTTCATTACAATAAGTTACAGCCAGCAACGCCATATCATCTTTTTCGGTTAAAGCTTGTGAAATAAACTTGTTTAAATAATCATCATAGAAGCTATATCCAATACAAATTACTAACTTTGAATCGGGGTCAAGTAAACTTTTACGGAATTCAGTAGAATAGAAAAAATATGGATCACTTGAAGTAAGTTTATAAGGAACGCCAAAAATTAATTCTGCATCTCTTACTGGATCATCTTCAAGATAAATTTTATCTTCTTTTTTATTCCAATTTATTGATCCATGTAATTTGTACAAAGCAAAATGTACCCCATGAGTTTCTGATTCAAGAGAATCAAAATTTTTATAATGCCAAATTCTATTACTAAAGCCAATTTCTAAATTTAGATCTGTATGATGTCTTTCAATAATTCTTTCAAAACATAAATCGTAGTTCAATGAGAAAACTTTTAGGGTTTTGCCAACTTCATTCTGGAAGTTTATAAAACCATTGTAGTAATTGGCTTTTTCGTAACCTTCCCTTGGTTTTACCCATTCACTTATTTGTTCTTTAATTAACAATTTAAACTTAGATATATTTTCAAAATTGTTTCCTGCAAACTCTGTAAGTCTCATATTCCAATTTCCAATATAAGGATACATTATGTTTTTATCTCTTTGTTCAAGTGCTTCTAAAACCACTAATAAATCCTCTATGTTAAACTGATACTTGAAATCTCCGAAAATTCCTTTAGAATATTCTATACTACTTTTTAGATAGAAATATAATTCTTTAAATGGTTCCCATTTTGGTTCTGATCTAACCCAATTTTCAACATCAGTAACCATATCTTTTGATACTGGAATCTTTGCATCAAAACTTGCCCCTGCGCCCAATAAAAAAACAATTTCTTTTGAATCCATTATCAAGTTGTTATAAGAACCATGGTTTACTTTGTGCAAAAATACGACTATCAAAACCTTCCATTTTCTGAAGTTCAATGGAATATTCTGCTATCAATTCTGAATAAAAAATAGAAATAGGTTTAGCTTTGGCATTGAATCCTCTCCAATTTGCACCAGATAAGTTTAATATATCCTGTAGATAACTTTGTTCGTCTTCAATACTAATATCATTTGAGTCTAAAAACTCAATATGTATAGGATTTGCAACCTTTTTGTAAACAATCTCTTTTCCATAGTTTAAGCCTTCAAACCATACTAAATATTCTCCACGATTTAGTTTAATGAAGCTACTTTCATAGGGAACCATTGTATTATGATCTGAATATCCAAAAAATTTATTTTTTGTGTTTATTTTAATTACTCTTACTTCAATATTATTAATTTTCTTAGCTATTTCTGCAATAGAATTAATTATGTTATTTGGAATTTTAAAAGGGATGTGAATGGCACATTTTTTATATGTAGAAAATTCATTGCTTGAAAGTATATTTCTAATACTCTCTTTTATAGAGTTTAAATAATTTTCAGTTTCTCCTTCTTTAGATAAAATTTCAATTTTTTTATACACTCCAGTAGAATCTAAGCATACAGAATACGCAAATTGCTTATTTAACCCTGTTTCTAAGTTTTTTTCATATGCTTGACCAATTCCAAGAATTAAACAATCGTTATTTGAAGGTTTAACTAACCAAGGAGTTCCTCCAAGTTTTGCAAATATTTGCAAAGCAATGCTAGAAATTGACCATTTTAAAGTTTCATATGTACCAATTTTTTCATTATTCAAAACCTGAATTGGTACCTTGTTTTTTAAAAATTCATGTTTTAGAAAATAATAAAGCTCGTGTTGAACGTCATCAAAATCATTATCTTCTATATATAAAACAAATGGTAAATTTTTGAAATTATGACTTACTTCTGAAAGTACTTTAGCAACAGATTTTTGTGCAGAATCTAAAGTAGGAGAATCAAGACGTACTCTTTTTACATTTGACTTGTTAATGTCAAGCTGGAAAAATGATTTAAGTCCTGGGAAAGTGCCAGGGCTTAATTTTCCTAATAAACCCAAATAAATATTATTAGCTAAATCTTTATGTTCATCTTTAAATATAAAGTAAAAATCAATATTTTTCTCAAAAGGAATATTTTGATAAGGACCAAAGTTCTTAATTCCTTGAAATTGAGAATTAGCTAAATTTCCACTTTTAAAAATATACTCTTTATTTTTTAGAGAGTAAGATTCAAGGCTCAAAAAATTATCGTTTATTTTAAATATTTTACCTTGAATATTTAAACTTGGCAGTTTTTTTATAACTGAATTTAGAAAAGTATATTTTTCTTTGTAAAAATTTCTGTTACTATGGTAGTTACGATCTAGGCTTAAGCTGTATCTTTGAGATTCTTTCTTATTAGTATTTTCTTCTTTTTCTCTAAAACCGTAGTCTATAAGAAAACCAATTTTTGAATACTCTTTTAATACATAAGCAGAGATTATTGCAACTCTTCTACCAATGCTTACTTCTTCAATTGTTAATTCTAATGTTCTTAAAAAACCATCTTTAACTTCAAAATCAAAAAAATTCGACTCACTAATTGACTCAACTAATTTATCAAATAATAATTTGGAAGAAAACAAATTGTTATATTGAAAATAGTAATCAAATAACTCAAATCCTTCACTCGGTTCTAACTTTATTTGATAAGATTCATATTGAATTTCTTTGTCAAAAGAAACTTTTTGTTTTATAGGAAGAGAACCAAAATATGGTGAATCTCCTTTTTTATTTGATTTTTTACGATAGATTGGAAAAGAAGTATCTTGTTTGTCAATCTCAATAAAGTTTAGTTTTATTTTATTCATTTTGGTCTTTGTCATGTATTATATCAATGATGCAAGTCAAAAGTGACATTCATTTTTTTAGTACAGTTTGTATCTTAACTACTTCAACATGTAGCTTAGTTTAAGTTACCAAGTTAAAACATATAAAGAAATTATACAAGAGGTTGTTAGGTAATTTTTTTTGTTGATTAAGGGGATAGTTTTTGTATTTTTGTTTAATTAAACACCCTCCTGTCGCTTCCTCGCCTCCTCCAGCATATAATTGGATAGCCGTGTCTTCCCTGCCGGATACCAGCTTTCTTTATACAGCAGCAGCACCGTGAGCGCCAGCAGCCAGTGTTCCTGTTCGGGGGTGAGGGCGGCGCGGAAGGATCGCACATACGAGGCGCCACGATGGGCATAAAAGTGGGGAGTAGGAAATCATAAAGGGGTTGAAAATTTTATAATCATTACATTATTAAATAACGGAAGTAAATGTAATATCAGCTTTACGCGACCCGCGTTGCTCATTACTTTGGTTTCGGCGTATTTATTTCAATACAATTACGTGATATATTAACAAAAAATGCCGCATCTTCGCTGCCATTTCAGCACTTATCTTTACCGGCATTATGGCAAAGATTCTTATTTGTGGGGGGTCGGGTCATGTTGGTGCGTTGCTGGCAGCAAAGCTTCAGGCTTTGGGGCATGCGGTGGCTACCCTGGCGTATGATCAGTCGCCCGCGCTGCAAAGACTGGCGTTACTGGGTATTCCGCATCATCATGTGGATTTGAGCGGTCAGCCAGATTTGGCGAAAGCCTTTGAGCAGGTGGAATTGGTGATCAATCTGGCGGCAAAGATTACCTTTAAAGATCGGGATTGGGACTCGGTGCGTCCGGTGAATGTGGAGGCTACACGCACCATTGTGAACGCCTGCCAGCGCTATGGGGTACGTCGGCTCGTGCATTTTAGTAGTATTGATGTGTTCGCCGGGCATCCGCCGCACGAAGTGGTAGCGGAGCATCGTCCCTTGATTCCATTGGATTTTCCTTTGGCGTATCCGCGTTCGAAGCGCGTTGGACAGCAGTTGGTCATGCAGGCAATGGCTGCCGGGCTGGATGCGATTATTATTTACCCGACATCGATCCTTGGTCCCGGAGATTATTACTTCCGCAGCAGTAACCGCATTTTATGGATGATGGCACAAGGGCGGATGCCGCTGTTGTTAAATGCCGGACTGACGGTGGTAGATGTCCGTGATGTGGTTGATTTTACGGTCAAAGCAATGTGGGATGCTCCCGCAGGCGCAACTTATATTCTGACTGGTCCCTGGGCGCATTTTAAAGATTTCGCCGACTTACTGGCACCTTTGACCGGCAGAAAACCGCTGCCCTGGTTGATTCCCTTTGAGTTGCTCAAATGGATAGCGCCGCTTAGCTCGCGCTTTTCAGAATGGCGGGGTACCAATTCTCCGCTTACTTTAACGGCACTGCATGGCACTTCTCATTATCGCTATGTAAGTAGTGCAAAAGCGGAAAAAGAGTTCGGATTTGTGGCGCGTCCGCTGGCAGAGACGGTGTGTGACACCTGGGCGTGGATGCAGGAGCAAGGTTTTTTGGATCCAAAATGGACATTAGATGCCACAATTTAGCAATCATGTGATGATTATAGCGGGCGCATCCAGCGGAATTGGCGCGGCGATGGCAGTATTGGCGGCAGCAAAAGGCGCACAATTGGTGTTGGCAGCTCGTAATGCAACCCTACTCCAGGAAGTAGCCGCCCGTTGCCGGGAAAAAGGCGCAGCGGTACTGGTTTGCCCGACTGATCTGACCGATGCAAGCCAATGTCGGCGCTTAATTGCCGAAACGATTACACATTTTGGGCGGATTGACACCTTTATTTACAATGCCGGTAAAGGTTTTCCGGGGTGGTTTGCCGATGTAGCGGATTTAGCTTCCATTCACCAGGAAATCACTTTGAACTACCTGGGTTTGGTGACTTGCCTGCACGAAGCCCTGCCGTATCTGCGGCAAACACGGGGACGAATTGTAGGCGTTGCCAGCATGGGCGCGCTGATTGGATTTCCGTATGTGGCAGGTTACAATGCTGCCAAACACGCCATGCGTGGTTTTCTGAATTCGCTGCGCGTAGAGCTGCAACCCATGGGCGTGAGTGTGACCGTAGCGTATCCGGGGGCGGTCGCGACCGAACAATTGCAACAAACCTTGGGGAAAAAGATGGGTACAATACCTACACTTTCACCTGAACGCTGTGCCGCCAGGATTTTAAATGCCGCTTATCGGCGTCGGAGGGCGGTGACTCCTAATTTTTCAGGGAAAATGCTCTTGCTTTTTTATCCACTGTTTCCACGTCTAATCGATCGGCAATTGTATCGCATGCATCAACTTTATACCTAAATCATATGGCTTTTGTAATTGAAAATCCACCCGTTGTGATCCAGGCACCCTGTGGAGTCGTCTGGCGTATTTTAGCTGATTTTAACCGTTATCCGCAATGGAATCCTTTGACCTTTAAAATAGATGGTGAATTGCGAGTTGGAGCGCCCCTCGTTTTGCACGTGCGACTCAGTGAGCGGCACAAGCGCCTGCAAAAAGAAGTCCTGACCGACCTTGAACCCGGCTTGCGACTGGCTTGGTCGCCTACCTTTCTGCCTTTTTTATTGAAAGCAAAGCGTTGGCAGGTTTTGGAAAGCCAAGATCCACAACAAACGATCTATCGCACCTGGGAAAGCTTCGCTGGGCTTTTATCGCCATTGGTTATCTGGTTGTATCGCCAAGACATTCAAAAAGGATTTTGGGAAATGAGCCAGGCTTTGAAAAAACGGGCGGAGACTTTACATCAAATTTGAAATCTGAAAATGTAAATGTGAAATTTCAAACCGTTATTCATCCCTTATTATCCCTTGAAAATAAATGATTTGCAGTTACTACAAAACAATCCCCTATGTTCAAGACCGTTAGCTTACTTATCCTTTCTCTGCTGGTGCTACCAGTGATTGCTTATTATTATGACGAACCCTTGTCCGCAGTACAATGGCATGCCGTGCAACAAATGCTTTGCTGCCTGCTGGCAGTCGCCGGATTATGCTTTATCACCGCAGAATTAACCCGCAATTACAGTCAGGTGGACAAGGCACGCACCTTAATCGCCGTAGTGTATGTCTGGTTCTTCGCGATACAAAGCGGATGGAACGAGCGAATGGTGGGAATGGCGGTGTTGACGACTATTTGGTCGGTGCGATTGACGTATAATCTGGCTCGAAGGGGCGGATTTAGCTGGATACCCTGGGGTGGCAAAGAAGATTACCGCTGGAAAGTACTGCGCGAACGTACCCCGGCTTTTCAAAATCGCTGGATTTGGGCTATTTTCAATCTGTTTTTTATCGCATTATACCGCAACGCCCTGGTATTTATGTTTATCGCACCGATCATCGTCGCGTGGCAGGGTAGTCACACACCGATCAACGGCTTGGATTACGTGGCTGCCTTTGGCTTTTTAGGATTTGTGCTGATGCAAGCCATTGCCGACCAGCAACAATATTATTTTCAAACGGAAAAATACCGGAAAATCGCGGCAGGCGAACCCCTGTCGGGAGATTATCAGCGTGGGTTTCGTACTACCGGGCTGTGGGCTTGGATGCGTCATCCGAATTACACTGCCGAGCAAGCCATCTGGCTGTGTTTTTACCTGTTTAGCGTGGCGGCTACCGGACGTTGGATCAATTGGTCGCTGGCTGGTCCTATTTTATTGATGCTGTTATTTATTGGCAGCGCGGATTTTACCGAACAATTATCTTCCGAAAAGTATCCCGCTTATGCCGATTATCAAAAAAAGGTGTCGCGCTTTATACCCTGGCGTAAATTTGCAAAATAAAATAATACCAGTTTATTATAAGTTAATGTGTTAATAATATATTGAAAATCAATATGTTAAAAATAAAATTTAAATTAAAACAATTACTTGTTATAAAAAAGCTATAAAATAGTTAGCTTTTCAAATTTATACTTTCTCATTTCTCATTTCTCATTTCATATTTGATATTGTTATTATTCGCCGAGCCATATTTTAAAGTCGTTGACACGCTCGCGGCTGACGATGGCGGGCTCGTTGTTGTCTAATAACTTGATTTTCAAGCGACTGTTGGAATAAGTGGTTACTTCTTTAATGGCTGAAAACGAGGTAATAATCTGACGATTGAGCCGGAAAAAATGAACCGGATCAAGCATTGTATCCAATTGTTCTAATGTAAAATCAACGGCGAATTTTTTACAATCTTTACGTTTGAGCCAGACAATTTTATCTTCATGATAAAAATATAATATTTCTTCGCTCGCTACAGAATGTAATTGCGCGCCGTTTTTTACTACAAAACGGGTTTTGTAATTCGGCTTGTGAAAAGATTGAATCACTTGTTGCATCGTTTCCAAAGTAATAGCGGGCACAGTATTATTAAAAGTGGATTTTAAAGTTTCGTATTTTTGGAAAGCTTTCGTAAGTGACGCTAAATCAATGGGTTTTAGTAAATAATCAATGCTATTTACTTTAAAAGCATTTAGTGCATATTCATCATAAGCGGTGGTAAAAATAACCGGAAATTTTATATCGCAACGTTCAAATATTTCAAAACTGCGTCCGTCGGCGAGCTGAATATCAAAGAAAGCAAGGTCGGGTGGGGGAGCAGTGCTGAACCAGGCGACGGCTTCAGCTACGGAATCCAGTGATGTAATAATTTTTATCGAATTATCATATTGTAAAATTAATTGTTGTAAACGTTCGGCGGCAAGTATTTCGTCTTCTACAATGATTACTTTCATGGTATCAACGTTTG
>JBKBWT010000300.1:0-7776 GCA_046314415.1 Saprospiraceae bacterium
TTCAAAGCTCCGGTCGATTCCATTCACGGTAAACACCACTTCCTGCGCACTTTGTACATTCTCAATGATGGCTTTTATAATAAAATTTGATTCTTCGGTACGATAATTATTATAACCTGGGTTCGTAATGCGAATCACCGGCGCTTTTACAATCGGCTGATCGATGATTTGATTTTTATAAGCTATTATTACATTCCGCCGGGCTTGTCCTGCTTCATTTCTGGCAATAATTATTACATCATTATTACCCATATTTAAATTCGCATTTACTGAAAATCGCCCGTTTTTATAATCAAATGGCACCGAGCGACCATTTACTAAACATTCCACATCCGCCGCGCTATTAACATGCCGAATGTCCGCAATCACCGTCACAACGGCGCTATTCGTGGTATAAGGCGAGCCAAACGGCGCGATGATATCAATTTCCGGTTTGCGGGCGAGGGGTTCGTCGTTTTGAGGGTCGATGGTCCAGCGCAAGCCGAAGTTGGTGTAATGATATAAGTCATTTCTTAAATTCTCATAAGGCTGACCATCAAGCGCATCTGTGCCGGAAAAGGTTGTGCGATGTCCGCCGTAAACCAGGAATTTTGGCGTAATTTGATACCCTAATTCAATACCCAAAGATGGCATGAATTTCACTGAACCACCCGTGTTATTCCCATCGGCAATTGTTTCATAATCGCCATCCAAAATATTTTGTAACTCCCTGCGAATGAGCGAAGTAGGCTGATTGTCCTTTAAAGAAGCATAGCCTTCAAAATATTCCTTGCCGGAAAAATCAGCCTGATCGGTCTTCGCCCGGAACCAATCCAATCCAATGCCGCCGAACAAGCCCACGTGCACGCCCGTACGCTCGCGTAACTGGTTGAGTGTCAATAGTCCTTCGAGTGCGAGTTCGGCAGTGGTCGTTTTATGATTCGCAAAAATAAAGCCGCGTGGCTCCTGCAACTCGTTGGGGTAAGTCAGGTAATTCAAGTCACGGGAACCATTCACAGCAGTATTATTTGTAATATTATACGAGCGCAGCGCATCCAAGCCGTACTGCTGCGTGAACAACAAGCGCCCGCGCAGGTCGAACGCCAGCGGCGCGCCCGGACGGTAGTACAAATTCTTGCCCAGCGTAGCGCCCAAGCCGAAGCCATTGAACTGTGCCTTGATGTCGCTGCTCTGGTACGCCCAGCCGCCGTTGATGCCGAAGGTCCAGTAGCCCGGCGTGAGGGTCGAAGTGCTTTGCTGCGCCTGCGCGAAAAGGGCAAAGCCCAGCAAAATCAGGGTCATGTAGATGGTTTTCATTTTATTCATTTTTTATTTGACGTTTCTTATTAGCGTTTCCAATCATCCATCCTTCCACTTGTTACAGCAAGACCGATGTAAATTTCGATTAGTTACACCTCAAAAACCGAGGTTATATTAAAATTTTAACAAAAGTAAATTTTTGTAATGATTTGATTATGAAAAGCGTAGCCAGAAAAAAGCAGAGGAGAAAAAGTGTTAAAATTTTCTCGGAGCGGGTGGTGGTTTAACGAGACTTTAAAGAAAAAGAGAATTTGATAACAGAAATTTTGAGAAATGAGTATTTAAAATTTGATTTTTATAACAATCTCCCCTAAATTTGGCAGGGACTAATAGTTCGTACCATTCTGGAATTGAAACAATTACTGTCTTCCCTTTTTCCTTAAACACAAGCTGTCTATGGTTTTTTCAGTTTATTTTTTAACTGGAGCCGGAATACCGCGAGGGAAAGGTGCAAGGCATTCTTGTTTTGTCTTACCATTCTGTGGTTTTACCCGCTCATAAACTTTTTTGAAGATGCTCAAGAAAGTGAGCCAAGAAGAATCAACACAACCAGAAATTGTTACCCGAAGAAAAACCGAATTGAAGCAATCAATCGAATTCTCCTTTATTCGACTTTTCCGCTTTTCGTTGCAAGGTTATTCTTCCGAGCAAACTGTACAAATTATTGGCGCATTCACAAACCTTATCAAAGTTTGTCTTTGGTTTATGTTGGCTACTGCTATTATTTTTAAACTGATTGGCGTCAATTTTTCAGGGGTAATTGAATTTATTGAAAGCCTTTTCAATTTCTCACCATAGGAAATTTATCACCGAATAGTGCGAATCAGAGAAAATGTTTACTTTAGCGAAAATTCGCTATTTGATGTAACGGCTGCTTTAGCTGCCGAATGAAAGCGGCGACTGAAGATCGCCGATACAATTGTAAATCGAAAATATGAGCAATCCCTATCCACATTTATTACAACCACTTGATTTGGGCTTTACTACGCTGAAAAACAGGGTATTAATGGGCTCCATGCACACCGGTTTGGAGGAGACGAAAGGCGGCTTTGAGAAAATGGCGGCGTACTTCGCGGAGCGCGCGCGTGGGGGCGTGGGCTTGATGGTGACGGGCGGCATTCCACCGAATCGGCAGGGCTGGCTGACGCCGTTCGGGAGTAAATTGTCCACGCGGGGCGAGGCGCGGCAGCATCAGATTGTGACCAAAGCGGTACACGATGCGGGCGGCAAAATTTGTCTGCAAATCCTGCATGCGGGTCGGTACGGGTATCATCCGTTGGCGGTGGCGCCGTCGAGTATCAAATCGCCGATTTCGCCATTTAAACCCTGGGCGCTGACAAAATCTGGTATTGAGCGGACGATCCGGGCATTTGTGCGCTGCGCTGCGCTGGCGCAGGAGGCGGGCTACGATGGGGTAGAGGTGATGGGCTCGGAGGGCTATTTGATTAATGAATTTATTGTGTCCAAAACGAATAAACGCAACGACCAGTGGGGCGGTAGTTTTGAAAATCGCATTCGCTTTCCAGTTGAAATTGTCAAAAGAATTCGCGAGAAAGTCGGAACGAATTTTATTATCATCTATCGCTTGTCCATGCTGGATTTGGTGGAGGATGGCAGCAGTTGGGAAGAAGTAGAAAAATTAGCTTTGGAAATTGAAAAAGCGGGGGCGACGATTATCAATACCGGTATTGGCTGGCACGAGGCGCGGGTGCCGACGATTGCCACGATGGTGCCGCGGGCGGGCTTTGCCTGGGTGACGAAGCGTTTGATGGGGAAAGTGAATATTCCATTGATTACAACCAATCGGATCAATAATCCTGAAACGGCGGAGCAAATTCTTGCCGATGGCTGCGCGGATATGGTGTCGATGGCGCGACCCTTTCTGGCGGACCCGCATTTTGTGAAAAAAACGATGGACAACCGGGCGGACGAAATCAACACTTGTATTGCCTGCAATCAGGCGTGCCTGGATCACATATTTGTCAGAAAGACAGCGAGTTGTCTCGTCAATCCTCGTGCTTGCCGGGAGACAGAGTTGAATTTGATGCCCATTTCAAAAAAGAAAAAAATCGCGGTAGTTGGCGCTGGTCCGGCGGGTTTGGCATTTGCGACGACGGCGGCAGAACGCGGGCACGAGGTGCATTTGTTTGAAGCGGACGATCAAATCGGGGGTCAATTCAATATGGCGAAGCGCATTCCCGGCAAGGAAGAATTTTACGAAACGCTGCGATACTATGCCAAAATGATTGAAAAATGGGGCGTTCATTTGCATTTGAATACCAAAGCGGATGCGGTTTTATTACAAAATTTTGATGAAGTGGCGCTGGCAACGGGCGTAAGTCCTCGCCAAATTAAAATCGAAGGTATTGACCACCCGAAAGTACTGAGTTATATTGATGTTTTAAAATATGAAAAGCCGGTTGGTAAATCGGTGGCGCTGATTGGCGCGGGCGGCATTGGCTTTGACGTGGCGGAATTTTTGACCCAGGAGGGCGAGTCACCCAGTTTAAACGTCGAGGAATTTATGCAGGAATGGGGCGTGGATATGAGCTATCAACAGCGCGGCGCTTTGACAAAACCGAAGCCGGAAGCCTCCCCAAGACAAGTTTTTTTGTTGCAACGTTCCAAAGACAAACCCGGCTATCGCTTGGGCAAGACCACTGGTTGGATTCATCGCACGAGCTTGAAAATGAAGCAAGTACAAATGTTTAGCGAAGTCGAATATCATAAAATTGACGACGAGGGTTTCCATGTCACCATCAAAGGCGAACCGCAAATTTTAAAAGTGGATAACGTCATCGTTTGTGCCGGGCAGGAGCCGCTGCGAGAATTGTACGAACCTTTGCAAGCTTTGAATATTCCGGTGCACTTGATTGGCGGCGCGTACGCAGCAGCAGAATTGGATGCGAAACGAGCGATTCGGCAAGCCTATGAAATAGCAGCCTTCATTTGACCAAGAGACTTAGACACCAAGTGCATGCATTCCCTCTGTCTCCTCGGTCCCTAAGTCCCTTGGTCTCTCAATCTTTTCCGCTTCCACCGTTTATGCGACCACAGCCAATCCGCCGGTGTTTCCCGAATGGATTGTTCCAATTTTTGTGCAAACAAACGTGTCACTTCCGTTTCGGGCAACTGGGCAGGCTTCCGAATAAATTCGTAAAAAGTGACAACGTAATATCCTCGTTTTAAGCGCTTTGTATCAAAGTAATACACCGGGTAATTCGTGCTGCGCGCCAATTTATCCGCCCCTTGCAGGAACGCCGTCTCGCGATTTAAAAAAGGAATCCAGTGGCAATTGTTGACATCCGAAGGTGTCTGGTCGGCGATTAAAACAAAGGCACAAGGTTGATTGCGATATCTGACAATGGCGCGTCCGGCTTGACTCATAGGAGCAAGCTGCATCCCCCAGCGTTTTCGTTTTTCATTGAAATAAGCGTCTATTAGCTTGTTTTTGATGGGTTTATAAATGCCGACAATGGTATGTTTCGTCCAAAGGCTCACCGAGAGCACGCCCCATTCCCAATTGGCGAGGTGGCTGCCCACCAAAATAATGCTTTGCCCGTTGGCAAAATCTTTTTCAAACAACTCGGTGCCGGCAAAATGGTAGCGTTTTAACAACTGTTTTTTGCTCATTGAAAGCCCCTTGATTCCTTCTAACAGAATGTCACACAGGTTTTTATAAAATTGTTTGGCAATAGCCCGAATCTCCTGAGCAGATTTTTCAGGAAAAGATTGTTGCAGGTTCTCTATGACCACTGCATAGCGATATTTCATTATATGAAAGAACATTAAAAATAGCAAATCAGCCAGGCGATACAACATCCAAAACGGCATCAAGGAAAATAAAACCACCCCTAATCGAAAACCAAAATATCCAAATTGCTTCATCACACTTGACAAGTTTAATTTTTTTTCGCTATATTGCCCTGATTTCTTACCATCGTTAAAGGCATCTACAAATTTTTACCCAAATCGTCAGAGAAAACCTGATTGACACGCTTCGCAATTCTCAAATAGATTGAGCAACCCTAACACCAATTAGGCATTCTTTTTGCATTGCAAAAACAAAGCTTATTTTTATTTTATATAACGAAATTTTAATTTAACTTTTATGTATATAGGAATGTAAATCAATTTGTAAAAAACAACACCATAGAATAATTGGTACCGGACTGGCGTAGTAATTAACCTATGTTGCTTTTAGCCCGGAATTTTTTCAATTTAAGTAATTGTACTAAATGAAATATAGTTTAATTTCAATACCGGTTGTGGGTTTAAAATTTAAATAAAATAACTTGTTAATTTATAATCCCATTGTACACAGTCAAAAATGCTGAACGATCATGCAAGTCATTAGAACCATCTTAGCGGACGATCATGCCATTTTTTTGGAGGGCTTAAAAACTGTTTTAAGCAAATCGGAGCGATACGCATTTGAATTTGTGGGAACAGCGAGTAATGGCAGTGAGTTATTGAAACTGGTGCGCCGCAAACCTGCTGATTTATTGATTCTCGACCTGAATTTATCCGAACAGGACGGTTTGGAGGTCATCCAACATATGCAGCGGGAGCGTATCTCACTACGTATATTGGTATTGACGGTTTATGATGATCCCAAATTCGTGAAATCGGCTTTCAAAAACGGGGCAAATGGCTATTTACTCAAAAATAAAGGCATAGATGAGCTATTTGCTGCGCTGCACCAGGTACTAAACAGTTCGGAATCTTACATTGGCGAAGGGGTTCAACTATCCGAAAATGGCATTACCCGAACGATTGTAGGGAAACAACAAACCGATTTTCACTTAGAAGACCGCTTTATTAAAAAATACAATCTTACCAAGCGCGAATTAGAAATTCTGCGACTTATTACCCACGCTATGAGCAACAAACAAATAGCGCAGGAGCTTTATATCAGTGACCAAACAGTGAGTGTGCATCGCAAAAATATTATGAAAAAACTGGGCGTCAACAATACCGCCGGACTCATTAAAGCAGCTTATGATTTTAGTTTGGTGTAAAAAAATAGCAGAATTCACGTTTTTGAAAAATAATTTTAGTTTTGTTTGTTTTATAAATAATTGAAATTCAAACTTTTGTACAAAAGTGAGATGGCTTTATATTAACATTTTATTAAAATACCGTTTTTGGGGTATGCAAAGCCGAATTTCGTGCCTTATATTTGTAGCGTCGAATGACATTACAGCACACAAAGATAGCAACTACATAATATTCAAACTGTTAAAACGAATTGTGTGAACGCCTGTACCCACGTAACGAAATTTTGTTGTAAAGACTTGACTTTTTCAAATAGAATACTGTACCTTTGTCCGGTATTAAATTATAATATCCCATGACTAAAAAAATATACTCCTCACATTGGTGGATTTCTTCTGTATTTTTTCCTGTAAACATATCACGCACTGTTTTTCAACACAACCAATAGGGTTTGTTTCGAGTATATGCTATGCCAAATGAAAAAAAAGCATAGGTACTAGTTGATGGGATTCCAAAAAATAATCATATATTTGCGAGGCTGCAAAAAGATGTAGTCATCTGATTCTTGAAAATACTGGATTCGTTTTCCAAATAATAATTTCGACCGATTAATCTCAAACACACCCGCTTTCCAAACTATATTTTTGAATGACCTTAAAAAACGGAAAGCATTTTTTCAGCCTGATGTGTCTGGCATCTTTTGTCTGGCGTCTGGCTTCTCAAAAAGGCTATTTTTAGCGCTATCATAATCATAATTTTTTAACCTAATTCTTAACGCAAATTGTAATCTTATGGGAAAAACGAATTTTACTTTCGTTCGACCATTCATGGTCCTGTTTGCCATGCTTTTGCTTGGCTTTCAGTCCCTTCGAGCACAAGTTGACATAGAGTGTGAGACCATTATCGCGAATAATGCGACTTACACGCTGGCTAACTGTTCGGAGGATTTTGATTTCTTCTACTCCTTTAATCTGGGAGGTCCTGATTGCGACGTCAGTGATTTTGACGATGAGCAAGTCGTGGTCGTTTCCAGCAACTTACCTGGCGACATTTCGTTCGATTTCAACAGATTCGAAGATACTGGTGATGATGGTATCTTCATCGAGTATGTACTTAGCGGTGTTGATGCAGATGACGCTGGTACTTACACTGTTGAGCTCGCTTATGACGATGATGATGACAATGAGGTAGATGCCGAAGAGCCTAATGTTTCTGTCAAAATCACGATTGTTGCACAGCAGCCGGTAACGGACTACCGCAACCTGTCTTGCACAGGTACGGTAAACATCACGTTGGATGAAGACTGCACGCGTACAATCACAGCAAGCCAGGTGCTGAACGGCGCTTTGGTGTGCGATGATGATTTTGAAGTACACGTGGTGAAAGTGATTAACGGTCGTTCTTTTGTAAACGAGGAAGGACAAGTAACCTACGGTTGTGGTGATTACATCTACCGCGTTTACCGCAATGGTGCCATTG
>JBKBWT010000301.1:0-7776 GCA_046314415.1 Saprospiraceae bacterium
TTAGGATTATTTACAACCAAATCAGAATGAAGCGCCAATATGATATGGATATGATATTGGGTATTTGTGCCGGTCTTTGGAATTTTTTAATATGCTGATAATCAATTTGACGCAAGTCTATCATATAATTTCCACATTTTATGACCGAGCTTGTCCAGCCACATTTCTTGATATCCTTTTAAATTTTCTTTACTTGGTGTAATATTATTTTTAATTAAATCCGTCAGAAAATGGCCGGCAATGTAACCGCCGCTCAGCGCCGTATGAATGCCGCCGCCGGTAATGGGATTGACGTGCCGTGCCGCGTCACCTACAAGAATCAGATTATCAGCGTATTGCGTACGCAAGGGCGCTGCCAGAGGCACCCCGCCACCTTGAATCTCCAGGATGCGGGAATTTTTAAATCGTTCTTTAAAAAAGGAACATTGCATAAAATAATCGAGGTGCCACTGGGCATTATGCTCGGTCATGGTGCGAATGACGCCCAAGCCAATCTCCGCGTAGCCGTGCCCCTTCGGGAACACCCAGGCATAGCCGCCCGGCGCCCATTCATGCCCGGTTATAATTTCTAAAAGATCATCTGTTTCTACCTGATCTACAATGAATTGCAAGCAGCTTGCCAGCTCGGTCAATTTGATATGCGTGCGCAGCCCTGCCCATTTGCCGACTTGCGATTGCAGTCCATCCGCTCCAACGAGCATTTTGGTATGAATGGTCAATTCTTTATTAAAATTCCGAATGTGTACTGCGCAGTTTTCCAGATCATTAACACTGTAACCCAACCCCTCTGTTTTCAACCAGACTTCCGCCCCGGCGCGTTCGGCTTGGGTCATCAAATAGCGATCAAAACGGCGGCGATCCACCACATAGCCCAAAGGCTTTTTATCTTCGCCTTCGCCGTATTCATCGCCTTTGATTTGCCGATAATCAATGGTTGTTTTTTCCCCATTTTGATTGTAAACCCCAAAGCCATAAATCGCTTCATGAATAAATTCAACGGAAGGTATAATGCCAACTTCTTCCAGAGCATGGCGACTCACCGCACCGGAGCATTGAATGGGCGCACCCAATTCCTGACGTTTGTCAATGATTAGTACGCGCAAGCCGTTTTCAGCAGCGATGCGGGCGGTTGTAGCGCCGGCAGGACCCGACCCCACCACCACAATATCATAATCGATTGTTGGCATTTGGAGGTAATTATGCAAAGTACAACAGGATTTAACCCCTCAGGTTTAAAAATAGCATACGTGAACGACTGGTTATTTGGTCTTATTCTTAGCAAAACGCCGGTGTTATTGTCCTAATTCCGCACAATTATTGTATCAAAAGCGTACACTAATTCAGGGGCAATGGCTTGTTAGTGTTTGATTTTGAATTAGTTATGAAATTGGCACGATATTGCTGATAAGAATAGTACACCCGACTTTATAAAATGAAAGAATGTAGTGATGAAATTCCCTGACTGTTATTTTTTATTATTCATTTATTCATTCTTTCATTCCTAGAAATCACCCGACTTTATAAAATGAAAGAATGAAAGAATGAAACGATGAAATTCCCGGATGGTCATTTTTTATTATTCATACATTCAATATTCATTCTTTCATTACAAGAAATCACCTGACTTTTTAAAACTAAAAATGAAGGATTAAATAATTAAAATCAAAGCATTTATTATTTCCCTTCATTCCAAAGACGCACTCGACTATGTTTCGCAATTATTTCAACATTGCCTGGCGCAATTTGCTGCGCAACCGCACGTACACCATCCTCAACGTATTGGGTCTGACCGTTGGCATTGTCTGTTCCTTATTGCTCTATACGGTTATCAATCACGAGTTAAGCTTTGATACTTTTCATTCCAAAAAAGATCGGATTTATCGCTTTGTAACGGAATCGGAGGGTACTAATGGCACAGATTATACGGGTGCAATTCCGCGTCCACTTCCTGCTACCATGCGCGAAACTTATCCCCAATTGGAAGCTGTAGCGCCGGTTTTTGGTGTTGGGGCTGCACAAATGACGGTATTGCAAAACAACCAGAAATTCAGGGAAGAGCAGGGCGTATTTGCTACTGATCCCTACTTCTTCAACATATTTGATGTGGAGTGGCTCTCGGCAGATGCCAGTGCTACGCTTGGGGAGCCCGAGAAAATTGTACTCACTCAGGAAGTAGCCGATCGTTACTTCGGCAATTGGCAACAGGCGGTGGGTAAGACCATTCGCTGGAATAACCAGATTATGCTCAATGTAACCGGCGTTATCAAAGATTTCCCGGTGAATACGGATATTCCTGTCAAAGCCTTAATTTCTATTCGCAATAGTAATCGGGTAGATTGGGTGTCGATTAGCAGCGATTGGTATTGTTTTGCCTTGCTGAAGCCGAATGTGACAGCGGCACAGTTCAATGCGATGATGCCCGGATTCACCAAAAAACACCGCCCGGCGGATGCCCATAAAGCCGTTCACCGTTTGCAATCGCTTCGCGATATGCACTTCGACGAGCGTTTCAATACGCCTTCTGGTCGTACATTTTCCAAAGCGACTATTTGGTCTTTGGCATTGGTGGGGGCATTTCTGCTGCTGATGGCGTGTGTCAACTTCATCAATCTGGCAACAGTGCAAGCCATGCGCCGCTCTAAAGAAGTGGGTGTGCGTAAGGTACTCGGAGGCAATCGGGGACAACTCCTTGGACAATTTTTGGCAGAAACGGCGCTAATTGTGGTCACAGCGGTAATCGTCGCAGCAGGTATTGCCCAGTTGACGATGCCCCTGATAAGTCGGATTTTAGAATTTCCGGATACACTGCAAGTCATGAATCACTGGGGGAGTGTTGCCTTCCTGTTCGTTTTGACTTTAGTGGTCATTGTATTGTCGGGCTTCTACCCGGCACTGGTGCTCTCTGGTTTCAACCCCATTGAAGCCTTGAAAAGCCGTTTACAGGCTTCCGGCAACGCGTCCCTGCGGCGCGCGTTGGTGGTTTTTCAGTTTGCCATTGCCCAAGTACTGATTTTTGGAATGCTGGTAGTAGTGAATCAAATGGAATATTTCCAGCATAAGAATCTGGGTTTCAATCACAAAGACCCGGTCATCATGCTACCGGTGCCTGGCGATAGTCTGAGTCAAACCAAAACCGGTGTTTTCAAAACCGAATTACAACGTCAGTTAGGCGTGACAGGCGTAAGCCTGAGTTTTAATACCCCGGCAGACGACGCCAACTGGTACACGCCTTTCCGCTACGATAATGCAACAAAAGACACTGATTTTGCTGCAAATATGAAAATGGCAGACCCCGATTATTTTAAAATGTACGACATTTCCTTTGTTGCGGGGCAATCGTATGCCCAAAATGATACATTCCGTGCTTTTGTGGTGAACGAAACTTTGCTGAAAAAACTGGGCGTACAAAATCCGCAGGAAGCCATTGGTAAGGAGATCAATTTATGGGATGGTTATTACAAGGCGCCTATTGTGGGCGTGGTGAAAGATTTCCACGCGGAAACATTGCAACAGGAAATTCCACCGTTGCTGATCTTTCATTCGGACAACTATGGCGTTGCCAATATTAAGCTGGAAGCGGCTAAAGTGAATGCTGCCCTCCCGGTGATCGAAAAAAGCTGGAATAGCATTTATCCGGAATATGTATTTGATTATCAATTCCTGGATGAGAAAATCGCCAATTTTTATCAGCGTGAACGTCAAATGTCGCAATTGTATAAAATCGCAGCCTTGATCGCTATCATTATTGGTTGTCTGGGCTTGTTTGGACTGGCATCTTTTACTGCTGAGCAGCGCATCAAAGAAATTGGTATCCGCAAGGTGCTGGGCGCTACCACCGGCGGGATTGTGGCAATGCTGTCCAAGGATTTTCTGCGCCTGGTGCTCATTGCCGGTATCATTGCGTTCCCGATTGGCTGGTATCTGATGAATAATTGGCTGGCGGATTTTGCGTACCGCCTTCATATTCAATGGTGGATGTTTGTAGCGGTGGCATTCTCCGCTTTATTCATTGCCTTGCTGACGGTAAGTGTCCAAGCCATTCGCGCTGCCTGGACCAATCCGGTAGAAAGTTTACGCACGGAGTAAGCTGGTGAGGACAAAATTATTTTAGTAAGTCAATCATAGCAATTACTTTTATTCAATTGCCGGTAAAGAAGTTAAGCGATCCAATAAAAAACTAGCGGACGAAGTAACGATTGAGAAAAACACAAAGTTTAAAACGGTAACCTCGTAAGTGACGATCATTTACGGGGTTTCGCGCTTTTCCATTGCTAATTAAAACTTTTGTGTAATGTTGCAAAATTACTTCAAAATCGCATTTCGTAACCTCTTGAAACACAAGGGGTATTCGCTTATTAATATCATAGGGCTGTCTGTGGGTATGGCAATTTGCCTGCTTATTTTACTGTACATTCAGCACGAAATCAGTTTCGACCGTTTCCACGCTAATGGCGACCGCATCTATCGGGTGGCACTGGAACGTAAATATCCGGGGCGTTCTACGTTTTACGCTATTATCCCTTTTTCTTTTGGCGAAGCCATTAAAAATGAATTTCCGGAAGTAGAAAATTTTACCCGCATTATCCCGCAGCTAGGCGGCGGCACACCTACGATACGTGTGGGCGACCAAGTATATGAGGAGCCCGGCATTTTATTTACCGATTCTACCTTTTTTGAAATATTTACTTTTCCACTGGTAGAGGGTGATTCCAAAACGGCGTTAACCAAAGCGAATTCCGTGGTGCTCACCGAAAGCACCGCCAAGAAATATTTTGGCGAGCAGGATGCCATTGGTAAGCTATTACAAGTCGGCGATCAGAGCTGGAGTGTCACGGGCGTATGCAAGGATGTGCCGGAAAGTTCTCATATTCAGTTTGATATACTGGTGTCCAACACGGGCACAAATTTTGCCCAACAACCGAATTATGTCAATTTTTCTTCCTGCTCTTACTTTTTATTAAAGCCCGGTACTAATCCGGAAGCTTTTGAAGCCAAACTCCCCAAAATTGTAGAAAAATATACCGCCGGACAAATCGAGCGTGAAACCAGTATTTCTTTTGCCGAATATCAAAAGCAAGGCAATGGTTACCGTTATTTTGTACAACCAATGCAAGACATTCACCTGCATTCGAACTTAGAAGCAGAATTAAGTCCAAATGGCAGTATACAAAGTGTTTACATATTTGCGGTAATTGCAATATTTATACTTGTTTTAGCTTGTATCAATTTCACTAATCTGGCGACGGCGCGTTCCGTCGAGCGGGCGAAAGAAGTGGGCTTGCGTAAAATGTTTGGTTCCGAGCGTAGCTTTTTAATGGGGCAATTCCTGACCGAATCGGTTTTTATCAGCTTGATTAGTATGGCGCTTACCTTGGTTTTACTGCGCTTTCTGACGCCAGTTTTCAATACTTTGAGCGGATTAGAACTCAATATGCAATTTTGGTTACAACCTTTGAATTTACTAGCCTTGTTGGGGTTTGCCCTGCTGGTAGGTTTGCTCGCAGGCAGCTATCCGGCGCTGGTGCTCTCGTCTTTCCGACCCATTGTGGTACTGCGCGGCAAGTTTAAAACCAATAAGGAAGGCTTAGGCTTGCGCAACGGGCTGGTTATCTTTCAATTTTGTATATCAATTTGCTTGATTATTTGCACGATGATCGTTTATCGGCAAATGGAATTTTTACAAAACAAGCAACTAGGTTTTAACAAAGACCATCTGGTGGTGCTGGACCGGGCAGGCTTTTTAGGAGAGCGTACACAATCGTTCACCAGGGCATTAGAGCAGATTCCGGGTGTAGTAAGCGCAGCGGGTACGTCAAGTGTACCGGGTGAACAAGGCTTTTTCGGGATCAGTTTTCAACCCATCAATTCCAAGGAAATGATGACCGGGCGCGGCATGGTGGTAAATGATAAGTTGGTGGAAACCATGCAATTAGAAATTGCTGCCGGGCGTGCCTTTTCGGAAGAATTTGCCGATTCAACTGCCTTGCTCCTCAATGAAGCGGCGGCTAAAGAATTTGGCTTGACCGATCCCATTGGCGCGCGTTTAGTCAGTAACGACGGATTTTTGAATGGACCGAATGGCGAGCAAACGATTTATACAGTGGTAGGCTTGGTGAAAGATTTCCACTTCCAGTCTCTACATCAAGCTATTACGCCTTTAATTTTTATTAATACGGAACGGTTTGGCGCTAATGCCGGTAATGGCTTGATGCTGGTGCGGGTCAAGCCGGATAATTTCCAGCAAACCCTATCACAAATCGAGCAATTGTGGAAATCCTTCCTCGCTGAACAGCCCTTTGGCTATAGCTTCCTGGATGAAAATCTCGCGGCGTTGTACCAAGCTGAGCAGCGTACGCAGCGCATTTTTGGCTTCTTCTCCGTGTTGGCAATTTTTATCGCGTGTATGGGCTTACTCGGATTGGCGGCGTATGCCATCAGCCAACGTACCAAGGAAATTGGTATTCGTAAAGTACTGGGTGCCAGCGTACTAAAAGTTACCTTGATGCTGTCCAAAGATTTTCTCAGGCTCGTGTTCATCGCTGCGGTCGTTGCATTTCCCATTGCGTGGTGGGGTATGAGCCGCTGGCTGGAAGACTTCGCTTATCGCATCAATATTGAATGGTGGATTTTTGCGGTGGCATTGTTGCTGGCAGTTTTTATTGCTTTGCTAACAATCAGTTTTCAAGCCATTCGGGCAGCCGTGGCAAATCCGGTGAAGAGTTTAAGGACGGAGTGATGGGGAGACTAGGAGAATGAGCGACCAAGCGATTGAGTGAATGATTAATCGAGTGGAAACGCTGTGGTAAATAAAACTTTAGACAATAGCAATATAATAAAAGTGGTAGAAATAGTTGAAATACAAAGAGTTGTATTTTGATAAAAATTTTATTGCTATATCATAAAAACTCGGAATTATGTTAAAAAATTATTTTAAAATTACCCTTCGCAACTTACGCAAAGACAAATTGTCTAGCGCGTTGAATATTTTCGGGTTGGTGATTGGGATGGTGGGCTGTTTGTTGATCGGGCTTTTTGTGCGCGATGAACTGGCGTATGATCGGTTTGTCCCAAATGCGGATCGCGTATTCAGAATATATCTCAATAATCACGGACAGCAGGGGGAAGTACGCCAGAATGCCGTATCGCCGCCGATTTTTCTTGCTCAAATGAAGCAGGATTTTCCGGAAATTGAGGCGACCACGCGGGTGTTGAATGTGTTTGGAAAGCCTTTATTTCGAGTCGGTGAAATTAATTTTCTGGAAGAAAAAGGCATTTATGGCGAAGCAAATTTCCTGAATTTTTTTGGTTTAAAACTCAAAGAAGGTGATCCCAAAACAGCCCTCAGCCAGCCTGAAAACATTGTGCTGACGGAAACAATGGCTAAAAAATATTTTGGCGATGAGCCGGCGCTGAATAAAACGATTCGCATTGACGCGCGTGATGCGCGGGTGACGGGTATATTGGAAGAGGTACCGGCACAGTTTCACCTCGATTTTAATTATGTTGTTGCATTTAGTTTCTTGAATCAGGTGGTGCCGCAAGCACGTATGGAAAGTTGGGGCTGGCAGCAGTTTTTTAATTATATTCGATTGAAACCCAATGTAAATTGGCAACAATTTGATCAAAAATTAACTGGTTTTGCCGAGCGGCATGCGCATCCGATTACGAAGCCCGATAATTATTAGAGTTGCGTCCATGTAAATAGTTGAAAATCAAAGTTGATTAAATTTGGGGTAAAAAAAGGAGCATGAGCCTACATTATAAAGCTATAAAAGA
>JBKBWT010000302.1:0-7706 GCA_046314415.1 Saprospiraceae bacterium
GCGATCCACTCGGTGGTGTTTGCGGGTTTCTCTGCACATGCCTTAGCTGACCGGATCAAGGATGCCACTTGCAAAATGGTGATTTGTTCGGATTACAACGATCGTGGACCCAAGCATATTCCGGTGAAAACCGTGGTGGATGAGGCAATTAACATGGGTTGCGACAGCGTGGAAACCGTGCTCGTACAGCAAAACGCCAAAGACAAAGCAATGGCAATGACTGCCGGACGCGACCATTGGTGGCACGATGTGGTGGACCATCAGAGCGCCGACTGCCCCGCCGAGGAAATGGATTCGGAAGACATGCTCTTCATTCTCTACACCTCCGGCTCGACGGGTAAGCCCAAAGGCGTGGTGCATACCTGCGGCGGCTACATGATTTACACCAAATACAGTTTTGAAAATGTATTTCAATACGACCCCGGCGATATTTACTGGTGCACGGCGGATATTGGCTGGATTACCGGGCATTCTTATATTGTTTATGGACCACTGTTGGCAGGCGCTACAAGCATCATGTTTGAAGGTGTGCCCACTTATCCCGACGCGAGCCGCTTCTGGCAGATTTGTGAAAAATACAAAGTGACGCATTTCTACACTGCACCGACCGCCATTCGCGCCCTCCAGGCAATGGGCGACCATTATACCAAAGGACACGATCTGAGTGCCATCAAAGTATTGGGCAGCGTGGGCGAACCCATCAACGAAGAAGCCTGGCATTGGTACCAAAACCACATCGGGCGCGGCGAAGTACCCATCGTGGATACCTGGTGGCAAACGGAAACGGGCGGCATCATGATTTCCCCGCTGGCGCATATCACGCCACTCAAGCCTTGCTACGCTACCCTTCCCTTGCCCGGCGTACAGCCTTGTCTGGTGGATGCCAATGGTGTAGAGTTAGAAGAAAACGACGTGGAAGGCATGCTCTGCATCAAATTTCCTTGGCCCTCGATCATCCGCACGACGTATGGCGATCACGAACGCGCACGACTCACGTATTTTGCAACATTTGATAACAAATACTTCACCGGGGATGGCGCGCGCCGCGACGCGGACGGCTTCTACCGCATCATTGGTCGGGTGGACGATGTGATTAACGTTTCCGGTCACCGCATTGGCACCGCCGAAGTGGAAAATGCCATCAACCAGCATCCGAATGTAGTGGAATCTGCCGTGGTGGGCTACCCGCACGACATCAAGGGACAGGGCATCTACGCGTATGTGATTACCTCCGATCTGATTGAAAATGAGGAAGCATTCCGCAAAGAAGTGCTCGACGTGGTGACGAAAGAAATTGGTCCGATTGCCAAGCCGGATAAGATTCAGATCGTGTCGGGCTTACCGAAAACCCGCTCTGGTAAGATCATGCGCCGCATCCTCCGCAAAGTAGCTTCCAACGAACTGGACAGCCTGGGCGATACCTCGACTTTATTGAATCCTGAAGTGGTGGAGGAAATCAAGGACGGTTCGCTGGTGAAGGCTTAAAAGGTTGAAGACGTTCAAGGTTTAAAGTTCAAAAGTTACGATACTGCTAACTGTATTTGTAGATCGAACATTGAAAAGTGACTTGTTGCAGTTGTTGGATTTGGCTAAAGCCCCAATTGTATCAATTCTAATCCCCGCGCTAAAGCACGGGGCAACTAATTACCCCGCCATTCATGGCGGGGGTAGAACGCAACTAAAATAGGCTTTAGCCGAGTGCGCTACTACTACTTTGCAATGTTCGATTTTACAAATAAAGTTAGCAGTGCTTCCCAACAATAACTACTCCCTTTCTATTCCCGAATTGAAAAAATTGCAACGGTTCTGATTGTCAGAAGCGCTGAATGATTTTGATCCAATGGCAGAATCATAATTTTCAGTCTGTAAGCATTTTTCAAGATTTAATTAACAGTGGTTAGAAGCTGTGCGGGGTGTCCCCCTACCCCGCACCTTCTACCCGCTGCAAAATCAAATACCATGACTTACACAGATTTTTACACCCGGAGCCTGGCGGAGCCGGAAACTTTTTGGCGGGAGCAGGCGCAGGCGATCGAATGGTTTAGCGAACCTCAGACCATTTCGTCCAAAGATGAGCAAAAGCTGTACCGCTGGTATAAGGGCGGCTTGCTGAATACCTCGTATCTGGCGCTGGATTACCACGTAGCCAACGGACGCGGCGAGCAGGCAGCGCTGATTTACGACTCGCCAGCTACGGGTAAGAAGCAACAATTCACTTACCGGGAATTACTTGCCGAGGTAGAAACCTTTGCCGGGGTGCTTCAAGCCAGGGGCGTCACCAAAGGCGACACGGTCATTCTGTACATGCCTATGATACCGCAAGCGGTGATTGCGATGCTAGCCTGTGCGCGGCTGGGCGCGGTGCATTCGGTTGTATTTGGTGGATTTGCGGCGCATGAATTGGCGATTCGGATCAATGATGCCAAGCCGAAGTTGTTGCTAACCGCCAGTTGCGGCATTGAATTCACGAAAGTGATTGATTATATGTCCATTGTGAATGAAGCGCTGGTAGAAGCCAAGCATCAAATGGAAGGTGTAATCGTGTATCAGCGCGAGCAATTGCAAGCCGAGCTTTTAGAAGGACGGGATTTTGACTGGCTGGAATTGTGCAAAACGGCGACACCCGCGAGCTACGTCCCCGTAGAAGCCAACCATCCGCTGTATATTTTATATACCTCCGGCACAACAGGCGCGCCCAAGGGCATTGTGCGGGAAAACGGCGGGCACGCGGTCGCCATGCGCTTCAGCATGCAATACGTGTATGGCGTGCAGCCGGGTGAGGTCTTTTGGGCAGCGTCGGATGTGGGTTGGGTCGTGGGGCACTCCTATATCGTGTATGCGCCGCTGATTCACGGTTGTACCACCATCTTATTTGAAGGCAAGCCCATTCGCACGCCGGACGCAGGCACCTTCTGGCGGATTATTGAAGAATACCAAGTAAAAGTGTTCTTTACCGCGCCGACCGCCATTCGCGCTATTAAAAAAGAAGACCCCAACGGTACTTTCAAAACCAAATACGATACCAGTTCCCTCCGCTACCTCTTCCTGGCGGGCGAGCGCTGCGACGTGGCTACCCTGGAATGGTCGCAGAACCTGCTGCAAATCCCCGTCATTGACCACTGGTGGCAAACGGAATCGGGCTACCCGATGCTGGCAAATATGGTGGGCGTAGAACTGCTCCCGGTCAAGCCCGGCTCTGCCACCAAACCCGTCTGTGGCTTTGACATTCGCGTGGTGGACAGCGAGGGGCACGACGTGGCACCCAATCAGGAAGGCGCGGTAGTGGTGCGCTTGCCGCTACCGCCCGGCTGCCTGCCGACGCTATGGAACGACACCGAACGCTTTATTAAATCTTACCTATCGGCGTACCCTGGCTTTTACTTTACCGGCGATGGCGGCTACAAAGACGAGGATGGTTACATTTACATCACCGGTCGCATAGACGATGTAATCAATGTAGCGGGGCATCGGCTCTCCACTTCCGAAATGGAAGAAATCATCGCAGCACACCCGGCGGTGGCGGAGTGTGCGGTTATTGGCATCAAGGAAGAACTCAAAGGACAGGTGCCGATGGGCTTTGTCGTTTTAAAAAGTGGTGTCAGCGATCCTGAGGAGCACATTGAAAAAGACCTGGTGGAAATGGTGCGGCACAACATTGGCGCCATCGCTTGTTTCAAAAAAGTGCTGGTGGTGCAACGATTGCCCAAAACCCGCTCCGGCAAAATCCTCCGCAAGATCATGCGCCACATTGCCGACGGGGAAGTTTACACCGCCCCTTCTACGATAGAGGATATGAGTGTGCTGGGGGAATTAGAGGGGATGATGCATCGGGAAGTCGGCAGTTGAATAGTGAATAGTTGGTGAGGGTGTCTGAATCAGCATTTGCAGGATTTTAGCATTTTTAGAATGCTGTAAATTCTTTCATTCAGCGAATGCTGATTCAAACCGATATCAAATGTAATCTTCCAGTATAATGACTTCTATTTCCTGGATGACTTTTAATTTTTGATCATTGCTAATAAAAGCGTCGCAATTTTGTAACAAAGCAACTGCGATTTGAATGGCATCGGGTGTGCGAATAGCATGCTGTTTATAATTTGCCCTCAGTTCGGCAGCTTTGATTGCTACTGCCATATCCAACATCTTGGTCGAGAAATGAGCGCTATTGAGTAACAATCGCATGTACTGCTGCTGCAAAACGGTAAATTGCTTTTCGATCGGATGCACCAGGACTTCCGTCAAACTTATCATTGACGTAAAACCCTGCAAACTTTTATTACTGATGGATTGAAAGACAATATCGGTAAGCGATTTATAAGTACGATTGGCTTCTACAAAATAAATAATAGGTGCAGTATCTAAAGCAATACGCGAAAACCCACTGAGCTTTTGTTGCAAATCGCTTATTCCCATTCTGAGCGAAGTTTATTCACATACGTTTGAGCATCCTCCGACAAGGCATAGGGCTCGCCTACGCCTGCAAATTCCATGACATCATATTCCGTAGCACTTTCTACCGGTTTGGTACCCAATGTCTCATCCATCAACAATTGAATCAACTCCAGCCGCTCCTCTACGGACAAATGTTTCAGGTAAGTCTGATAAATTGCTTGGACACTCATAAACACCTCGTTTTATACTTCTAACAATCGAAGATAAGAAAAAGTGTCTGAATCAGCATTCGCAGTATTTTAGAATTATCAGAATTATGAAAATTCTTGAATTCCGAAAATGCTGATCCAGACCATTTTATTTCTACGCACCGATAATCACCTCAATCACATCACTGGGCAGCCCGACTTCCACGTCTTTGATTACGCCAACCAGGCGGTATTCCCAATGCTCCGGCACAGCAGGATTTTCCAGTACAATGCGCTCTTCGTAAGGACTGTTGTTGTCGCGGGTACGGAATTTCCATTCTACCTCGCCCTTGCGACGGACGTACACGTTCACGCCATCAACACCCTTTTTTGAAAATTTAATACGCACCATACTACCGGCAACCGTTGCTTTACCGGATGCCTTGTAGGTAGCCGGGTCAAATCTGCTTTTGCTACCGACAATGCCCAGTTCCTGCCCGATGGCTTCGGTATAGTTCTTGTTCGTTTTAGTACGATTTGCTTCGGCACGTATCATTGCTTCCAATTCCTTACGTACACCGTCTTTTTGGGTTACGGTTTTAGCCATCACCTCTTTTTGGGCAGCAACCTCCTGCACCGAAGTCTCCATCGAACTGATCAGCATATCAAGCTTGCCGAGGTCTTCCGGTGAAATACCAAAATGATAAATGTACATACTCAACTTGTTACGGAAATTCTTGAGCCAAATGAGGAATTCGGCGTCGTTGGAAGGAATAAAATCACGCATGACTATGTAAATTAAATTAAGAAAAAATAATTGTAATTAATTCTTTTAGAGACGCTCGTAATAGCAATGCTTACGAGCAATGTTGGCAAGCTTGTGTAGAATGATGTTGAATACAACAAATATATAAAGTGTAATGGATATTTCAAATAGCGCTATAAAATTTTTTTTCGCTTCATAAATGTCTCCAAAAATTAAAAATGGAACGTCCCGGATGCCGTCCGTGCCTTCCCAGATGCGATCCGGGAAGTCCCAAGTCCCATTTTTGCCTTCCCGAATGACGTTGCGGACGTCCCAAATGCCATCCGGAACGTCCCGAATAAGATCTGAGAGTTCACGAATGCCATCCGGGACTGTAAAAATGGCATCCGGGAGTTCACGAACGCCATCTGGGACTGTAAAAATTCAATCTGGGAAGGTAAAAATGGAAGTTGGGACATTGTCGGAACCGTAATAGCTATGGTTTTTTTGATGGGCTTGAGACAGAGCGCGATCATGGCTATCATAAGCATCACAGGCATCATGGTGCAGACGAAATGGAAGCAATTGTCGGAACGGTGATGGGTATGATTTTTTTGATTGATTTGATGTAGGGCAATCACAGGAATCATAAGCATCATAGGCATCATGGTGCAGACAAAATGGAAGCAATTGTCGGAACGGTGATGGGAATGATTTTTTTGATTGGTATGATGCGCGACCCGGTCATGGTTATCGTAATCATCATGGGCATCCTAGTTCAGACAAAGTGAGCGCAATTGTCTGAACGGTGATTTGTATGATTTTGCCAAAGCATCCCTTTGGGGTTTTGATGGGTTTGATGTACAGCGCGGTCATGGCTATCATAATCATCATGGGCATCATGGTGCAGATCACAAGCCGTACGCTTGCAGGGGGCATCGAGCCCCCTGCAAGCGTTTCCCAAACCAGACTTAAAAAAGGGTAAACCTCCTTCGCTACGCTACGGCGGTCAAGAAGGGTAAAAGTGACCAAGGGTTAGTGCCGTACCAAACGAAACCCAAACCTGTCGGCGCGGTCGTTCGGACCGCTCCCGCCGCGGTAAGCAGCGCGGCAGACGTTTGGAAGATTGAACCAGGACCCGCCACGAACCACGCGACTATGACTATTCTGATCCCCACCGCTTATCCAGGCGCTGCCGTCTGCAGGGGCGCCTTTATAATCATCATGCCATACATCTTCACACCATTCCCACACATTACCGCTCATGTCGTAAATGCCAAGCTCATTGGATTTTGGTGCAGTACCAACTGGATGCGTCTTACCGCCCGAATTTCCATTATACCAGGCAACTTCATCTATATGGTTACTACCGGCATATTCAAAGTTTTTGCTTTGATTCCCTCCCCGAGCCGCGTACTCCCATTCGGATTCAGTAGGAAGGCGGTATTTTTTGCCTGTTTCTTTAGAAAGCCACTGACAATAGGCTTTAGCATCGTTCCAACTGATCCCTACAATGGGATGACTGTCGTTTGTTAAGGCTTCCCCCAATTTTTTATAGTGATCGTCTGAACCCGTTTTGAAATTGTATTTACTCCCTTCTTCCATCCACTCCGGGAAATGGCTTTTAGTGGCATTTGCAAATTCCAGGTATTCTTTTACCGTTACCTGATACTTACCGATGTAAAAATCTTTGAGCGTCACTTCCGGACCGTTTTCCCGCTTAAGCTTGCCGCCTTGTACAAAGACCATTTCCGGCTCAAAGGTGAGGCGGGGTGGGTCGGTGATAAGTTCTTCTTTTGGAAGGATTAATTTGGCATTGGTATCCAATTTAGTATCGCGAACGCAGCGGACGGAGAGACCTAAAAAACCAGTATCCTTTTTTTGAAAAATGATCTTCTTACCTTCCGCAAAATCATAGTATAAATAGTTGTTGCTTTCTATCTTAGTAGAGCTCCAGTAGCTTCCGACGCTATCAATATTGCCATAATGATATTGATTTTGCTCGTAGTAACCCGCGAGATAATCAATTTTCAATTTCTGAGTTAGTGATAAATATGCACTTTCAGTGTTACCATAGTTAATATTAGTCAAATCATCAAAATAACCTCCAAACAGCTTGATGCTCTCCAACCATTCTTTTTGAGTAGGCAATCTCCAGCCAGGTGGACAAGCTTTATTCGCTCCCTCCCAAGTATAGAGTCTTCCATATTTCCCATATTTTTCTGTATCATCTTTATAGTGCCAACATCCCCATCCTACATTATAACTGAGATTACGCAGGTAAAAAATTAGGAAAAAAAAGTTCTTTGACAGTTACGACCTTTGGAGGATGAAATTTCCAGCTACTTTCGAGTTGTATGTGGACTATTTGATAGCCAACC
>JBKBWT010000303.1:0-2305 GCA_046314415.1 Saprospiraceae bacterium
AGTTGAAAGAGCGACCTACACGGGCATTTTCCACTACCGGCGAACCGGCATAAATCAGATCGCGATTGGTACTTGCTGCCACGTTGATACCGGAGAAGAAATCATATTCCTGCACCCAGCGACCGAAGAGGTTGGCGAAGAATTTGCTCTTGGAATAGCTCAAACCCGCGCCCAGCTTGTGGGTTGGCGTGTTAATCGGCAGGTCGTTTTCATCCACTTTGCCATTTTTGTTGCCATCATTGGCAGGGTCGGCGGTATCCAAATCAAAATCAAACCAGGAATAATTCAAGGTGCCTACCAAAGCATCAGAAAAACTATAATTGATAGATGCGTCAAAACCATAGGTATTTACATTACCAAAATTCAAATAAGTCAATACCAGTGCTGCACCGGTAGCGGGCGTGCCGGGTACGACTGCGGACATTGGCTGGTCGCCGCGTTGAGTTACGGTACGACCATTGGTGGCAATATTAATAGCAGGGCTGAGGAAGTTTTCCGAAATATTATAATAAGCATTGGCATCTAAAAACAGGCGTTTGCCAAAAGAACCTTTATAACCCAATTCAAACGTTTGAATGGTTTCTACTTTCAATCCCGGAATTTTGGTGCCATCCGACAAGGTAAAGCCAGCGCCGTTGCCCAGCAACACGCCCCCGAAAATATTGGCTTCCAGATTCAAGATAGTCGGTGCGGCAATCCCTTTGCCATACGTAGCACGGAGTGTACCAGTATTACTAATGTATAATAAAGCGGCTTTCGGAATAAAATTAAAACCGTATAAATCATGATCGTCCGCACGTGCTGCTACCACCGCTTTCAAATGCTCACCAAAACGGCGTTCGAGTTGTACATACCCGCCAATCTGATTGATTTCAATTTCACCATTGGCATCCAATAAATAGGTGCCATTACTATTCGCAACATCGCGCTGGAACTGCACACCGGCAATGTAATTAAATCCGGCAATTTCATTATTATATTGCACTTCGCCGTTCAGACGATTGGACGCATCCTGGAAAACCGCTCCGCGCTTGAGCGGGACGCCCACGGTAGTTGAAATGCCAAACCACTGCTCATTGAACGAGCGGCGGCGGGCTTCTTCTTCGCTGAACCCGGCGTCTTTAAAGGTCAGGTAATTTTGCGTACGCTGGTTCATAGCATACGTTTCATCCGTTTTACTGCTTGTGTAATAAGCCTGGGCGAAGAAACGCGGCGATACAAAACGCAGTTGGAAAATATTAAGTTGCCAATCTTTAATTTGATTGCGTCCGGCATTCGTATTACCAATGTTATTGCTATTGCTATAACCGTAAGTAAATATCAGGTCGGATTTTTCACCAACGGAATAATACAATCCGGCTTCACCGCGTAAAGAATTAAAATTGCGATTTAGATCCAACTCTGGTACGGCATGATAAATAATTTTGGAGCCGTTGCCCGGTCCACCAAATGCGCGATTATCAAAAGCGGTATTAAAAAAGTAAACGGTATCGGTAAATTCAAATTCCTCACCTTCGGTGTATTCAGCGCTGATTTTAAAGGCTAATTTATCACTTAATTTGGTGGCATGACGCAGTCGCGCCGTCAGAACACTCTGATTTCCAGCACCTAATGCAATAGTTGTACCTTGATAAACCCGCGGATCTTTGGTAATGGTATTAATCAAACCGTTGTGCGCGTTGGGTCCATACAATGCCGACGAAGGTCCCAGAATAACTTCCACTCTTTCCACATCTTCTTTCACGGTAGTGCTCAAAGCGCCCAGCGGCAAGCCCGTGGCGATGAGGGAAGACAAACGACCATCGTTGATTTGTAAGTTTTTGGGATTAAAGGCACTGTTAAAACCGCGTGCGTTGATGCCAATGCCCAATACGCCGGAGCGCACATAATCCACGCCCCGCTGGCGACCCAATAATTCCGCTACGTTGAAGGAAGGCAATTCCGAAATGGCTTTGGAGCCAATCACGGAAATTGTTGCCGGTGCATTCGTCAGCTTCTCCGCTTTGCGCGAAGCCGACACTACGACTTCTTGTCCCACTAAATTACCTACTTCGAGTTGAAAATCTTGTTGCGTATCCGAGTCGGCAGTCACCGTCACGGTTTGCGTCAACGTTCCATAGCCGATAAAAGACACGATCAGTGTTTGCTGACCTGCCGGAAGGCTGATCTGATACATCCCATCGGCATCGGTCAAGGTACCGGTGGTGGTTCCTTCCATAATGATATTGGCACCTGCCAGGGGCTCGCCGCTTGCTGCGTCGGTCACTTTGCCAGACACGGTACCACGCTGCCCCCACACACTAAG
>JBKBWT010000303.1:2315-7684 GCA_046314415.1 Saprospiraceae bacterium
AGGGTAAAACGCTTCATGCTTCTTTGCTTTTAGAATTGGAATAATTAGCTACACACCTGCCGATTGTTAGAATTTAATCTTTTCAACGGGCTTTTGACTAGTTTTAAATTTGGTGAGTATAAAATTAGAGAAAGGAGATAGCCTCTAAAGCCAATTCTATTTTAAAAACTGCCGGACGGAAAATGGTTTTCTTGTGCTTGCCTTATTACAAGATATTGATTATCAAAATTTTGGGTTGATTTTTCAAGCTGGTTGACCGTTGAAGCTCCAACCGTTAAAAAACGTGTGAAAATATTACAGGAAGGCATTAGCCATCAATATGCAGTATCAACAGCATTAAGATAGCTTAGTAGAATAAATAGTAATATAATAAGGATAATTTACTTAAGCAGCACTATTTTATTGCGCCCTAAACGCAGGTAACCGCTGTTTTCCAACTGTTTGAGCAGCCGTGAAATCGCTTCACGGGTAGCCCCCAGGTCGGTCGCAATTTCCTGGTGAGTGACTTGTAATTCTTTTGCGTTATTGACTGCGGCTTTTTTATGCAGGTAATCCATCAAGCGATCATCCAGCTTGCGGAATACAATGTTATCAATCACTTTAATCATTTCCAGCATACGATTGTCATAAGAGCGCAGTACAAAATTTTTCCAGCTTTGATAACGGCTCATCCACTCGTCCATGTAGCGAATCGGAATACCGATGAACAGCGTATCCTCTTCGGCGATAACCCTGATTTCACTTTTTTTATCCATCATACAGCAGGTAAATGACATGGTACAAGCCTCGCCGGGTTGCAGAAAATACAAGAATAACTCCCGACCATCGTCGCCTTCGCGTACCACTTTGATGCTGCCCTCCACCACCAGTGGAATCAGCTTGATGTAGCTGCCATAATCCGTAATGAGTTCACCGGCTTTAAAAAAGAATAATTTGCCCACCTGAGCGATTTCTTCCTGGATACCCCGTTCGGCAAGTTGCGGATAATGCTTGTGTAATAATGCTTGAATTTCTGCCTGAGACGAACTTTGCGCAATCATTGAA
This sequence comes from Saprospiraceae bacterium, assembly GCA_046314415.1. Taxonomy (GTDB): domain Bacteria; phylum Bacteroidota; class Bacteroidia; order Chitinophagales; family Saprospiraceae; genus JADJNW01. Next base: position 3,360 of record JBKBWT010000303.1, read on the forward strand.
CCAATCTTTTTACTTTCTGTCTTTAAAAAACGCCTGCAATATAAGGTTTGTTTTGCAACGCCTTTATATAAAAATGATAGAGTAGGGGAGGTGCTTTGGGCAAATTATTACATTTGTGTATAATATTAAACAAAATCGTACTTCAATTTATCTTCTGCTTCCAATATCAGGTTATTATAATTAAATTAACAAGCTATAATATGGTTGTTAATTTAATTCGTATTAATCTGCTTACCAAATCCGTGTAAGTTCTGACCGATAAAATCATGTGGAAACTCTTCCATGTCGGGAAAACCCAGTTGAATATCGCGCCCATTATAAGGAATGTAAGCTGTTTTAAAAAGATAATCCCAAATTGCCAGGGTAATTCCAAAATTAATCCCAAAGCGCTGATGGGGCGGCAGGTCGTGGGCGTGATGCCAAATATGCATTTCCGGGCTGTTGAATAAAAATTTCATTACACGTCCTAATAATAAAGCGCCGATTACAATGCCGGTAAATACCGTTAAAATTTGATATAATATAGTGGGATTTTGTAATAAATTTAAGTCGAAACTGCCCGTGGCTACTGCTATTCCGAGCAAACCGCCGATGATGCCACCTGTAATATTACCAGAAACCGAAATATTAGAATGATTATAATGCCCCACTGCCAATGTAAAGATATGGATAATAAAAAAGTCATAAAGTCCGATACCAAGTAATGCCAGGGGGAGATATTCGATGCTGCGATATACTACATTTTCCATCCAGTGATAGCGCAGGTGCGCCGCAAAGCCCATTTGTTCTACCGAATGATGGACTTTATGGAATTCCCATAGCCAATTATTATAATGTAATAAACGGTGTACCCACCACTGAATAAAATCACGTACAACGAACCCGATTAATAAAATTGCCCACATCGGTGCATTTTTTAGTGGATTGGCGGCTTGCAAATCAAAGTCACTCAACCACTTGATGCTGTCATTGAGCAGCGTTACCACTACCATTGAAGCAGCATTATAAATCAGTAATGAAAAGAGGAAAAAATTAAAAAACAAGTAAAAAAAGTCAAGCCAGAAATCTTTACGAAAGCGCGGCTGTTCCTTGCGCCAGGGTGCCAGCCACTCCAGCAATAAAAAGAAGGCGGAAACCCCCAGAAGCCAATAAAAATAATTATGCCAGTGCGGATGGGTTACTTCATGCCAGAAATAACGTGCATAGCCTTGGTAGCCATCTATAAATACATCAATATACTTGCCCATATTATATTTTATTTGGGTCGCTTATTTTTATGCCAGGTGGCATGAACCATATTTTTTTGCCCAAAAATGCAGACAATCCGGCTGAGTCCCAGTGATCGTAGTTACTAAAAAGCCTAAATTAGTTTTATTTTAATTAATGTGCAATTGTAAATAGCTGATTTATAATGTTTTAATTTTATTAATTTTACAAAAAAAAGCAATATTTATACTCGATTTTTTGGAATAAAGATAAAATTTTATTAAATTTAACCTTTCGGTTCATAGTTTTGACATCTCCCAGCATTATAATGAAAGCCGTTCAGATATTAATCATTGAGGAAGATCCATTACAAGCCGCTGAATTGGAACGCTTTATGATGGAGTCCGGTTATCAGGCTATTCCGATGGCGGACAATAGCGATGCAGTTCACCAACTGGTATATACCAATCAAGTTGATCTGGCGATTATTGATATTTCGCTCAAAGGACGCTTGAATGGCATTGAGTTAGCAGTTCAATTGTTGGATCAAGCCATTCCCGTTATTTTCATCACTGCTTATGATGATGAACAGACGTACCTGCAGGCTAAGCAAGTTCATCCGCAGGCTTATCTGGTCAAACCTATCAAAAAAGTGACCTTGCAACATGCGATTGAAGTCGCGCTGATGCATAATCGCCAGCCTTTTCATATGATGGAGCTGCTGGCACGCTGGCAGGATGACTTAACGCTGAAAGACTACGTTTTTTTGAAAAGTGCAGATAAAGTGATCAATGTAAATCTTTCGGAAGTGGCGATCATACAGGCTGAAGGGAATTACTGCATCTTGTATCTGGCTAAAGAACGGCACGTGGTCAAAATGTCTTTGAAGCGCATCAAGCAAAAGGTATCGATGCGGCGGTTCATCCAAATTCACCGCAGTTATTTGGTGCAAATTCCTTATATCGAAGTATTTAATAATCAGACTGAAACCATTACGATTCTGGATAAAAGTGTTCCGGTGGGTGTTACTTTTCGCGCCGATTTGTTAAAACGACTGAATTTTCTGGAAGACTAATGCCAAATTTGAAATGAGAAAAGGTAAATATGAAAAGTTTGAGGATGCTTATTCGTCAACCCAATCAGGCTTATTCATTCCAAAAATCTGGGTATTCAAATACAAAATTCAGTTAGTATAAAAAAAATTATCCTTTATCTTGGTATAATAACACAAAGTTTTATATATTTGCAACTATATACGCTTACCCATTAAGAGACACAAAACTATTAGTAAAGCCATATAGGCGACTCAATTCTAACCCAACAAATAGAGTACTAGTCTTGCAAAGTCATAACTTTGCAACAGTAAACCCATTCAAATATGCAGGCTTTAAAGGAATTAGTTTACGTAGTAAACAAAAGCAAACTACGTGGTATAGATTTGTTGGGATTTCCTTTTGCAGATGATGCTAAACTTAATGAATTGTATGAGAGTATTAGCTCTGGCGAGGTAGATTCGGATGATCTAGCAGCGGATAGATTATTTGGCACCGATGCCGGAGAGATTAACTATCGTAAATTAAAAGCAGATTTGACGCACCGTCTGGTAAATGCGCTTTTTCTGATAGATGTGAAGCAGCCTTCTTACAACCAAAGGCAGCGGGCTTATCAGGAATCTTACAAAAACTGGGCAGCAGTAAGGCTGTTGTTTGGTAAAAATGCCCGGACTGCCGGAGTTTATCTGGCAGAAAAGGTCTTGAAATATGGGGAATCATTTGAATTTACCAATTTATGCCTGGAAGTATGCCGCACGCTTCGGCTGCATTATGGCGCGATGGTAGGCGATGAAAAGCAATATCAAGTATATAACGAAAAATTTCATTTTTATCGCGAACTTGATTATGCGGAAAGCACGGCGGAAGCCTATTATTGCGAATTGGTAATACGGCATGTAAAGAGTCGGGCGCTGAAAAAAAATATCCCGACGTTGGCGCAGCAATATTATAATGACCTAAAACCGGGACTTGAGAAATGGGAATCACACGACTTGCATTTATACGCGAACTTAATCAAGCTAATTATTTACACGTCTGTAAATAATTATCAAAAAGCAATTCAGGTTTGCGAAGAAGCAATTCTCTTTTTTGAGAAAAAAACCTTTGATGCGCGTGTACCTTTACAAGCTTTTTATTACCAGCAGGCGATTTGTTACATTCAACTGCGACAACTAAATAAGCAATTATTTAGTAATGCAAAGGCGCTTAAATTCCTGGATGAAGGAACGTACAATTGGTATAAATTTCAGGAAACCTATGTCATCCTGGGTTTGCACACCCAGCATTATCAATGGGCGTACGAAATTTTTAGTAAAGCGTATCAGCATAAAAGATTTCAATTTTTGCCGCCGGACCAGCAGGAGTATTGGAAAATTCTGGAGCAATATTTACACTATTTATTTTTGAATAATAAAATTAAGATCAACCATCAGGAAGCTAGTTTTAGCAGGTTGCGTTTGGGGCGATTTTTAAATCAGACACCGATTTTTTCAAAAGATAAAAAGGGTTTAAATATTCCGATTCTTATTATACAAATCCTTTTTTTGGTGCAACAAAATCGGCGATCTCAAACAACCGACCGGATTGATGCGATCGAAAAATATTCGGAACGCTATTTACATAATGAATATACGATTCGGTCATACTTTTTTATAAAAATGTTGCTTGCACTGCCCAAAAATCAATTTCATCCGGTGGCGGTACAGCGCAAAGCGCAGCCCTACTTTGACCAATTGAGAAAGCGCTCGTTGGAAGTAAGTAGCCAGTATTTTCAAGTTGAAATTATTCCCTTTGAAGATTTGTGGGAGATGGTCATACAATATTTGGAAAAGCAGTTGCAGAAGGCAAACAAGAAGAAAAAGGATACTAATTAATAGATAAAGATATGGATAAATTAAGATGGATTTTATAAAATCATTATACACCAATAGGAAATAATTATTATTTCATAGTCATTAGACTTGCGTCAAATTGATTATCAGCATATTAAAAAATTCCAAAGACCGGCACAAATACCCAATATCATATCCATATCATATTGGTGCTTCATTCTGATTTGGTTGTAAA
>JBKBWT010000304.1:0-7569 GCA_046314415.1 Saprospiraceae bacterium
GGATTATTTACAACCAAATCAGAATGAAGCGCCAATATGATATGGATATGATATTGGGTATTTGTGCCGGTCTTTGGAATTTTTTAATATGCTGATAATCAATTTGACGCAAGTCTATTTTATGATTTGAATCATAACAAACCTTTTGTAAGAGGAATGAAAGGAAATGAAACTAGCAATTCTTATTTCTATTTTGATCAAGAAGAAGATGTAATAAATAAAGTGGACCTCAATCAAAAAATACGAGCATTTAAATCAAAATATCCAAACCGCAACGGAGATTTTGTTCATGCCTTTATGGAACCACCTTACCCAATTTTAACAGGAAAAACAATAAGGGAAAAAGGTGAATACCTCATTGAATTTATGAATTTCTTTTTTTCAGATAAGAAGAAGATAGAAATAATAAAATGGAGTACAGATTGTTCTCCATTTTTTGATGTAGGAAAAGAATGGTGGGGAGCTTTCTTTTGGACAATTTATAATCCAGAAAAGGATTGGTACATTGGAATATGTGGTTCGGAAACAGATTAAAAAAACTGCTGAGAATACAGTGCAGCTGTCCATGCCGCCACAGGAAGTTAATCACCACACCCCCACAGCATTTTATATTCCGCTTTACAAAAGAAGCCTGCCGGTTTTGTCTTAGCCGCTGTTTAATTTTTACCACTTAGCGTAGTTGATTTGCTACACCGCCATTGTCATTTGTATCAGCATTTTGATTGCAAGCGGAAAGACGATGATTTGTTACAGAAGCACTTTGATTGCACACAAAGGGATTTTTGTTGCACGCAGCAGCATTTTCATTGCACGCATAAAGACGATGATTTGTTACAGAAGCACTTTGATTGCACACAAAGGGATTTTTGTTGCACGCAGCAGCATTTTCATTGCACGTAAAAAGGCAATGATTTGCCTCAGAAGCAAATTCATTGCAAAATTTGCAATGATCTTTACAAAATCTGCAACAGCGCGCTTGAAATTTGACAGCATTCCTTCCCACAAGTCCCTGATTGCTGCGGGTTTACCTGCCATGCAAATGGTATGGGGTTATGCGCAGTCGCGCTAAAAGCGGTGTCCGAGTGATATAAAGAACCGCACGCTGCTGTCGATATTGCCTTCGGCGTAAAAAGGCAGGGAGACCGTGGCACGTAGCGGTCCGAGGAAAGAATTGTACCCAAGCGACACGCTCCCACCGATGATGCCCTGATAATTGCCTTGTAAAAAATTGTCTTGCAAGGCTTCCGGTTTTTGAAAAAAGCCGCCGTTGATATTAGCCGCCATCAGCAGATTGCGCCGCAGGAAGTGCTGGTAGCCAATATCTACGCCAAAGGCAGTACGGGCTACGATTTCGTTGGCATCCAAGCCATGAAAAGGCAGCGCCCGCCGGTTGAGCACTTCGGGCGAGCCCACGAGGAAGAAATCGCCGAAGGTATTGCTCGGATTGAGCACGATGCCGAAGAACGGATTGAGTTGCAAGGATGCCCAGCGGTGTAATTTGATCAAATTGCGACTTTGGAAGGTAATTTTTGTATAAGGTTGGAACGCAAACGCCGAATCAGCCGATACATCGGTTACAAAATTCTCTACAGCAAACTGGTTGCTGCGCAAGTGCTTGATTTCAAAAGATGCGGTGGACCCTTCGGTGGGGAAAATATTGCGATCCAGGGTATTCAATTGCCAGAAGGCAAACACATTGAAATTGCTATACGAGAGCCGATCAAACGGAATTTCGGTACCATTGAGGGGTTTGAAGCGCAGATTCTCGCGCTGCCAGCCCAGCCCAACCATGCTGTTACGCGTCACCCTTTTCTGAATGCCCAGCTCAATCCAGGCGTTGACCAGACTGAAGTTTTGGGGCAAACCTACTTCGCTCTGAATGGGCACCTCATCACGATTCAACTGCCAGTTGGCAAACAATGAAGTCGTTTTGGCGGCATTGATGTATTTTAAATAAGATAATTGCAATCGGTAATTTTCCGACAGGTTGCCGGTGAAGAGGAAGCGCGACGCGGGGAAGATGAGATTGTGATAGGTATAGTTTACCAAAAAACCCGCTTCGGAATACGAGTCATATCCTACGGCTGCTTTGAGCAGTACGGGCGATTTTTCTGAACAATAGAGGGTCAGTACGTTCTGGGCGTCTTCCTGGTGAAGCCGATAATCCACTTTTTCGTACTGATTGGTGCCATAGAGTTTATTAATGCCTTGATTGAGTTCATCCGGCGTGACAAATCTCCCCGGTTCAATGCCAAATTGTCCCACGATCTCTTGTGGCGAGAAGCGGCGGTTGCCTTTCACCTCAATGCAATCAATCCAAATGGTATGAATCGGCTGCAGGGTATGCACGGGAGTACGTTCGCCCAACTGATTGATGGAATCGGCGAGTGCTTTTAGCTTGTCCAGTTGCAAACGGGCAGCGCGCTCGCCACGCACGAGGATGGAGTCGGCTTTTTTAAAATCTTGTGCACCATAGCCCAGTAAATCCGGTTCGATGTAAATATCACAATATGGCATCTGCTTATCGGCATCCTGAATACTGAGCAGAAAAACTGATTGTGTGATGATGCCAGTGAAACTGCTGAGTTTTTGCGCATCTGCCCAGCGGGCACCCGTATAAACGCCAATGACAATATCGGCACCCATTTCCTTGGCTTCCATTACCGGAAAATTGTGAATCAAGCCGCCATCTACCAGCAAGAAACTATCCCGTTGAATGGGCGTAAACACAGTAGGAATTGCCATACTTGCGCGCATGGCGTCGGGCAGACTCCCTTGCTGTAGCGGTACGGAAGTACCACGAATAATATCTACGCCATTGCAGGAGAAAGGAATAGGCAAATGATTAAAATCCTGAATGCCATAGGCGGGCAATGTCAATCGGGTAAGCAGTGCGGCAATTTGCTGCCCATGAATCAAACCACTGGGCACTTTGATTTTCCATTTTTCAAAAGGAAACTCCACAAGTTGATTTTCAAAGAAAGGCTTTTCTTCTAAAATGACCTCATTGAGTGGAATTTTATCACTCAATACTTTATCCCAGTCTTGCTGCAAGACCAGTTTTTCCAGTGAATCTGCGGAATAGCCCATCGCATACAAGCCACCGATGATGCTGCCCATGCTGGTGCCGGTAATTATATCGGGTACAATGCCTGCTTCTTCCAACACTTTAAGTACGCCCACATGCGCAATGCCTTTCGCTGCGCCACCACTTAACACCAATCCAATCCGCGGGCGGCGGGGCTGCGGCATAGAATCTCTTACACTCGCAAAAGCTGGCAACAGGAAAGCCAGCAATAGCAGGGTGAGGAAAATTTTCTCCTTCATAATGCAGGTTGTTTTCAGGTTTTTTATTTTCAATAACAGTCTGACTAGCTAGTACGCTTTTACGCAATAGCATAAATGTTTCTTTGCATGAACCCGCATTTTGTCTGATGATTATTTAGGAGACGTGTAATAATGTTGCTAAAAAGTAAATAAATCCCTGAGGTAATATGATTTTATGTAACAATTATTTCAAATTATTAATTTATTCTATTCTCCCTTTTTCTTGTTCGTACTCCTGAATATACTCCCATACCAATTCATCGATAATATCCTTTAAATAAGTACGCTCCAATCTGGCGATTGTTTTAAGTTTTTCCAATTTTTTCTGTTCAAAGAGCAGGGTTACTCGACGAGTGTGCGAATCACTATCTGCTACCGCTACCGGTTCTATCGTACTGCGAATGAGCAAATCCAGCCCTCCTGGCGGACGACGGCTGCGTTTCTTAAGTTGGGAATCTATTGCGGCACGGCTTTCCCCCTGGGTTTGCGCTTCATACGATTCTTCAAAAGCTTCTTTCAAAAAACTTTCCAGATCAGCGGTAAAATGCTTGCCCTGCGAAGATCGTCCGGGTTGATTTCGCTTTTTATCACTGGCACTCGTGGCGGCTAACAATACCGATTCTTCCGACAGAATGTCTGCATCGTCGTCCCCAAAAAGATTTCCAATATCGTCGGTGAATTTCTTTCTGCTCAAAATTGTTGTTATCTCTTATAGGTTATGCTTTCGCTAATACGCTAAATTCCTAAGTCGCTTGATCGCTTAATACCCTACTTATTCCTCGGCTCGTGCTGCTGCCCCAAATTCACTTTTTACTGACACAAAACCATTTTGTACCCGCACTAATATTTCCTTGCACAAATTCAAGTAATCCTCTGCACCGCTGCTATTCGGACTATAATCAAAAATATCCTTGCGCTGCGAAGGCGCTTCTGCCAACGACACATTGTCCCGAATCATCGTTTCAAAAACCAGGTCACCAAAGTATTTCTTGATGGTATCTACCACGTCGCGGTTCAGCACCTTGCGATGATCGTACATGGTAGCCACTACCCCACCGATTTCCAGCTTTTTATTCAAACGCAGGCGCACTTTCTGAATCACCTGCTTGATCTTTGCCAAGCCTTGCAATGCCAGGAATTCCGTTTGCAATGGAATAACGACATAATCACTGCTGGTAAGCGCATTCAAAGTCAACAAACCCAGGGATGGCGGGCAGTCTATAATGATAAAATCATACTCCTCGCGCAGCGGCTCGAACAATTCCCGCAGGATATACTCGCGCCCGGCTTCATTGATCAACTCCATCTCTGCACCCGATAAATCGAGCGTGGACGTGATGACATCCATATTTTGTTTGGCAAAAACGGGTTTTAACTCTGATTCGCCCCGAATCGCTTCGTAAATGGTTGCCGATTGACGCGGAATGCCGAGCGAGAGTGTCAAATTCGCCTGTGGATCCAGGTCCACCAGCAGCACCCGCTTGCCCAATTCCACCATGCCCGCACCAATATTAATGGCGCTTGTGGTTTTTCCGACCCCGCCTTTATGATTCAAAAGTGAAATAACAATGCCCATTCGGTCTGATTTTCACACTTACAACAAAATAGCACAATTTTATTCGCAATAGCAAACAAATTACAAAAATAGCGAAAAAATGGATGCCAGATTCGCATTTGCCAAAAAACAAAACCCATCAGGTATTAACCTGACAGGTTGTATTGTTATATTTATATAATATACTTTAAAATCTTAAAGCTTAGACTGTTGATTTTACTCTTTTTATCAACTTACTGCTTTACTCGGTATTAATTCTTGCTGTGCAATCACGGGTGCCGTTTGCTTTGGCAAACGAATGGTGAAAGTTGTACCCTTGCCTTCTTCCGAGCGCTTTACAAAAATCTTACCGCTGTGATATTCTTCAATGATGCGTTTGGCAAGCGACAAGCCCAAACCCCAGCCGCGTTTTTTGGTGGTATAACCCGGTTGAAAAACCGTGCGGAATTTCCCCGAAGGAATGCCCTTCCCGGTATCGCTAATGTCAACAAGCACTGAATCGTTATCTTCGTACACCTCGGCGCTGATGCTGCCCTTACCATCCATGGCATCAATGGCATTGCGCAGCAGATTTTCCACAACCCAGTCAAACAAGTGTGGATTCAGATTGGCATACAATGGCAGATGCGTAGGCTCGGGAAAATGAAAAGCGACCTTACGCGGCGCGCGCGCCTGCATGTACGCACGACACTGATCCAACTCTTCGTAAATATTGACCGGCTGCAAGACCGGCGTAGAACCAATTTTGGAGAAACGATCGGCTACCAATTCGAGGCGTTCCACGTCCTTGCGTAATTCCACCAGCACCTCCTGTGCCTCCTCATTTTCGTTGACAATCAGCTTCAAATGCTCAATCCAGGCGATGATCGCAGAAATAGGCGTACCCAACTGATGCGCCGTTTCTTTTGCCATACCCACCCACACGCGGTTCTGCTCGGCTCGGCGCGCCGAACTGAAACTCATATAGCCAAAGCCAATAAAAGCAACGATCAGAATCAATTGAATGAGTGGGAAGTAACGCAGTTGACGCAACACGCGCGACTCTTTGTAATACACAAAAGTACCGGCGAAGCTGGGAATCGGGCGAAAGCCATCATTCTTCAGGCGTTCCACTTCTTTTTTGACGTATCCCAAATCCTCCCGTTCAAAATTAACGGCGTAATCAATGCCGCCTTTGTCATTTACAATCGCCACCGGAATCGTTGTATTGCTGCTGATAAGCGCTTGTTGCAACGTAACATCTTCATCCATTGCCCGCTCCGTATCAGCCAATTGATGCAACGCCAGCACAAAGTTCTCCACTTTCGTGCGCTCACTTTCCGCCAGCATCTTCGACAAATAACGCGTATAAACCAGCGACACCACCAAAATAAGGGCGCCACCGACCGCCAGATAAACTTTCCACCTTGATTTTCTCGAAAAAAGCTCCATGTATCAGGAATTCCTAAACGGGATAACGCTTTGAGAGCTTATTTTCGTTTGTTGCGCTCAAAAAAATTGTGCGGCTTGAGTGCCAAGGTTTTAGTTTCTGCCCGGAATGGATTCGGCATTTGCATCAATCCTTTCAACTATACCCAGAAATTTCCAACATTTTTTCCACCCGGACTTCCGTGCCCGGCTCAAAAAATTCGTATTCATCGGCTTCCGTCAGTTGGTTATCCGCAAGCGTAAAAACAGCTTCTTCTGTTTCACTTGGCACACACCTAGCCACTGGCTTTCTGATAGTATGCGGATGAAAATGGTCATGTCAAAATGGTTTTAGAATTTGAAAGAAAGTACACTTAAAACCCTTATTTTTATCAAAAAATTCGCACCTACTATGGCGAAAAAAAACTACACGTTTTCTCAACATTTGGAAACTCGCTTGAAAGAGCGTAATTTGAAGCGGGAATGGATAAGATACCATTGAAAACCCAGACGTCACAGATGAAATTGCCGCCGATGAAACGCATTTTTTCAAAAAAATACTCGAAGCAGCGAGCCGTTGTTTAAAAGTGGTGTTTAATCCTTTAAGTAGCATTGTGATTACCGCTCATTTTGACCGAAAACGAACCAAAAACAACTTGTCAATGAAAATCACTTACGATAAAGATGCCGATGCGCTGTATATCAAATTAACCGACCAGCCTATTGCAGATAGCGAGGAAGTGGAGCCGCACGTTGTGGTGGATTATGATGCAGATAATCAAGTGGTTGGCATCGAAATGCTTTATTTTGTGCAAAAGCACAGCAGTGAATTGTTTCCGGCATTTAAAGCGATGGAAGCGGCGGTGTGGGAAAAGGAGTATAAGCAGGCGGGATAGAATCTTTTTCAAATTATTGTCCTGTAATAACCAGCATTTGATCTTACAATTTGGTTGATTTAGGAAAAAGAATGCTTACCAGATATTTGTCAGATTAAATCTCGGTTATTTCAAGAAGATTAGAAATCCTACCAATCAATTTTACCCTCATTTCTCAGTTTTTCTTCTTTTACGCCAAAAAGAAAGCCCAAATTAAAGATATCTGAAAGCTGACAATGACTCACTTCAATTGTAGCAAAATTAACTTCATCAAGAAGATGTTCTTTAACTGAGATTACGCAGGTAAAAAATTAGGAAAAAAAAGTTCTTTGACAGTTACGACCTTTGGAGGATGAAATTTCCAGCTACTTTCGAGTTGTATGTGGACTATTTGATAGCCAACCA
>JBKBWT010000305.1:0-7566 GCA_046314415.1 Saprospiraceae bacterium
ACTGGCAGAAGCGGGGATCAAGCCAGGACATAATAAAAAATTCACCATCATCGCTCATTCCATGGGTGGATTGGTGTCGCGCTGGATGATTGAAAAAGAAGGTGGTAACCAATTCGTAACGCGCCTTATTCAGGTGGGTACGCCCAATATGGGCTCGCCTTGGTCGGATGTGTATCAACTCAGCACAGCTTTATTGACGAAAGTGGTTAACGGCGCAGCATTTTTACAACCTTACCTGTTCACACTCAACCTGTTAGGAAAGTTTGCCGGCAAGGCGTTTATCACGCTGCAACAAATGGATCCGCAGGATTCTGATTTTCTGAAGGAATTGAACGACGGTACCGATCCGAAATGTCCTTACACTATTGTTGCCGGCAATACCCAACTCATTCCTAAAGCCATTCAGGAGGTACAAAAGTCGCTGCTACAACGTTCGCTCGCGCGTTTCAACAAGCAGAGTGCGTTTAATCTACTCGATCAGTTCCTGTTTAAAGTACCCAATGATATTGCGGTTGCGTTAGACAGCATTTACGGCATTCCTGGCTCAGATAAATGGGCAAAACCACCAAAAGTTTACACCGTCGGTTGCGACCATATCAGCTATTTCGGCGATCCGGAGGGCTTGAAGGTGCTGGCAGAAGTGGTGAAAGAAGCTTAATTATACAAATTATATCATAATTTTTGTAAAAGATTACATGATTATAATGTCATGTAATCTTTTTTATTAAATACCTTACAGCATTTTAATTTCCAACCATATTATAGCCTTTTGATATCATATATGATATTCTGGCATCTGAAGCGATATTAATCCTTCTCCCAAAATTTCCAGTTAATGCCCCTACTCTTGCGTCGGTTTTTGTTTTTCTTGTCTGCACCAAAGATATTCGTATCACGTTTTATTAAAATATAACGCAAGGAAAGCCCGGTTTGCGTATAAAAATTACGCTCGCCGCCGGAAATATTAATCGCGGGTTTAAAATCATAGGATAAGTTGATCCGACCAATTGAAAATTCCAATCCCCCGATGAAAGTCAAGCCAAATGGGTCTTTATAAGGTTCTGCCTGATCGTTGCTTTCGTTGATCCAGCCTTTGTGGAAGCCGCCACCATAATAAATATTAAATCTTCGGGTCAAAATGGGAAAGTGTTGTTCGCCCAGGACGGTAAGCAATACTTCTTCGCGTTGTAAACTCGATTGTAACAAGGCTTCAATGGTCGTTTTTTTGGCAACGCGTTGCTGAACGGTCAAACCCCAATCGGTGCCGAGGCGCATGCCTGCGGCTGTATTGTAGGATTGAGCAGTAGCGGCAAAAGTGCCGAGGACAATGGCAATGGAGCAAAGTAATCTATTCATGCCCACAAAACGTCCCGGAATTGTTAACTATTATGAGGATTTTCAAAATATTTTCTTAAAAAAGAAATGTGCTACACTTTGAAAGCATAGCACATTTGCATCATATAGCATTTAAGCTCTATATTAAAAATAAATTTACATTCAACATTAAAATTCAAAAAAACTATCATATTGATTGCGATGCGCAGGATCCTTTACACGTTCTTTCACCGGCTGATTCAAATCGAGTACATCCTTATCATCATTTGCTTTCAGCAATAAATGGTCTTTTTCTTCCCCCAGAATGAGCGACACGCCTTCTTTTTCCCATTTTTCCAGCATTTTCAAGCCTTCCTCTTCAAAAATCCCGTTTTGTAAATCCACCGAATCCATAAAATTTGCCGACATTTCCATGAATCGCTCCATTTCACCCACCTTATTCGCCACATCTTCGGCAATGGCTTCCATCGCCTGGTCAAACATTGCCCGTTGGTCGGGATCACCGCTGATGATGCTCATCGCCGAGCGCATGGCGCCATGACTGGCATGGATGGCTTTGCGTTCCTGCTCTTTCACCGCCACCTGATCCTGAATATCTTCCATCAAAATCTGCGAATTCTCATACATTTTAGTCAGCACGCGATACAACACCTCCATTTTGCGGTACAAATCTTCAAGGCGCAGATTAGAGTCCTTCAAACGTCCAGCTTGCCGCGATTTCAGAATCATGATATTCTGCTTGTCAGCCTCACGCGCCTTGCTGGCCATGCTGAGGTTAGTCTCGATTTGCTTACGATTATTGTGAATGACTTCCTGCAACTTGTGCATCTGCCCGCGCAATTGAGCAATCTGCTTATTCATTTTCCGCAGGTTATCCTTGAGATTTTCCACATAACTTTTCAGAATGCCGATGGGGTCAATTTGCACAAAAATCCCTGTTATCCAGCGCATTACACTTTTGTACATGTACCATACGAGATTGCGCATCTTGGGGTCAAGCACCATATACACCAGCGCGCCCAGCGCTACCAGGGTAACCGTCATATACAACACATTGGACATAATCATTCCCAAAAAGGGGATCAGCAGGGATAATAAAAACCCACCGCCAATGACCAATGCCGCCAGAAAAATCATGCCGGTCACGCCTTCCGGGCGCTGCCAAAACGATTTCGGTTTAAATTCTTTACTATACGTGTTCATGTTGTAAAATTACAAATTCAATGTTCTAATTTACAAAGAATTATTGATTTCAATGCACTTGCCAGGGAGCAAATATAAGAATGCTGCCGGAATTATTCCAGTAATAAAACATTCCATGCGTTCAACCATTTAATCACCGGATAAGTTTAGTGACACCAATAATTCGCGCGTATTTTTAGCGGCTGGTCTTTGTAAGAACCATCGTAAAATCGATAATTAAATATAATAACACATCAGGAACTAATATTGACAATTGATTATTGCCAATTGGATACTTTGTAAATACTTGATAATCAATACTTAATTTGATTTTAAAGTAAACTTATTAATAAAATTAAAAAGTGAATAATTATCAATTATCCATCCGCCTTTTATCGAATTAATCGGTACACCAGATACACCAGCCCGGCTACAACCGCTGCTGCAATCCCCATTAAAACAACGCTGCCTCCGATGAATGCCAGCGCGGGTGCGAAGAAGAAAAAGCCAGCTCCTGCCAGTAGTAAAATACCTAAGCCAACGGCGCGGCGACTCGTTTTGGCGGTGGTTTCCTGGGTGCGGTCCACCGTAGGTTCATTCGGTTCATTGGTTCTGTCTATCATAATATTGGTTTTTTGGGAAAAATTTAATTAAAAATGAATAATCAAAAGCTTTATTTATTATAAAACATCATAATTCCTGATATTGAATCATCTATTTTAAATATTTTTGAATATTCTCCAAATCACCGGCGATCTGACCGGATAAAGCATTGTAAGAAGCGGTGAAATTTTGTTGCGTCGTTTCTACCTTCACGGTTGCGTCGGCAATTTCCTGCTTGATCTGGTCCATTTGCTGGCGATGCGCCTCGATTTCCTGGGTCAAGCGCTTGATTTGCTCTTCTTTGGATTGAATGGTTTGCCCCAGTTGGTCAATTTGTTGCTGACGATTGCCAATCAACTTAGACCGTTGGTTTTGAACAGCTTGTGCAAATTTTTGCTCTTCATTTTTCAACACATCCAGATAAAACTGTGCCGACTGTGCGAGTTTATCCACCGTTGCACCCAGGGTTTGCGCCATTGCAAAAGCCGATTGGTAGCGCGTCGGCTCATCCATTGCCATTTTTTTCAACGACTGCAATGATTGCTTAAATTCCATGTAATCAAAGCCCTCTGGATTTGCTTGTTGCATGGCATTGAACAAAATATCGGTAAATTCTTGCGTGACCTGCCCTGATCCTGTGTTTACAGGTGCTGCAGCGGGCGTAGGTGCTTTGGGCGTAGGCGTTGCCGAAGGTTTTGCCTGCTCCTTCGGGGCTACTTTCGGATTTTCTTCCTCAATAATAAAAAGTGATTTGATATTCTTAAACATACAAAATAACATTTTTCATAATAAGATCAAAAGATAGCGCCTTGATTGCGTTCCTTGACGCAGCATCATCTGGTGCGCTGAAATTTTCTACAAATTAATAAAAATTGCCGGGACTTTTCAAAAGAACGTGTTCCCAGGTGCGTGTGTTCGGGCTGCACGACGCTGAACAACGTGGTAATAATAGCTATCATTATTGATCTGCCCTATAAAAAAGATGATTTGTCAAATGATTTAAATTTAACTTGAATAAGCGTGAACATCGCCCAGACTAACCCGTTAAAAGGCAAAAGTGTAGCGTTCATTGAAGCGTAACGGCAAATTCCAATCTTTATACCGGGAATATATTTGCCGGAATAATAACATTTTTATCACAAATCACTTATACATATAATTTCCCCGTTATGTTTTATCATAGCTCCGTTACAACAACTCTAGTCTTTAAAAAGCGCATCCCAAATTTACACAGTATCTAGAAATAAAGAGTTTACACATTATAAATATTTTATCATTATCAATCTAAGCTTACTGCTTCCGACGAATCAATAATTAATTGTAATACACCTAAGTATCATACCGAAAACCGAATTTATATAAAATTTATACTCACGATCCTGTTCAGCAGAAAACATCATTATTTGGGCTTGTCGGAATCGGTTTTATTATAAAATATAATTTTTTGCTGTTCCCTTTGCAGCATTTAAATTATGAATGGTAATGTATAGACTGGCTTCCTGATCGGAATAGGGATGAAATGCTCGCCGACCATGATATTAAATATCATAATGCGGAATGGGGCTGGTATGTCTTTATCTAAAGCTATTATTATTACTCATCATTTACTTTCATTGATCATTTATTATATTTTATTAATGTTTCAAAGCCTTTGTGCTTTTTTTACATCCGAGGTTTTTCTTCAATTTAATAAGCTGTTGCGACTTATTAACGGCGAAGCCTTTGGCTTTAAATTCAATAATGATTTTAAATAACATAAAGTATATTTTAAATATATTCTTAGGTTTATATCATACACTTCCAAACAAACCAAAATTATTGCGCTTATGAACAACTTCGTATTAATCGGAGCCGCTGGATTCATCGCTCCTCGTCACATGCGGGCTATTCGGGACACCCATAATAACTTGATTGCTGCGCTGGATAAAAACGACAGCGTCGGCGTTGTGGATAGTTATTTCCCGGAAACATCGTTTTTCACTGAGTTTGAGCGATTTGACCGTTACATCAGCAAAGTCATGCATGAGGGCACTCCGGTTGATTATGTAAGTGTTTGTACGCCTAATTATTTACATGATGCCCATATCCGCTTCGGTTTACGCATCGGCGCGGATGTAATATGTGAAAAACCTTTGGTACTGAATCCCTGGAATTTGCAGGCGCTCAAGGAAATGGAAGCCGAAAGTGAACGTAAAGTAAATACGATCTTACAATTGCGCTTGCATCCGGTGATACAGGCACTAAAAGAAGAGGTAGAAAATTCGCCCGCTGATAAAATTTATGATGTAGATTTATCCTATATTACATCACGGGGCAATTGGTATTACACCAGTTGGAAAGGTAATAAAGAAAAATCGGGCGGAATCGCGACCAATATTGGCATTCACTTTTTCGATATGTTGCAATGGATTTTTGGCGAAGTAAAAGAAAATGTGGTGCATTTACATACCCATGATCGCGCCGCCGGTTATTTAGAATTGGCGAAAGCCCGGGTACGTTGGTTTTTAAGCATTAATTATGATACCATCCCGGAAGCAGTGAAACTCACCGGAGCACGTACTTATCGTTGCATTACGATCGACGACCGCGAGTTGGAATTCAGTGAAGGCTTTACCGACTTGCATACGCTTAGTTATCAGGCAATTCTGGCTGGCAATGGATTCGGGCTGGCAGACACCGAACAAGCGGTAGAAATTGCCCATACCATTCGCAATGCAACCCCGATCGGTATTAGTGAAGATTGTCATCCCTTTGTATTCCTGCCACTTAGTGCACATCCATTTGAACGAGAAGGTCTGGTAGAATCTTATTATTAATGAGCTAAATATTTGTAATAAAGTCGCAGTGTTACAAAAAAAATCAGTCATAAATGATTGGTTAGCAAATTATTACAAAAATTACCTATTAACACTGCGGCTAAATATAAACAATATATTTAATAAAATAATATTTAATGGCTTACTCCCTCAAGCTTCGTCCTTTTAAACTGTATATTTTTTAATCCAAGCCCTAATCACATGATGCACAACAAACTTTTGCAACACACGCTTCTTTTTATAGTAAGTATTTTGTTATTTAGTAGCTGTGGCAGCGTTAAGCATCACAACATGCTGATGCTCAGCGAAGTACAAAATCAAACAACCAATATTGATAAAATACCTGCACTGACGATCCAGCCCGATGATATTTTAAGTATTCAGGTAGCCGGCACAAATAAAGATATTGTCGCATTTCAGACCGCACGGGTGGACAATGCCAGTGGCGTCGGCGAGCGGGCACTCGGCGTACAGGAAGGCTACCGGGTTGATGAAGCCGGCAGTATTTATCTGCCTTTTTTGGGTGAAGTTAAAGCCGCCGGTAAAACCGTATTACAATTGCGCAATGAACTGGCAGAGCGCCTGCCCGACTTTTTTCCGAATGCTACGGTACAGGTGCGTTTCCTGAATTTTCGCGTCACCATTATGGGTGAAGTAGGTCGTCCTAATACGTATGTCATTCCTAATGAGCGACTTAACTTATTAGAAGCCATTGGCATGGCTGGTGATTTTACCCCTTATGCCCGCCGCAATTCGGTGCTCGTTATTCGCGAACGCAATGAAAAACGGGAATTTGCCAGAATTAATGTGCAGGATCCTTCCATTTTTAAGTCCCCTTATTTTTACCTCAGCCCGAATGATGTTATTGTGGTAGAACCACTCAAAGCCAAGCAATACGCTACCCGTGGTGACTTTATTGATCGTTATTCCGGCGCGCTGATTCCGGTGGTTTCCATTACTACTTTTTTAGTCGGATTATTAGTAAATAGATGAGCTATTTCATGAAAGGTAGATGTAAAATATAAAAGAGTAATTACAGCACACGCTTTTGGGGCAATCAGTGATTTTATATAACATAATAGATTTTTTTTTCGTAAGTTATTCGTTGTCAAAATGATTGCTTTGTAAAAACGTGTATCCCAAAACTGATACTATGAGTGAAGAAAGGATTAATTATCGGCAGTGGTTATATAAAATATTAAAATACTGGTATTTATTTTTAATCATACCAGCATTAGTCATTGGTGGGGCTTATTATTATTTAAAGACAGCGAATATAGAATATGTAGCCACCGCTCTGCTGATGATTAAAGACGAGGAAAAATCGGGGCAGCCGATTGAAGAAGCGGTTTTTAATGAACTGGGCATTGACAGTAAAAATAAAAAGCTGGGTAATGAAATGTTTATTCTGCGTTCTTCCCTGTTAATGGAAAAAGTAGTGCAACATTTAAATTTACAGCATCAATATTATGCAATCAGATCATTTCGGCATAAAGATTTATATGATCAATCGCCGGTAAAAGTACTGAATTGGCAGCCTTATTCCCGGGATTCGGCGCTGTTGGCGGAGTTACATTTTGCTAAAAATGGTGCGTTTATTTTAAAATTTGATAAAAAAAAGTATAAGCAT
>JBKBWT010000306.1:0-7565 GCA_046314415.1 Saprospiraceae bacterium
GAGGGTTTACTGGATGGCATTGAAGTGGTGAATGATCTGACTTATTCCGACGAGGCATTGCAAATTGCGCTGGATAATAATCTCACCATCATGGGTACGTCCGATATTCATGGGCTGGTCGATTGGCAGTTTGATCTTGCCAAAGGCGGGCACCGCCCGATTACACTGGTTTTTGGCACCGACCGCTCGCCCGAAGCCATCCGCGAGGGGCTACTGAATCGCCGAACCATTGCTTACTTTAATAACTTATTGATTGGCAGGGAGGAATGGTTAACACCTTTAATTCAAGCGTCGTTGGTAGTGAAAAAAGCGAGCTATCAGGGACCCACTTCGGTACTCGATGTAATATTGGAAAATAAATGTGATGCCCCTTTTATATTAGCCAATGAAAGTAATTACACCTTTCATGCCGATTCGGATGTAATTTTAATAAAACCACATTCTTCTATTACAATTCAGGTAAAAACGCTGAATAATTTAAAAGAAATCGAACTGCCATTTACTGTTTTAAATGGCATTATTGCCCCTAAAAAACATCCAAAAATCACCTGGAAAGTAACGGTGAGTGAATAATTTATTTGAGATTATAATTGTGGCGCATTTCTGGAATGTGCCACAATTAACATTTAGAATTATTACAATATTATATAAACACTATAAACATTAAAGTACGCTTCAATTTTACTTATCATTTATTAATTGCAACTGTATAAAAAGCCCGAAATGATCCGAACCCGGCAGACGAACCCTGCGAAAACGGGACAAACGAAAACGCGGATCCAGAAAAATATGATCAATCGGATAACGAATGTAAAATTTGCGGGCATGATATGTATTGTAAAAACCGCGCCCAATACGTGGATCACGCAGTCCGCTCGCTTCTTTGAAAGCAGTCATCAAAGTTGACCAACTCACGTCATTAAAATCGCCCGCCACCAGCGCCGGACGGGCTTGCGCTTGCAACATATCTGCCAACAAAACAGTAGCTACATCCTTGGCTTCAGTGGCATTTTTCATCCAGGGTACCGGCGGCTTAGGGTGCATGCCAACAAAGTAAATAACTTCGGAAGGTAAGTGAATAAGTGCGTGAATAGACGGCGTTTCTTTATCTACTAAATAAATCATTTCTGCCTGCGATAATTTTATTTTGGAATAGAGCGCCAAACCAAATCCATCCGCCCGTGCCAGTGCGCGCTGGTGCGGATAATTGTGCAAATTAAGCTTTAAATAAGCTTCCCAGGCAGGCGTGTATTCGATGATTAAAATGATATCAGGATTGAGTTTATTTATAATATTAATAAAATCTCCATATTTATTATTTTCTTTTAATACATTGATAGAGAGTAAAGTAAATGATTCAAGATTGGGCGCTTGATATGTTACTTCTTTGGGATAAAAAGGCGTATAAGGAATCATTTTAATAACATGTAATACAACGATGCATAATAATAAAGTTATTATAATGCTTTTACTTAAAAGCCAGCCAGGAATCAGCCATATTACTAATATTAAGAGCAGTGCTGTAAAGAAAAGTAAATAAAGATGCGAGACATCCCAGATTCTCATCCACCACTTGGGAAAATAAAACCAGGATGCCACCGAAATTATTACATCGATGCCGACCAACAGGTAAATAAACTCTTTCATTATGATATTTTTGCAAAAAACAATGCTTTACGGTGAGGATAGAATGAGACGTGCGGATGGCTTGTTCAGATAGTTGGCTAATTAACAGTGATTTAGCTGCAATTTATTCAGGTGAACTTTCCTATTGCTAATCTTTTAAAAAATAGGACTGGTCGAAACTATACTAGGGTTCGCAAAAGATTTTCTATTTTACCGGCAAAAAGCAGAAGCATGACGCTTTGGAAGCGTGCTTGGTTAGAAATATTAAGGGGTTTACTTCTCCTGTTGGCTCATCTTCGGTATTATTTTAAGCTTTTCCTGAGCCTATTTGGTAAAGCGCCGATCACGGTAGCCGCTTATCGGGGCTATGGTAATCGGGCGCACGTTTTTTTACAGGGTCGGGTACTCAAAAATAAGGTCATTCACACCACCCCAGAAGACACGCTCTGGCGCAATCTGGTCAATAATTACAAGCGTTTTGGCAGTGCGGAAATTCGCGGCGCAACGCTGGAAATTAAAATCGGCGACAATGCTTTTGAATTAAAAACGGATCGCGAGGGCTATTTTCACCTGGATGAACCCCTCAAAACGCCGCTGGCTACCAATAATAAAGTTTGGGAAAAGGCAAGCATCCGGGTGTTGCGCACGCGCCGGCAGGAGTTGAATTTACATGCTGCTGCTGAAATTTTAATGCCCAGTCATGCGGAGTTTGGCGTTATCAGCGATATTGATGACACTATTCTCATCACGGAAGTAACTTCGCTGCTCAAATTGAAAATGATTTATCTTACTTTTTTTAAAAATGCTGCCAAACGTCAGACATTTCACGAAGTAGAAGCCTTTTTTCAAGGATTGCGACGAGGTAAAACCGGTGAAGGGGAAAACCCAATTTTTTATGTTTCCAAAAGTCCCTGGAATTTGTATGATTTCCTGGAAGATTTTGTCAAAATCAACGATTTACCAAAGGGACCTTTACTCTTGCGGGATCTGGGTCCTCTGCCAAGCCGCTTTTTGTTTGAACAATTACAGCAACAATACCGGGGACATAAAATTGCCAGCGCCGTACGCATCCTGAAAATGTATCCTAACTTGCCTTTTATTCTTGTTGGCGATAGCGGCGAAAAAGATACGGACATTTATCTCACCATTGCCAAAGCTTTTCCCGATCAGGTACAAGCCATTTACATTCATGATGTGAAGAACGAGCGCCGAACCTTGCGTACCCTGCGCGTAATCGAAACCTCGGGCTTGGATAATATCAAACTGGTGCGCAGCTACCGCGAAGCGGCTCTGGATGCTGCCCGCCGGGGTTTTCTCACCATGGAAGTTTTTGAAAAATATGGAAAGCCTTAATTTACATAAATTTAAATATTAAAATTATCATTTTCCTTTCTTTTTCATTTCCGCTTTCCGCATCGGCATGCTGTCAATTAATTCAAATAATTCCGTCGCACTGACCGGCTTTTGCTTGCGCAGTTTTTCGCTGCCATCTTTCCCAACTAAAATAAAGGTAAACCCGTCTTTTTCTACATGGTAATTTTTGTAAAAAGACTGCACCTCGGTTTTTGAAAGCATTTTACCATCCGGCGTAACCCCGTTTCCTGAAAAAATTTTGTAAAAAATCAGGTCTCGATCCGTTACTTTTTCTAAATCCTGCGTCAAAATAGAAAGCTGTTGTTGCAAAGCAGGATGACGCTCATCAGGTGCAAAAAGTAAAATAACCCGTTTATCCCAGCGATATTGGTCGGCTATTTGCGCTTGCATATTTTGTTGGAAAATTATTGAACTTATCAGAAAAAAAATTCCTTTTATTTTAAAAAGCGTCCAATTAATTTGGGTCAAGGATGAATTAATAAGCATTTTTTTCATATATTAAACAATATTTTGTAATCCCTAGATGTTGAAACAGAATAAGAACATATCCGTTCATCCCTTAAACCTATTCCCATGAGAGTCAACTTGTTATTAGCAACACTGCTCGTCTATCAGGCTATCCCAAACAGTGCACAAAATTTATTTGTGTCGCAGGATTACGGTGATTTTTTTGAATGGTTTCACGAACGCTCGCAAGTAGATCAATTGTACGGTGACCGAACGACGCTCTACATTTTCTCAGAGAAAGCAAATATCCGCAAAGCACCTTCCAGTAAAGCAGAAATCATAACCCAGCTACCGATCGGACACGCCATTATCAATATCGCTTATGGCAACCGGGCATTGCCAACGGCTGAAATTAATGGCTACGGCGATTTTTGGTACCACGTAAAAGGAAAAGACGTACACGGCAAACCATTCATTGGCTATGTGTGGGGCGCCAATATTGCCAAAGGCTGGCGCGAAGCTGATATTACCGGCGATAATTATCCGGAGTTTATTATGCTGGGGGTATCCAGTCAGACCCGCAAAAAACCTACCGACATCAAAGCGGAAGTCTGTGTACTACAAAACAACCGCGTCGTTAGCCGCGCCATTGTTCCGGGCCTATGCGTTTTTGAAGATTGTGACGCCAGTGCTATGTTGCGTATAATGCGCAGCCAGGTAATACCGGGTTTGACAATCGTAGAAACCAGCGCAATGACGATTGGATGCTTGACTGGAGTAGATAAAGCCTTTTTTTACTGGAATGGCAGTGGATTAGAACGCGTTTATCAGGCGGAATACAGTACGCAAACGGAATTGTACCGCAAGAAATTTGTGGTTGCACCGGCTGGTAAGCCTGCCAACAATGTACAAGTATGTGAGTACGGCGGTGAAGATAAAAGCTACAATCCAATCTGGAATTGTAAAACTGTACCAGTTTCCAACGCTTCGGACACCAAACCGATCGCCGCTGCAAAATAGTTGAAAAGTTGACCGGATGATGATGAAAATTCGTCCGGTCAGCCATTAACTAATTTTTAATATGATTTTCCCTTTATTCTGATTGCTTTCCATGTAGCGGTGCGCTTCCGCAACATCTTTCCAGTCAAAGATTTTATCTACTACCGGTTTTAAAGTGCCCTTTTCAAAGGCATCCCAAGCTGCCAAACGAAAATCACGCGTTAATGCAATTTTATAATCCAACGAACGGGCGCGTAATGTAGAGCCCAGAATTTGCAAGCGTTTGCGCAAGATATTACCAATCATTAATTCATTTACTTTCGTGCCACCCATGAGCGCGAGCATGACCAGCCGTCCATCTGTTTGCAGTACATTTAAATTTTGTTGCATATATGGCGCGCCAATAAAATCTATAACCACATTCACGCCTTTACCCGCCGTTTTTTCCAAAAGGGCAGTTTCAAAATTAATACTCTGATAATCAATGGCATAATCGGCTCCTAATTGTAAACAAAAATCGTGCTTACCGGCTGAAGCCGTCACCAGAACACTTGCCTTTGCTTGCTTCGCCAATTGGATGGCAGCAGTTCCTACACCACTCGCGCCCGCATGAATGAGTACTGATTCCTGAGCTTGCAGCTTTGCCAACCAATGTAAAGCCTGAAAAGCCGTAAGAAATACCTCCGGAATAGCGGCTGCCTGTTCAAAACTCAGTGCAGCAGGAATGGGCAGCGCCAGATCTTCATGAATGACCGCCAACTCTGCGTACCCCCCACCTCCCAGCAAGCCACAAACGCGATCACCTGCTTGCCATTTAGTTACATTCGAGCCAACTTCTACAATTTCCCCTGCCATTTCCAGTCCTAAAATCTCACTCTCGCCAGGCGGTGCCGGGTACTTGCCTTCGCGTTGCAGCAGGTCGGCACGATTCAGGGCAGTAGCGTGCACTTTGACGAGTATTTCCTGTTCGCCCAGCGGTGGCGGCGGGTAGGTACTAATGTATAAATTGTCAGCACTTCCGAATTTTTTTAGCAATACGGCTCTCATTTGTACAATTTTTTACGTCTTGACAAATTAAACTTTTCCTTATACTAACAGTCTAATCGATAAATTCGACTAAAAAATACTTCATGAAACAATCTACATTTTTATTTATTTTTCTGATAATCAGCGTAATTACCAACGCACAGTCCCTGTATTTCCCTCCTAAAACCGGCAACATCTGGGAAACCGTTACGCCAAGTAATCTTGGTTGGAATATTACACAAATTGATCCTTTGTTGCAATTTTTAGAAGCGAATAATACCAAAGCCTTTATCATATTAAAAGACGGGAAAATTGCCATTGAACAGTATTTTGGCAGCTTCCAGCAAGATAGCCTCTGGTATTGGGCTTCAGCAGGAAAAACCCTGACCAGTTTTTTGGTGGGCGTTGCACAACAAGAAGGATTTTTAAAAATTGAAGACCAAACGTCAAGATATTTAGGCAAAGGCTGGACCACCGCACCGCCGGATAAAGAAGATCAAATTACGGTTTGGCATCATTTGACAATGACCTGCGGATTGGACGATAATCTCCCTCCCACCGCCGCTATTCCTGACCCGGATAATTGTGTGGAGCCCGCATGCCTTACCTACAAAGCCGACGCAGGTACGCGCTGGGCTTATCATAATGCGCCTTATCGGCTATTACAAGATATCGTACCAGCAGCAACAAACATTTCCTGGCAGCAATATACCAATCAGCGCCTGAAACAAAAAATCGGCATGAGTACAGGCGTTTGGCTCAATTATATTTTTTATAGCCGCCCTCGCGATATGGCGCGTTTTAGGCTTTTGATATTAAATAAAGGCAAATGGGATAATGAAATCATATTAAAAGATACGGCTTACTTTCGTCAAATGGTTAACACTTCTCAAAACCTCAATCGGGCATACGGTTATTTATGGTGGCTCAATGGCAAAGGCGAATACATGTTGCCGGGTTTACAATTTAAATTTCAGACCGATTTAATCCCCTCGGCACCTGACGATTTGATGGCAGCTTTAGGTAAAAATGATCAGAAAATTTATGTAGTACCCAGTCAGAATCTGGTGGTGATTCGGATGGGCAATTCAGCCCAGGAAAGCAAAGAGGCACTATCGAGTTTTGATACGCAGTTGTGGGAAAAAATTACAGCAGTAACGAATAATATTACAAATACGGAAGAAAAACATCCTATTTCAACTTCCCTTAAAGTATTTCCCAATCCGGGCAGTAATGTGATTGGTTGGGAATGTAATATTCCGGTACAACAGATTCAATTATATAATAATCAGGGTAATTTAGTAAAAGATTTTGTCAACCCCAGTAAATTACTAGCCGTTCGCGACTTACCCATCGGGATTTATTACCTGCGAATTATAACCAATGCCGGAGAACAAATGTTGCGTTGGGTAAAATTATAATATTAAATAATTAATTTATATTATAACAAATCAAATAAATGCCCCATGGCTTCTCGCTTGGTTTTCAGATAATTAATATTTTCTTCTTTGGGTGTCATGATTAAAGGCACCCGGCTGGCGACATGAATGGGAGAATTTTCGAGCGCCTCAATTTTATTCGGATTATTGGTCAATAAATGGACTTGTTGTACGCCAATTTGGGTCAACATTTCTACTGCAATACCGTAATCGCGCGCATCTATTTCTAGCCCCAGATGCACATTGGCATCCACGGTATTCAGTCCTAAATCTTGCAAATTATAGGCTTTCAGCTTGTTAATCAAGCCGATACCGCGTCCTTCCTGCCGCAGATATAATAAAATACCATGATGTTGACCGATCAAATCCAGGGATTTCATCAACTGATCGCCACAATCACAGCGTTTGGAGTGAAACAAATCGCCCGTCAGGCATTCCGAATGCAGCCGCGTAAGCGTGGGCTGATTGAGATTTACCTGCTCATGCACCAATGCAACATGCGGCATCCAATCATTAGCGTCATGGGAAAAAGCCATCATCCTGAAATTACCCCAAGGCGTAGGAATCAAGGCTTCCGCTTGTTTGCGGAGTATTTTATGCGCGTTATCGGTCATTATCCCGTTCTTCTTGGTGGCTACCACGTACTCTCTTTTC
>JBKBWT010000307.1:0-7551 GCA_046314415.1 Saprospiraceae bacterium
CACCTGCATCCAGGAAGGGCGGTTGTACGCGGGTTGGGGCGGATAGTACGTACCGGCAAAAAACGGACGACCATCGGGCGTCAGAAAACAATTGAGGGGCCAACCCCCCGAACCAGAAATCACCTGACAAGCCTCCATATGAATGGCGTCCACATCGGGACGTTCTTCCCGATCCACTTTTATATTTACAAAATGCTCATTCATAAATGCTGCAACATCCTCATCTTCAAAGGATTCGCGCTCCATTACATGACACCAGTGACAGGTAGAATAGCCAATACTCACCAAAATCGGCTTGTTCTCGCGCCGGGCTTTTTCAAATGCTTCGGGTTTCCAGGCGTACCATTCCACCGGATTATGCGCATGTTGCAGTAAATAAGGACTTGTTTCGTGTTGTAAATGGTTCATGTAATGCTGATTAGGGTCTCAATTGCAAATATTATCTATTGAAAATGAATGATTTAGCAAATATTAAAACCTGGCAGTCATGGCTGCTTGGATTCGCCTTTCTTTTTCAAGAACAGATAATCGCTTCGCTTGTTGCTGGTACATGGCTTTCCTGTACATTTTCCTGAAAAAACCTTTGCCGTTTTTATATTATTTTATTAAAACCATTAAAAAATAACCACATGCAAAAATGAATTTTTTATTATCTTTGTATCGTACCAAATAAGTACTCACAATTTTTTCCTACAAGAGGTACGGCGGATGCTCCAAATGTATTAAAAACCATTTACTTCCCCCTTCCAAAAATAAAGAGCAGGTCGAGCTGCCTTAACGGGTAAGCATGGCTTATTTTATGCGAATCCAGGATTAACCTTTGTAAAGCGTTGACAAATAGTGCTTAATGATTTGAGAAATTTTAAAATTTGATAAATCCATGCGAAAGTTATTAAAACAAAGCCTCGTATGAACCTTGATTTGTATTATTTACGGATGTTGCGGGTAATAGGAATACCGTCAAATTATTATTTATCACTAAACCTCAAAAGTAAAAATTACACTAAAATTTTGAGAAATTTCGTGTTTTTGTGACAATAGAAAATAGCCATTGCGTAACGTCCCTTATTTAGTTGTTTTTTTAACCCGTTAAATAAAATACGTATCCAATATGCGTGAGTTGCGAGAAATAGCGCTGTTACTTTCCAAGAGTAAAACTGAAGTAGAGCGTATCATGGAAAAAGCGCCTCTAATGGATTTTTATGAAGGATTGGTCAATAATAAATTTGTAAATGATGAGGAAGCGGCTCGTCATTTTTTTGATGCATCGCCGGATTATTCAAATTATCAAAAACTCAAAAGTAAGCTGAGAAGGGCGCTCATCAATACCCTGTTTTTACTTGATTTTCGTCAGTTTTCCGGTACATCGCAGCAACTGGCTTATTACGAATGCCAGAAAGAATGGGCTGCCGCCAAATTACTTTTTGGTAAAAGTGCCAAAGTGTCGGCTATTGCGCTGGCGAAAAGGGTACTGAAAGAAGCTAAAAAATATGAATTTACCGACCTCTCGCTCCAGGCAACGAGTTTGCTCCGACAACATTATGGGAATGTACGCGGAGATATTAAAAAATTTGAATATTATAATAAGGAGTATAAATATTATGAACAGGTATGGGTACTCGAAAATCGGGCAGAAGAATTGTATATTGACCTGATTATCAATTACATAAATCGAAAAGGTGCCAATGATGGCATGGTGGATAAAGCGACGGAATATTATAATCAGCTAAAAGAACCCATGCAACAATATGATGCTTATCGCTTGCATTTGTGTGGGCATTTGATACGAACGATGGTGTATAGCAGCGTCAATGATTATGAAAATACCATTAAAATGTGCGATGAAGCGATTCAATTCTTTGAAGCTAAAGATTATGATGCGCACATGCCCTTGCAAATTTTTTATTTTCAAAAAATAGTTTGTTATACCCAGCTTAAAGAATATCAAAAAGGGAAAGCGGCGGTGGAGCGTTGTGCCGATTTTGTGGAGGAAGGTAATTACAACTGGTTCAAAATGCAGGAGTTACACTTGCTATTGGCACTTCATGCGAAGGAGTATCAGCGTGCTTACGGCATTTTTTCCGAAGCAGTGAATGCCAGTCAGTTCCAGTTTTTATCGGCAAATGTGGCAGAAATGTGGAAAATTTATGAAGCATTTATTCATTATTTAATTTTAATTAAACAAATCAAGCCTAGAGTAAATGACAAGCGGTTTACCAGCTTCCGACTCAATCGTTTTCTGAATGAAACGCCCATTTACTCCAAGGATAAACGGGGTATGAATATTCCCATTTTGATTGTGCAGATTTTACTTTTATTACATAAAAAGAAATTTAATGCGTTAGCGGATAAAATGGAAGCCATTGAGAAATATTGCACCCGGTATCTGCGGCAGGATGATACTTTTCGCAGCAATTGTATTATTAAAATGTTGTTACAAATTCCAACGGCTCGTTTTCATCCGGCAGCAGTGACGCGCAAAGTGAAGCAGTATTTGGATAAATTGAAAAATACGCCCTTGAATGTGGCGAATCAGACGCATGATATTGAAATTATACCGTATGAAGACTTGTGGGAATTCGTAATTGATTCATTAGGAAACGATTACCAGCAATTACTCGCAAGTGAATCTCAATCTTAAGTAAAATATTCTTAAAAGGAAATTATTGTGAAGCGAGCGTTATATGCTGCGCTACAGTAAAAACCAGTTGTTAAATTTGAATAACATAAATAATTGATAGATAATATTTTGTGTGTTTTTTGCCACTTAAATTAAAGAAAAAAGGGAGGAATAAAAAAGATGTTTTGTCCTTGAGCAAGCAGGGAATTAGCCCTAACTTAGCAGCGGCAAACACGAAAGGATACAAGACACATAAGTATTTTTTACCCAAACATAATTTTCATAGAGTTTATCTCTAACCCAAACAATTAAACACAAAAACTATGAACGCGCTATTCACAAATCAATCTCATCCCGAGTATTGTAATGTTCGGGGTCCGCAGGTCGTTGTGGTAGATATCACAGGACCTCATTTTTCTTAACGCGTTTCGATAGTTAAATAGGAAGGTTTTTACATTTGTAAATGTAATTTAAGCAACTCATGTAAAGGTCAAGCACCATTGCATGAGTTACGCTTATTTAGTAGAACAAGAAAAACTTACATTCAGCTACTTCTCTGTTACCTGATTTTTTTAACTGATGGCGTGAGAGGTTAAGCGACATTTTACCTTCAAAATTTGTTTAATCTCTTCAGGATCAACCTCATACGGTTTATAAACAGCACCATTGTCAGAAATGAGACGCAAGCCGCGTACGCTGCTGCCATCTTTCACCTGTTGAATGCGTTTAGCGACTACCACATCGGTTACAATCACATACACTTGATTATCGCGCAGGGGCTCGCCTCTTTCCAAGGGTTCACAAATCACCACATCGCCATTGGTGATGGTTGGTAGCATGCTATCCCCACTGATTTCAAAGGCGATGAGCTGCCCGTCCATATTCGGTATAGAAAATTTTTGTAATGAATCCAGATACTCCCGATTTTGATGCTCGGTCGCATAACCCGCTAAGGCACGGTCGGGCACCAAAGTGATATTATCGCGTCCGCTTTTGTGGCGCTCGCGCAGAGAACGGGTCGGAAGGTCGCCATAAAGACTCTGCCCCTCCATGAACATGTCCTCGCTATTGCCGAAAATATAGTTGGCATTGACACCATACATATCAAACAGCTTATATAATTGGTCAACCGTAATATTGCGCTGCCCTTTTAAGATGCTGTTTACCACGTGATTATACGTGCCAAGCTTCTTGGCAAGATCAGATTTGCCTTTGATAAGGTTGAATTTTTCCAATTCTTCATAAACCTTTCTAAAGCGCTGATTGACAATGTTATCGGAAAAGCTGTTCATTTTGAATAAAAATGTTTTAAAAAAGATTGTTTTTTAAAATTATTTGTTTTAAATTTGTAGCGCAAGCCAGTTGAAAAAATCAAAGGTTTGCAAAAGATTGGTTAAAGATACAGAAAGTTTTTATAATAACCAAAATATGAGAGCTGGTCAATCAAAAGATTGGGGTGTACAATCGTCGGGAAAGCAGCCGACCAGACGAGGCGGGCAGGTACCGCAGAAAGCCGTTTACACCGTTTTGTATGATGTCACTTTAGGCTGGATTTTGCGCAAACTCTGGTTGAGTTTGCAAAAACTTTTTGTTGCACTAAAATATCAATGGCACAAAAGTACCGCCGGTATTTTTGAGGGCAAGCGGTTATCTTGGTTTAAAATCGGGCTAGCTGCACTGGCAGTTTTTATTGTTTTAAAAAAACATCCAGTTTTCTATTAATATGAAAGCACCCTCCGGCACCGGTAATCCTGCCCAGCAGACGGCTCAACCCGTGCGTACCAAAGTAGAAGAACTCGGGGTAGCCGGACTTAGCATCAAGGGCGGTACGACTGCTCAACCTGCCTCGGTTGCTGAGCTTGACGAGCAAAAAGTGCGCGTTTATATTCGCCGTTTTTCCAAAGTGGCACAGGCAGAAATGCAAAAATATAATGTGCCGGCGAGTGTAAAAATGGCGCAAGCCATTGTAGAAAGCTGGGCTGGACAAGATGCAGCTACTTTAAGCACGAATAATCATTTTGGTGCGCCGTTGGCAGGTCGTAATTATGATAGTGCCTGGGAAAGCTGGCGCATGCACAGTATGTTATTGCACGAACGCTATGCTACTTTGTTTAATCACGGGAACGATTATAAAAAATGGGCAAAAGGCTTACAGCAAGCTGGTTATAATAATGATCGTACGTACGACAAGAAAATAATTGACATAATAGAAAAATATCAACTGTATTTA
Organism: Saprospiraceae bacterium; assembly: GCA_046314415.1. GTDB lineage: Bacteria > Bacteroidota > Bacteroidia > Chitinophagales > Saprospiraceae > JADJNW01. The sequence goes on from JBKBWT010000307.1 coordinate 4,851, forward strand.
TTGGATGAACAATGATATATAACAGCCTATTAAGAAATGTAACCTGAATAAATTGCTATAATATATGATAATATTTAATTCGTAATATAAACGAACTCTCCTTTTCTCTGAGTGGTTTTCTCATGTAATCAAAGCCGTCTAGCAAATGGACGGCTTTTTTATATTTGTTAATAATGCAGGAAATTTGTCTTTTTATATGCAGGGCACTAGCATTATATGTAACAATTCTTTAACTTGCTTCTTTAACCAACTTATCAAATAGATTGCCTCTTTTTATACGCCTAAATTATTGATTATGAGAGCGCTCATGCAGTATTTCTTTGTTGCGATGCTAAGTTCACTCTGCACGTTTGCCCTTTTTTATTATTATCAGCAATCGGTCGGAGTGCAGTCGGATGCAGCTTTGGGCACCTCTCAGCTTGTAAGCAAACCTATTATACCAGTAAATAATAAGCCACGGGAATGGACGAATGTGGGATTGCCCGATTTTACGGGTGTTTCCCGGCAAATTGCGGCAGCAGTTGTAAATATTTCAGCACTAGGAATGAATAATTATCGCCTTTCTTCAGGCTCAGGGGTGATTGTGTCTAGTGACGGATATATTGTTACAAATTATCATGTAATAGAAGGAGGTCAGCGTTTTGAAGTGACATTACCCAATAAACGTACCCTCACCGGTAAGCTCATCGGGCATGATCCCGGTACCGATCTGGCTTTACTTAAAGTGAATGCGGAGAATCTGGCGCCGCTGGCTTTTGGCAATTCTGATCTTGCGCAGGTCGGCGAATGGGTATTGGCGGTAGGAAATCCTTTCGACCTGAATTCCACCATTACTGCCGGGATCATTAGTGCGAAGGCACGCAATATCGACATTCTGGACGATTACTATTCGGTAGAATCTTTCATTCAAACCGATGCTGTGGTCAATCCTGGCAATAGCGGCGGCGCATTGGTGAATACAAAAGGCGAATTGATTGGTATTAACACCGCGATTATTAGCGAAAGTGGCGGCTATGAGGGGTATTCCTTTGCCATTCCAGCTAATTTGGTGCGCAAAGTCATTACGGATATTCGCGATTATGGTAAAGTGCGGCGTGCTGTGCTCGGCGTAGAAATTGAAGATGTAACCGACCGTCGAGCTAATGAATTGGCATTGCCTTCGGTGGAGGGGGTGTTTGTCAAAAATGTGAATCTTGGCAGCAGTGCGTATGAAGCAGGCTTGCGCACGGGTGATGTAATAATAAGTGTGAACGGCATTAAAGTAAGTTCGGTGCCGGAGTTACAGGAACAAGTTGCGCTTTTACGACCTGGCGACCGCGTGGGTATTGAGTTTTACCGACAAGGACGCAAGTACCGCAGCGATAATATTTTACTCAAAAGTGTAGATTTGGATAGCTCTTATCGTTGATATTATATTCTATTTTTTTATAATATTATATAGGTGAACTTCATTGATAAGCTCCTTATTATTAAGGAACGGTAGCCCGATATAATACAGTGGACTCCTGGGCGCTGATTGTGTAATTGGTACCGGGAACAACATAAAATATCGATCCTTTTTCAAATGTAAAAGTTTGATTTACAATGGCTTTGCCTGAGATTACAATAAAAATATCCGGTGCATAGACATGCTCGTTTTCGTGCGTTGTTTGTGAATCTACATAAATGCGGGACAATTCAAAATCAGGTGCCGGCGTAAAGTAAACCGTTTCAGATGCTGAAAGTGATTCACCTGTAATAATTTGAGGTTCAATGGGTTCAAATATCAGGCTTTTTAGTAATTCCGGTACATCGATATGTTTGGAAGTCAAGCCTCCCCGAAACACATTATCAGAATTTGCCATTAATTCCATATTAACCCCTTCCAGATAAGCATGCGGAATACCTGCGCCTTGATAAATGCCTTCGCCGGCTTGGAGTCGTACCAGATTAAACAGATAAATAGAAAAAATGCCGCGATCGCAACTGCCATCGGGTCGGGCATATTCGCGGAAAGCTTGCAGCGCCCAATAATCCGCAGAATTTTTCGGCGGCGGAGGGGCTTGTTCCAGCCGGATTTTTAAAGGTTGTAAAATTGCATCTACCTCATTTTGAGGCATTTCCATCAAATATTGATAAAGCGTTGTAATATTTTGGGTAGCAAACCAGGGTTGTAATGTAATAAATTCCGGTACGGATTCCAACGTTTGCTCTATTGCTGCCAACGACTTAAAGCCATGCAATAACCAAAATTCCGTCAGCGCAACCATTACTTCGGGTTTATGATTGGCATCTTTATACGTGCGATGGGGCGCGGTCAGCGCAATCCCTGCTTTATTTTCCCTCCGGAATCCTTCTTCCGCCTGCTTTTTAGTAGGATGTGCCTGAATAGAGAGCATTTTGCGTACATCGAGTACCTTAAATAAAAAAGGCAGTTGCTTGCCAAAATGGGCGATTACTTTTTCTCCTAACATGAGTTGCGGCGATTGCGCAATGAGGCGGTCCAGGGCGAGTTTCGTATCACCTTCTTCTACCAACGCTGGCGCAGAAGCGTGTGCCCCCATCCACAATTCAGCAAAAGGCAAGTGGCTGGCATTATTTACACCTATTAAGTGCGGTATAAAATCATGTCCACCCCAATCATAATGTTGCACAGCGCCTTGTAGCGGTAAGATTCCTTTCAGCATAATTTTGGCATTTTGGTTGAAGGCGTCAAAGATAA
>JBKBWT010000308.1:0-7170 GCA_046314415.1 Saprospiraceae bacterium
GCTTTTTGAAAAAACTTCCGATGATCAATTATATAAAGCTTATATCTGTGTAAATAAAGATGGGTTAGTTGCTAAATACCGGAAATTACATCCTTTTATTAATCCCCACTTATTGCCTGGAAATCAATATGTTATCTTCGATTTGTTTGGCTGGAAATGCAGTATATTAATCTGTTATGATAATAATATTATAGAAAATGTGAGAGCGACCAATTTACTGGGCGCTGATATTTTATTTATGCCGCATGTCACGATGTGTACACCGTCCACTCGACCTGGAGCGGGTTTTGTGGACCCGGCGCTCTGGTACAATCGGGAGAAAGACCCTACTTCGTTACGGCTGGAATTCGATGGTATGAAAGGACGTGCTTGGTTGATGAAATGGTTGCCAGCCAGGGCTTATGATAATGCAATGTACGTGGTTTTTTCTAATCCGATAGGGATGGATGATGACCAATTGAAAAATGGTTGCTCCATGATTTTGGACCCTTTCGGAGATATTATTACCGAATGCCGAAAGCTTGATAATGAAGTAGTTACAGCTGTAATTACCCCCGAAAAACTAACCCAGGCTGGGGGCTACCGTTACAAAAAAGCCAGAAGACCGGAATTGTACGGAGCTATTTTAAGTCAACCGCATGTGTCCGAACAAAAAATAGCTTGGCTGGATAATACGATTTAAAGATCAAGAGAAGTTTAAATGATAAATTATATTTTAAAAACATTAACACTATTTAATTAATATAAATGGCTAGTAATCAGCGAATAATTCCCATTAACATCGAGGAGGAGATGAAAACCGCCTACATTGACTACTCTATGTCGGTCATTGTGGCGCGGGCATTGCCCGATGTGCGGGATGGATTGAAGCCGGTACACCGGCGGGTGTTGTACGGCATGAATGAACTGGGCGTAGGCTACAACAAAGCGCACAAAAAATCGGCACGTATTGTAGGTGAAGTATTGGGTAAGTATCACCCGCACGGCGATGCTTCTGTGTATGATACAATGGTGCGAATGGCACAGGATTGGTCACTGCGGTATCCGTTGGTGGACGGGCAGGGTAACTTTGGCTCAATGGATGGTGACAGTCCCGCTGCGATGCGTTATACCGAAGCACGTTTGACCCGTATTGCCGAGGAGATGCTGGCGGATATTGAAAAAGATACGGTTGATTTTGCCTTGAATTTTGACGATTCATTGGAAGAGCCGACGGTTTTACCTGCGCGGATTCCCAATTTGTTGATCAATGGCGCTTCGGGAATTGCGGTAGGTATGGCTACTAATATGCTGCCGCATAATTTGAGTGAAGTTATCGATGGAACCATTGCAACCGTTGATAATCCTGAGATTACCATTGCACAATTGATGCAATATATCAAAGCACCTGATTTCCCGACGGGTGGCATTATTTATGGTTATGAAGGTGTCAAAGAAGCCTTTGAAACCGGACGGGGCAGGGTAGTGGTAAGGGGTAAAGCGGAAGTACAAGACGCTGGAAATCATCCGGTTATCATTATTACCGAAATTCCGTATCAGGTTAATAAAGCGCAGTTGGTCGCAAAAATTGCGGAACTGATGTCGGAAAAGAAAATTGAAGGTATCAGCGATATTCGGGATGAATCAGATCGCGATGGATTGCGCATTGTAATCGAATTAAAGCGCGACGCCATTCCGAATGTAGTGTTGAGTCAATTGTACAAGTACACGCCTTTGCAGTCTTCCTATGGGGTACACAACGTTGCATTGGTACATGGACGTCCGATGACCTTGAATCTCAAGGATTTAATTGAAGAATTCATCGCTTTCCGGTTGGTGGTGATCGTACGTCGCACGCGCTACGATCTGCGCAAAGCACTGGAGCGGGCGCATATTCTGATTGGTTTATTAATTGCGTTGGATTATCTGGATGCGGTGATTGACTTGATTCGCAAATCCGCTACGCCCGACGAGGCACGAGAAGGCTTGATACACGGTGATTTTATTGACGATCGCGATGCTTTCTGGAAAAAATTTGGTCCGCTGATCGAGTATGCGCAGATTGAAGACGAAGAGAATTATCAGGTCACGGAAGGGAATGTTATGTCGGAAGCGCAGGCGAAAGCCATTCTGGAAATGCGTTTGCAACGTTTGACCGGTCTGGAACGCGATAAAATTCGTGCCGAATACGATGAAATCCGTGGATTGATTGACCGTTTGCGGGCGATTTTGGAGAGCGAGCAATTGCAGCGGGAAATTATTAAACAGGAATTGGCTGAAATCAAAGATCGCTTTGGTGATGCTCGGCGCACTGAAATTGATTTTAGTGGCGACGGAGAAATCAATATAGTTGATCTGATTGAAAATGAAGAAGTTGTAGTAACTATTTCTCATTTAGGCTACATCAAACGGACGCCATTGTCAGAGTACCGTGCGCAGAGCCGTGGTGGACGGGGTTCACGTGGCGCGAAGGCACGAGACGAAGATTTTGTCGAGCAGGTTTTCATTGCAACCAATCACAATTACCTGTTGCTCTTTACAGAACAAGGGCGTTGTTATTGGCTACGCGTATATGAAATTCCGGAGGCGAATAAAACCTCAGGTGGACGAGTGATTCAAAACATTTTGTCGATTCCGAAGGAAGATAAAGTGCGGGCAGTCATTAATATTGAGAATTTGTCTGATCAGGAATTCCTGGATAATCATTTTATCATGTTCTGTACGAAGCAGGGCGTGATTAAAAAAACACCGGTGGAAGCTTTTTCGCGTCCACGTGCCGGTGGTATCAACGCCATTACCATCAACGAGGGTGATCAATTGTTGGAAGCACGATTGACCAATGGCAATTACGAGGTGTTTTTGGCGACACGGAGTGGTAACGCCATTCGTTTCAATGAATCAACAGTACGTTCGATGGGGCGCTCAGCAGCGGGTGTGCGTGGTGCAACGTTACAAGGAGAAGCGGATGCAGTAGTAGGCATGGTTTGCATTGATGCAAATGATAAATCACAAACAATTCTCGTAGTTTCGGAAAAAGGCAACGGAAAACGTTCTGATTTTGAAGATTATCGCCTCACCAATCGGGGTGGTAAAGGGGTCAAAACGATGAACGTCACCGAAAAAACCGGCGCAGTGATTGCCATTAAAGCGGTGCGTGAGGAAAATGATTTGATGATTATGAATCGTTCAGGCATTACCATTCGGATGCGGGTAAATGACATTCGGGTAATGGGACGGGCAACCCAAGGGGTACGCGTGATCCGCCTCGATGAAGACGATGAAATTGCTGACGTAGCAGTAGTGCCAGCGGAAAATGGAGAGAATGGAGAATCGGAATAACTAAGCGACAGTGCCTCTTAGCGCTCAAGGGAATAAGTGATTTTACAACTTAGGAATGCGCTTGGTTTTATGGTCTTCGAGTCACTTTTATCAGCATAAAGCAGGGAGATTTAACAGATTTTAACTTACTTTGTACCAGATTTAACGATAGGAAAGGATACCTTTTGTTCAAACTTTCGTTGAAACGGATAGAAAAAGTTCTTTCTTCTAAAACAAAAATTTCAAACAGCATTATGAAAAAATTATTTTTGTTGCTTCTTGTAGTTGCATTTGCTTCAGGTGTGGGTTTTGCCCAAAAGGAGTTAGGCAACGCCAAAAAAGCCTTCAGTGCATACAACCTTGATCCAACGAACAACAAAGCGAAACTAAAAGAAGCGAAAGATCAAATTGACGCGGCAATGGCACAGGATGCCAATAAAGCGCTCGCCGAAGCTTGGATTAAAAAAGGCGAAATTTATAATGAAATAGCTACACAAATCGTCACCATCAAGCAGCTTGGTATCGGAAATGTAGATGAATTGCCGAAAGTTGAAGGAGATCCGGCGCACATTGCTGCCGAAGCTTTCCAAAAAGGCTTTGACCTGGCGCAGAAAAAATTTGAGAAAAAAGATGCACTTCGTGGCTTACAGGGCGCTCAAGGTAACTTGAACAACCTGGGTTTCAACGCTTATGAAGCACAACAGTTTGAGACCGCTTTCACGGATTTCAAGAAAGTGATGGAAATTCACGATGTCTTGAAAGCCAACGCAGAGGAGAGTGCGCTAAAAACGGAAGATGATTACAACAACCAGCTGTATATCACTGGTTTAGCGGCTTTAAACTCTAGCAAAGCTGCTGATGCCAAGCCTTTCTTCCAGAAATTGTATGATATCAAGTACGATAAGCCGGCTATTTACGAAGCCATGTATGAAATTGCTTCTAAAGAAACCAATCCTGAACAAGCCTACGCTTACCTGGAAACGGGTAGAACGAAATATCCGGATGATGTATCCTTGCTTTTTGCAGATATTAACCACCACCTGCGCACCAATAAACTTGATGTGCTAATCGGAAAACTCGAAACGGCTATTTCCAAGGAGCCGGATAACGTCACACTTTACACCACCATGGGTAGTGTATATGATAATTTGTATCAGCGCGAATTTGAAGCCGGTAATTTAGACAAGTCGAATGAGTACTTTAATAAAGCCAAAGAGTACTTCGAAAAGGCGTTGCAAAAAGACCCGAGTAACTTTGATGCCATCTATAGCGTTGGTGCGTTGTACTACAACCGTGCCGCGGTGATGACCAAAGATCTGAATAAACTATCCGAGGATTATTCAAAAGAAGGCATCAAGAAATATGAGGCAAAGCGCAAAGAAATTTTTGATCAATTCGACCAGGCACTGCCGTATTTCCAGCGGGCGGAGAAAATCAATCCGAATGACCTGAATACCCTGATCGCTTTGAAAGAAATCTATGCGAAAAAAGATGACCTGAATACCTCCAACGAATTCAAAAAGCGTTTGGAAACGGTACAAGGTGGCGGTAAGGTAGATAAGTCTTACTTCAACTAATCCTCTGTTTCAATTTTATAAATTGCAGGAAGGCAGATACCTCATGGTGTCTGCCTTTTTTATTATTTTCGCCGCCGTTAATCGTTCAATAAACCTAACCAATATATGAAAAATATTACAGTAATCGGTGCCGGTACAATGGGCAACGGTATTGCGCACGTTTTTGCTATGCACGGCTTCCTGGTTGCGCTGGTGGATGTGTCGCCTGATGCGTTAACGCGTGCCGTACAAACGATCAGTGGCAATCTCGACCGCATGATCAAAAAAGAAATTATTACGGAAACCGATAAAACAAATACTTTAAATAATATTGCTACTTATACTAATATAAGCGAAGGGGTGCAATCTGCCGAATTGGTAGTAGAAGCAGCCACGGAGAATATTACCTTAAAATTGGATATTTTTAAACAATTGGATACACACGCGCCCGCTAATGCCATCCTTGCCAGTAATACTTCTTCAATTTCTATTACTAAAATTGCTGCGGTGACGCGCCGTCCGGAGCAAGTGATCGGGATGCACTTTATGAATCCGGTACCGGTGATGAAACTGGTGGAAGTGATTCGTGGCTATTCTACCACCGACGCAGTGACCAAAACTATTTTTGATTTAGCAAAACAACTAAATAAAATTCCGGTAGAAGTAAATGATTATCCCGGTTTTATTTCCAATCGTATTTTAATGCCGATGATTAATGAAGCCATTTATGCATTATACGAAGGTGTAGCCGGTGTCGAGGAAATTGATACGGTGATGAAACTAGGCATGGCACACCCGATGGGACCACTCCAACTGGCTGATTTTATTGGCTTGGACGTGTGTTTATCTATTTTAAATGTATTATATCATGGTTTTGGCAACCCAAAATATGCGCCTTGTCCTTTGCTGGTCAATATGGTAACCGCCGGAAAATTGGGGGTGAAATCGGGTGAAGGTTTTTATGCCTATACCGCCGGTAGTAAAGAATTGATTGTCGCGGGGCGTTTCAAAAAATAAATAATTATTAACCGCCAGTTCATCTGTTGCGAAAGTATTACAAATTGGGATAGCGTATTATAATAATATAATATTTCTCTTATATTTTTCGGCGGTATAATTTTACAATTCCTTGGGGTGAAGTAAATATTAATTCATAACCCTGCTCCAGTTGTTGTAAAACATGCTGCGTATTTGGATGATCTTTCCATTGGTCATCTAGCCAGGAAGTTAATACATAATCTATCTGACCGCCAGTGCGTTGCGTAAAATCCAGGAAATTTGCCTGTGGTGGAATGCCTTCCAGGTTGCCTATTTGCGCAAACGGCTCGTATTGCCAGCGCCAGATTAAGGGAAAATTATAAGTGCCCCCTTCATAATTGGGCATCATTATTACATAACGATCCACTGCCACATAATCTGCCGCGTGCAGGAATAAATAATTGGCATCGGCAATCATGCTGCCGTCCGGGTTTTTACCATTGAATGCGTACGTCAGATTGAGCACCGTTTTTTCATTTTCGATGTAAGGCGCAGCCGTGCGAATTTCCGCAATCGCCAGCGATAACTTTTGATAGGTTGGCAAGCGTATTCCCAGTAAAATAAGGGCACTCGCAATACCGACGCCACCAATAAACCACTGAAGAAAGCGTTGCCAATCTAAGTTCGCCAACCAAAATATAAGCAATAAATAAGGAATAAATTGAATGCGTATGCCGGTAATGCCGCCGCCTGCCACCGCTCCCGGTAAATTGAGATATAATATTAACCAAAATAAAAATATGATGAAGAACACATCCTTTTTTTGTAAAGAAAAATGGCGAATCCGCTGTATAATACCTATTATTAATAACAAGGCAAAAAAGATAGCAACTGCCTGAGCAACAGGGCGTTCGGCGTGATTGAGTGCCACCAGCGCCGTTAAATCCAGGAAGTTATTTAGTAAATCACTAAATGGTTCTTTACCGCCGGAGGTAGCGCCGTTTTTCCAGTAAAAAAAGCCCAGCATAACCATGATGGTAGGCAATAAAGGTAATAATACGTCTAAGACTCGCTGCCAGAATTGTTTGTAATCGGTTACATTATGCGCTAAAAACAGCAAGCCAATAGCCGACAGCGATACCAATAGCCCGACCGGATGCGAAAAAACGCAGAGTAAACCGAGCAGAGCAAACCAGAATTTGCGCACGTCCGTGAAATCTTCCTGCCACTTGAGCCAATAACCTATTAAGAAAAATCCAAATACCAGGCTGAAAGAAAAATTGTAAAAGCCCATTTGGAAAACATGATTATATACGAACGGCAAGGCCAGCAATGCCAA
>JBKBWT010000308.1:7180-7488 GCA_046314415.1 Saprospiraceae bacterium
GTTTTCCGGGCGAATTTGGCGAATGACAAAGCGAAAACTCAGTGGAAATAATATTACAAATCCGCTTAATAAAATTTTTTCAGCTATAAACGGCGACAGCACCCGTGAGAGTAATCCCATGACAAAATGCCCGAAATAATTGGGCTCCAGGTGCTCATTCAAATACATGTACCGCCGGTAAAACTCATAATGCTCGCGCTGCATCATGTCCCACCACACTTTGGCATTGTACAAATGATTAGGACCATCGCGGGTCAGAAAATGCGGGAAAATCCAGATGGGAAGGAGTAATAAAAGAATAGTAAGCC
>JBKBWT010000309.1:0-7463 GCA_046314415.1 Saprospiraceae bacterium
ACCAACCTAAAAAATCTAAGTGGGCTTAGTGGGCTTAGTGGTGAAATTTAAACCACTTCTTACACACCGCTCAAGTGCCTTTACACTCGGATTTTATCATAAATCTTGCCCAGGGAATAGCTGTACGAATGACGGTTATTCTAATCAATACACCATAGACCATTTAGCATTTAAAAATCACTGGCTGAATAAAAGGAAGGTGTTTATGCTATCTTATTACATGCTTTATTAAAGTTGAGAAGTATATTTTAAACAATCTTATACCAAATTTGAAATGAGAAAGCGTAAATATGAAACTATCCAACACTTAAAAATTCAATCGTTTAGCAAGAGTCAATCTGCCATTATCAATTAAAAATAGTATGATTGTTTATCAAGGGATTAGCATAGTGAGTATTTATTTTCCACTTGTATCATAAACTTAAAAGTTCAAGGATTGAGTAATATAAAAGTTCAGTGATTTTTGCAAAAAGGCAGGTGGAGAAAAGTTAAGGTCAGTTTGCGCTGCAAAAAGGCTGGTTTTTACTAAAAACTTCCGCGCATAAAAAAGCCTGTAAGGTTGGTAGCAATCTTACAGGCTAGTCTGAGCGTATGTTTAAAATTATAAAAGGATTTTATTCTAACCACTAAGAACACGCAGCACACAAAGCATTTGCAGCAAGTTGCACGCCGCTGTAGGTTTGACCGGATTAAACCAACCCAACTAATCTAAGTGTACTCAGTGGGCTCAGTGGTGAAATTTAAACAAGCTCCGGGTATTACTTTATTTATTTTTCGCCAAACTGCGCTTTAGTTGGCGGCGTCAGCATGTTAAACATCTTTACCATATCGGCATAATTCGGATAATCCTTTGCGCCTACCCACGACATCTCGGTGGGGTTGTCGGGCAGCCCCTGTACTTCCCACGCGGCGTCCTCGGCATCATTGAAAGAATCGACCATCAAGACTGGATACTTGCCGCCTTCCGTGAGGTACCACGAACCACTACCGGTTTTCTTTTCCCAGTAGCCGCTCTGGAACGTGCCGTCGGGTTTGAAAATAAACCAGCGTCCGCGATTCTTCTTCCCGTTTTCAAAGTCGGTCGAACTGATATAGTATTCGATCATCCAGATATTAGATTGCAAAATCTTGGACATGGGGGTATCGGGTGCTATGACCGGAATACCCGCTGAGCCGGAAACCCGCTTGCTTCCGTTGGCAGTCTCCGAACCATCCTGCTTACAAGCAATAAAAGAAAGCATTAACAGCAAAAAAACATACCCTCTTTTCATGGCAATTTGTTAATGGTTGATTAATAATTGCGACTTATAATTATGAGCTTTATTTACTTCGCTATTTTGAAATACACGCTACGACACCAGCAAATGTCCGTCAGCTTCCAGTTGATAAGGACGGTCGTACACTTTAATGGATACCGGCTTGTCGGATAGATTCAGAATCTGCGTTTTGTTTTGCGCCACCTGCACCTGCAAAATGCTGTTGCGGAAACGGATTTTGAACGCGTAGGATTGCCATTTCTTCGGAATAAAAGGACTAAAATGCAGGGTGTCGTCGTACACGCGCATGCCCCCGAAGCCTTTAATCACTGCCATCCAGGTGCCCGCCATACTGGTAATGTGGCAACCGTCTTCCGTATCATTGTTGTAATCGTCCAAGTCAAGCCGCGAAGTACGCAGGTACATTTCGTACGCTTTGTCTTCCAATCCTAACTTTGCAGCCAGAATCACGTGAACGCAAGGCGATAGCGAAGACTCGTGGACGGTGCGTGGCTCGTAAAAGTCGAAATTGCGCCGAATGGTGTCTGTATCAAAATGATCTTCAAATAAATAGATGCCTTGCAGCACATCCGCCTGCTTGATGAAGCAGGAGCGCAAAATGCGATCCCAGGACCAGTTCTGATTTAAGGGACGATCTTCAGGACGCAAGTCGCTCACCGTAAGCAGTTCTTTGTCCAAATAGCCCTCCTGTTGTAAGAAAATGCCAAGCTTCTCGTCATACGGGAAGTACATTTTTTGAATAATGTCTTTCCACTTGTTGGTTTCGGTATGCTCGTAAAATTTGATGCGATCTGCCAATTCTTTGAAGGCATCGGGTGTGGTATCTCGCACATAATCAATAACTTCTGAGGCATATTTCAAACACCAGACCGCAAGGTAGTTGGTGTACCAGTTGTTGTTGACGTTATTTTCGTACTCGTTCGGACCCGTTACGCCATGCATGACGTACAATTGCTTAGGCTCCGACCAATGTACACGCTGCGCCCAAAAGCGCGCAATGCCAATCAGTACTTCCAAGCCATACTCGGCTAAATAACTTTTATCGCCGGTGTAACGCACATAATCGTAAATGGCAAACGCGATAGCGCCGTTGCGGTGAATTTCCTCGAAAGTGATTTCCCATTCGTTATGGCTTTCTTCGCCGTTCATGGTCACCATCGGGTAGAGCGCCGCTCCATCGGTAAAGCCCAATTTCTCTGCGTTTTCAATGGCTTTTTGCAAATGTTTGTAGCGATACACCAATAAGTTACGAGCCACATGTTCATCGGCGGTTGCCATATAAAATGGGAAGCAATACGCCTCCGTATCCCAATAAGTACTGCCGCCGTATTTCTCGCCGGTGAAACCTTTGGGACCGATGTTTAAGCGTTCGTCCTCACCGGTGTACGTTTGATACAATTGGAAAATATTGAAACGAATCGCCTGCTGTGCCGCCACGTCGCCATCAATGATAATGTCGGCTTCCTCCCATTTGCGTCCCCAGGCTTGTTGTTGTTCTGCCAGCAATTGGTCAAAGCCTTTTTTATAGGCATTTTTTACTGCGCGCTTGCAAGCTTCCATTAACTCTTCCTTGGCATAATTCAAAGAAGAGACGTTGGCAGCATATTTATAAATGATGGTTTGTTCGCCTTCCTCGCATTTCAAATCAACCGTGCAGCCGGCGTATTTTTCCTTTTGTGTTTTGAATGAGTCAAAGTCAATTTCCTCCCCATTCTGAAAGATATTAAATTTCATGCCGGTGCAAACCTGGAAGGCAGTTTTCTTAGTCTCCGCCGTCACGTAAGCAGAGCGACGCTTGGCTTGGGTTTCTACCTCCACCCAGAATTTTTCACCATAATTGGAATCCTGGTTGACCACATCGGCATCCACGTAAGGCGTGAGCGTAAGCGTGCCGGAAAAATTGAGCGGGGTAATACAGTAGCGAATCGCGCCTACTTCGTCGTCCACGATGCTGCAAAAACGCTTGGCTTCTATCTTCACGCGCTTGCCGCTGTGCATCAGCGCTACAAAACTGCGTTCCAAATAGCCTTCTTTCATGTTCAACACCCGGCGGAATTCTTCCACTTCGCACTTGGCGAGGTCGAGTGCCTCCCCGTCAAATTGCACATTGATGCCAATCCAATTGGCAGCGTTGAGCACTTTGGCAAAGTATTCCGGATAACCGATTTTCCACCAACCCACACGGGTTTTGTCCGGATAATAAACACCGGCTACGTAGCTGCCAGGCAAGGTTTCGCCGCTGAATTGTTCTTCAAAATTGGCGCGCTGCCCCATGCGCCCGTTGCCAATGCTGAATACGCTTTCGCTGATGCGGTTATATGCTTCGTGAAAACCTTCTTCGATAATATTCCACTCGTCGTGTTTGAGATAATTTTTCATAAGGTGTTAAAGTGTTTTGGTGTTAAAGTGTCAGGGTTTGAAATCCAAAAGATAATTGAACGATTTATCGTACTTCCAATTTTTCCAATTGTTGTACAATAGAAGTAAAGTTTTGTCCTATAAAATTGGGAATTACCAGGTGCGCGTGTCCCAAATTTTCCGGGCTGCCAATACCCACTGCATAAAAACCACCGTTTAAAGCGGCTTGTACGCCACTCTCCGCATCTTCAAAGACGATACATTGCGCATGTGGAATGCCCATGGCATCTGCCCCCATCGCAAAAACCTGCGGATCGGGTTTGCTTTTGGTTGCTTTATACCCATCAATGATGACTTCGAATTCAGCGAGCAGCCCGATTTTTTCCACTACAGTAATCGCATTTTTACTGGCTGAACCCAAGCCGCAACGGATATTATGTTTTCTCAAATCTGCTAAAAAAGGTAAGACCCCTTCCAGAATATCGGCTTCGCTCATATCTTGCAGAAACTCAACATACCAGGTATTCTTGCGGTCAGCTAGCTCAAGTTTAGTGGCTTCATCCAATTGGATGCCGCCCCATTCCAGAATCAACTCCAGCGACCCCATGCGGCTCACGCCTTTGAGCTTTTCATTTTCCTTTTCCGTAAAGTCAAACCCCAACTCATTCGCCAGGCGACGCCATGCCAGAAAATGGTACTTAGCCGTGTCCACAATAACCCCATCCAAATCAAAAATGCAAGCTTGAATCGAATTTTTCATCATATAGCAGCACCGAATTGCATTCGGTTGATTTTATGAATATCATGATACGTCCTAGCCGCATTTGTGACAAACTTTGGGTTGATTTTTCGCTAAATACAAATCAACGCTTCGTGCGGCATGGCAAAAATGCGCCACAAGATAAAATTTTTAACAGGATTCGGGAAAGATTTCATACTTAACAAAGTAGAAATGCGTTCTTGTATTGTAATAATCTGACACACTACCCTACCCCCAAGCGTCTCAATGCGCTTCTACATTACATTCTGAGAAAACTTATTGGTTCGACATTACTAAAGATCAGGCATTAGACAATAGATTTCCATTGTTGCTAATCTACACCTTATTATATCTTGAGTATAAACGTATCTAAAGTCTAGCGCCTATCAGCTTCAAAATTACTTATTTCCAAAACCGATTAAACCTTGTGTCTATGGACAGAAGAGCTACCCTTGCCACGTTGTTAGGCAGGAAAGCCAGCCCATCTTCCGTACAACCATTCTTCGCGCCGCCCAATGGCAATGCTTCCCTCGAACCCTATACGGGGGAATGGACGTATGAGCAGGCTGCACACTTGCTGCGCCGTGCCATGTTTGCACCCACGCATGCCCAGATTAAAGCCGCAGTAGAAAAGGGAATGGATGCGACTATAGCGGAATTGTTTCAGGATTTACCGCTGCCGGAGCCTCCGGTGAATGCTCATTTTGAGGAGGATCCCTATGTGCCGGTGGGCGAAACCTGGATTGATGCACCTTATCAGGAGGGCGTATCTGATGAGGATAAATTTGAGTTGTTTGAGTATCGTCATTACAGCCTGCGGGCCTGGACGTTTGGCTTAATGCTCGATGAAGGCGTATCTATTCGGGAAAAAATGACCCTATTTTGGCACAATCATTTCGCCATTCATGACGTGCACGACCCGAAGTATTTGTATCGCCACATTCAACTGCTGCGCGCCTATGCCTGGGGCAATTTCCGCGATCTGGTAAAAGCAATCACTATTGATCCGGCGATGCTGCGCATGTTGAATGGCAATCAAAATTCCAAGTATGCGCCCAATGAAAATTATGCACGCGAATTACTGGAATTGCATACGGTGGGCAAGGGAGAACAGGTGGGTCCTGGCGACTACACGACTTTTACCGAACAAGATGTTGTGGAAATAGCGCGGGCACTCACAGGCTGGCGCGACCGGGGTTTTGAGAGCACCAATCCTGAAGAGGCGATTGAAGTCTATTACGACCCGGAGCGACATGATACCACGTCTAAACAATTGTCGGCTCGTTTTAATAATGCGGTAATCAATGACGGGGGCGAAGATGAGTACAAACAGGTGGTGGATATTGTTTTTCAGCATCCGGAAGCAGCGCGTTACATCTGCCGGAAATTATATCGCTGGTTTATTTATTATAAA
The DNA here is from genome assembly GCA_046314415.1 of Saprospiraceae bacterium. GTDB lineage: Bacteria > Bacteroidota > Bacteroidia > Chitinophagales > Saprospiraceae > JADJNW01. The sequence continues at coordinate 5,810 of JBKBWT010000309.1, forward strand.
ATTGATAATGCCACGGAGCAAAATGTAATAGAACCGATGGCACAGTTACTCATTAGCAATGATTTTGAAATAAAACCGGTACTGGAAGCCTTTCTCAAAAGCGAACATTTTTTCAATATCCTGAGTGTAGGTCCGCTGATTAAAAATCCGATTGACCATGTTATATCCAGCGTCAAAACCTTTGGCGTAGCCCAATATCCGGAGGATTTAAAAGGGCGCTACGAAATCTGGTATCGCCTGTTCCGCCGGGCTTCTTTTATGCAAATGGAGTATTTCAGTCCGCCGGAAGTAGCGGGTTGGAAAGTCTATTATCAGGCACCGGCATATTACCGCTTGTGGATCAATGCTTCTACCCTGCCGATGCGGATGAATTTTACCAATACGTTAATCCTAGAAGGTTTGTCTGGCGAAGATGTTCGCTTGGAAATCAATGTGTTGGATTTTATTAAAACATTGGATGATCCGTACGATCCGAATAAAGTGGTAGCAGATTTTGCTAAAATTTTATGTCCGAGACCCTTGACCGACCATCAATTGCAATTACTCAAGGAAATTTTATTACCGGGTTTACCTGATCATGTGTGGGGCGTGGAATATACCAATTATGAAGCAAATCCCACCGACATGCAACAGGCAATGCTCATTGATGACAAGCTGCGGCAACTGCTGCGCGTAATGCTGAATTTACCGGAATTTTTCTTGAGCTAAATTCAATTTTACCAATTTGCTCCTGTGTCCATCCAAAAAACACTTGAACACCCGAACACAGGAACACATAAACAACTTCAAATGCAAAGAAGAACCTTTATAAAAAATACCGGCGTGGCGGCGAGCGTTCCAATGTTTCTGAATGGGATGCAGCTCTCCACCCTACAACAATCCTCGATTTTCAATTTTATCAATCCTGACAATGACCGCATTTTGGTCTTGATCCAATTAAATGGTGGCAATGATGGCTTGAACATGGTTATCCCGCGCGACCAATACGATGGCTTGGCAGCGGTGCGGCGCAACATCATGGTGCCCGAAGGCGAAGTCATTCCTTTGACGGATACAGTAGGCTTGCATCCTGGCATGAAAAGTCTGGAAGTACTGTATTTAGAAGGGCGTGCCGGTTTTATCCAATCCGTGGGTTATCCTGATCAGAATCGCTCGCATTTTCGCTCGATTGATATTTGGACATCGGGTTCTAATGCTCGTGAAGTCGTCAACACCGGCTGGATGGGGCGCTATCTCGATACCTTGTATCCTGATTATCCCGACCCCTATCCAAATGCCGAACATCCGCACCCTTTTGCCATTACCATGGGTAGCATTGTGTCAGAAACTTGCCAGGGATTAGTTGCGAATTACAGCATGACTTTGGAAGACCCATTCAATATTTTTCCACTATTTGAAGAAGATGAAAATGCCTTGCCGGATACGCCGTATGGGGATGAGTTGAAATTTTTGCGCCTTGCCATTGAGCAAACCAACGATTATTCTGATGAAATTACCGCAGCGGCACTGCGCGGCACCAACCGCGTGGAGTACAATGAACAAAATCGCCTGGCTAAACAATTGAAAAACACGGCGTTACTCATTTCCGGCGGCTTGCAAACCAAAGTGTACATCCTGAGCATCGGCGGCTTCGACACGCACGCCAATCAGGTTG
>JBKBWT010000310.1:0-7457 GCA_046314415.1 Saprospiraceae bacterium
TATGAATGCCACTTACCCTTATGTATTGCCCAATGTACATCTGCCCAGTCAGCCGGGCGTGGAAGTGCTCGATGCCGGTTTTCGGGACAATTATGGCACCATCTCCGCCGTGCGGTTTATCCATGTATTTAAAGACTGGATTTTAGAAAATACCAGCGGCGTAGTAATGATGCAGATTTCGAGTTCGGAAAAAATTGAAGAGACCTATCCCAGCAATACGCAGGGACTCATTAGTTCTTTATTAAATCCATTAGGTATTGCCGGTCAGTTGATTGTGCTGCAAGAATTTGAACATGATAATGCGATTGCATTGACGTATGAAATGCTGGGTAAAGGCAAATTTGAATTCATTCGTTTTATTTACCGACCGGGAAAGGATGCTAAAGTTCGCGCCGCTATTTCTTTCCATCTTACCAAAGGCGAACGCGAAAATGTGCTGGAAGCCATTCATTTAGCTGAAAATCAGGAGAATTTACGTCGGCTGGCAAGGGCATTGCGATAAATCATCCGCATAGTGACAAAGATCATTCTATTGTATCCCCTTGTTTTTCAATGCTTTAATTCACTTATCGCGCCCAAGTGTCCGCTGCGTGTCATTTATCACACAACTTTTACCCCGCTCCAGTTATTTTTGATATTAAAATCAATTATATGAATACCATACCACAAGCGATTCTGGATAGCGCAATGACCTACACGGCGTATCGTCAATTAACGGATGAATTGCTGGCACAAAATAAAACAACGGGTTTGAATCAAAGCGAAGCGTTATTACATTATACAAAACTCAATGTAACGCGCATGAATCGACTGGATAAAACCACTGTGCTAACCGCGGATACGTTGGAGAAATTGGCGGATATCACGGAACCGCAAATCTGGCTGGTGCTCACCGAAGCCTGGTGTGGTGATGCAGCACAGGTGGTGCCGGTGATGAATAAGTTGGCGGAAGCAAATCCCAATATCATATTGCGTTTTATTTTAAGGGATGAAAACCCTGCGGTTATGGATGCATTTTTGACCAATGGGACGCGCTCCATTCCAAAATTGATTGCCATCAATCCGGATACGCTGGAAGTGTTTGCCACCTGGGGACCACGCCCACAAGTTTTACAAGATATTTTAATGCCTCAGCTTCAGGAGATTAAACAAATACAAGACCCTGAATTGCGCAAACAACGCATGGATGAATGGAAAACGCTGGCGCAAAGTTGGTACAACAAGGATAAAACTCAAAATACGCAGGCGGACCTATTAGAAGCTGTGCTCGAAAAAGCAACGGTTTAAGTTGATAAGTATTGGAATGTTGGAATGTTGGAATGTTGGAATGTTGGAAAATGTAATAATTTAGGCAAATTATTACATTTTCCAATACCCTATCACTCAATTATTCACTTCTATTTACTATCCTGCATAATAAATCCGATAAATCGCATTGGCATAATCATCGGATACCAGTATGGAGCCATCCGGCAATAACTCCAGATCAACCGGGCGTCCCCAGGCATCGTCTTTGTCTTCCATCAGCCAGCCCTCGGCAAAAGGCTTGTAACTCGTGGCGTTCTGATTGGCATCCAACGTAACCAGCATTACCCGATAGCCAATCTTTTTACTGCGATTCCAGGAACCGTGTTCAGCAATTAAAATTTGATTTTTATACTCACCGGGAAACTGATTACCTGTGTAAAATTCCAAACCCAGTGGCGCCACGTGTGGTCCGAGCACCTGCACCGGAGCCGTAAATTCTGTGCATTTGCGCTGCTTGCCGTATTCCGGGTCAGCCAGGTTCCCCTGGTGGCAGAAAGGATAACCAAAGTGCATATCGTCTTCTGTAGCACGGTTCAATTCACAACCAGGTTTATCATCGCCCATCATATCCCTTCCATTATCTGTAAACCATAATTCTTTAGTGTCGGGATGCCAGGTAAAGCCCACCGTATTGCGAATGCCATGCTGCACGACTTCCATGCCCGTACCATCGGGATTGATGCGGGTGATAGAGGCATACACCTCCTTTTCTGATTTGCAAATGTTACAAGGTGCGCCGACCGGGACATATAATTTCCCGTCCGGACCAAAGTCAATAAACTTCCAGCCATGATGCGTTTCGGTCGGATATTTATCATACACCACAACCGGCTTAGGCGGATTCGCCAGATTGGCTTCAATATTATCAAAACGTATAATGCGACTAACTTCTGCCACGTACAAACTACCATCCCGGAAAGCCACGCCATTGGGCATATTCAAACCCGTTGCCAGCACAAATTTCTGGTCGGCACGCAGGTCGCCATTGGTATCGCGCAGCGCGTAAACATTGCCTTCGTCGCGGGTACCGACAAAAAGCGTACCGTTTGGCGATAAATCCAGCGAGCGGGCATTTGCTACATTTTCGGCATAGGTAGTAATTTTAAATCCTTGCGGCAACTTGATGCGATCGAGGGGCAGACTGGAAACAAACCCGTTAGAATCAGGTGTTGCCCGGCTTTCGGGCATATCCGGATTGCGGGAAGGCGGATTGATATTGCCACAACGCATCATTACAAGTGCAAGCAATAAACATAGGAGTATGATTGAATATTTTTTCATAAGGCGAATTTTATATAATTGAATGGATTGTCAATGTGTAATTAGCTTATAATAATAGATTAAAAATAAATATAGGAAATCAATATTAAAATCCTCTTTACTCCGAATAAGTGTGGCACACTCCAATTCAACTCATTTCTTCAGAAAATTACTCAAATCGGGATAAATATGTTGATATTGTTTCACTTGGCCATTATCCGCCCGAATTCCATTGATGTAAGGTACGATGAACGCGCTCGAAATGCCTTTGGCAATAACGGCTTGCCGCAAGCGCTGGGCTTCCGCAAAAGTTTTCACGGCACCCACCGTGTAGCGAAAATATTCAAACGTAAGCGTTTTTTCTATCATCGGATGCGGGAATTGCTTGAGCAAGTCCCCTTTATATTCATTTTTGGTGGACACAATTTGCACTTTATAATGCAGCCCCTCATGGAGCATAGGGTCATAACCAGGTTTTACCTCACCTTTAGGTTGAAAGTCCTTGGTTTCATTGGTTTCCAACAGCATTGCAAATTTCCCGTAGTTACTGGCAGCGTCGCCCACTGGTACGGCTGCCCGCATAAAAATTGCCTCAGGCGCGATGCCTTTTTCTACCAGATACTGCGCCACTTTCTCGGCATAGGTAATCGCATTAAACAGCCCGCCCGACAAGGTTGGCGCGGACATGGCGTAAGCGGTAAGCACCAGTTTTCGTTCAGCGTCGCCGACAAGTTCCACGCCAAATTCATCCAAAATACGCTGATTACCAGCAGTTAAAACATCATTTGTACTATTAAAATAAATAGCATTTTGCTCGGCAACCGAAGTTGGCTTTACTTTATTCCGATCAGGAATCACACTTGCATCGGTTGGCTGATTGGGAGCTGTTGTTGTTTTCGTTCCAACTTTTGAGGGCGGCACTTCTGCCAAATCAATTGCCGGCAAATCCTGTTCGGCTAAATAATCATTAAAATAAGCAATATATAAATCTCTCATTCCGATACCATCCTTGCGATTGGAGGTAAAAAAGCCGGTGAAACCATCATTTGCCAGTCTAAAATATTCGTCATCTCCAGCGGAATTAATTGGTAAACCGAGATTTTTCGGTTCGGTCCAGCGATTTATTTCCGGAATAAAAACGGCTTTAAAAACATCGAGTCCGCCAATGCTTCGCTCCGGGTAGCTCGAGCTGAAGTACAAAGTCCGGCCGTCGCGACTCAAATAGGGCGTGGTTTCATCATAAGCAGTATTAATATCTGCCCCCAGGTTTTCAGGATTGGTCCATCTGCCATTACGCAATACGGTTTTGTAAAGGTCTAAACCACCATAGCCACCGGCGCGATTGCTCGCAAAAACAATGAGTGTATCATTATAAAAACAAGGCGTTTCATCGCCAAGGTCGGGGCGTACCGGCGCCAGCAGCGGGTCAGAGCTCACCAATCGTTGTTCCAGCTGACGGAAAGTATCCACAATGATTTCGCCGTTCTTTACATCCAAGCCTTTCAGATAAATAAGCGCAGTGCCATCTTTATTAAAATCCAGCAAAACCTCATGGCGCGGGCTATTCAGTTGATAAGGCATTGGCTGTAGATTGGACCATACCCCATCTTTATTGCTGCAAACAAACATATCACTGAAATAAGCGCCACCGCGCTCGTCGGGTTTCCCCTGTTTGTTGCGCTTACCTCCGGCATTACCCTCACGAATAGCGGAAAAGTAAAGGCGATCTTCGTAATTCGGACTCAAAACCGGCGCAAATTCATCGTATTTGGAGTTGACCGGGGCACCCAGGTTTTCTACAAAAGCTTTAGCTGCCTGGTATTGCAATTGCTGCCCGTTGGAGCAACGGCGAATCATATCTGCTACAACGCGCCGGATATTCTCGTCGCCACTGGTATAGCGTAAATACATTTTATAATTCAATGCCGCTTCCAAAAACTGGTGCCGGGCATGATAAATCTTACCCAAATAAAACCAACATTCCGGGTACGGCGTTTTTTCAGTTTCGGTGAGTGTTTTTAAAATATTAAGCGATTCATTGATTTGATTGACCTGAAAATAACATACCGCGAGCAGAAACCGACCTTCCGCATCACTCCGGCTTAATTCGCGCGAATTATTTAAGGTAGCAATGGCATCCTCATAGCGACCGGCAGCAATAAACTCCTTCGCCCGACGCTTCAGTTCCGTGGAATTTTGGCTATAGCCAACCATCCAACAACATAGCAATAGGGTAGCTGCTATCCATTTCATTGAATTTCAATTTTTTGTAAAACGATCTGGTTTCTTTGGTTAGTACGTTGAAAATATAGGATCGGATGATGAAATTAGGTGTTTTTTGTAAAGAAATACAAGATGAATGCAGATTCAACAATCGCTCTACGTTCTGAACCGCCCGCAATTCGCGTTTTATTACATTTTCTGGTCTAAATTTTTACCGGTTTCCATATGCTGAAAATTGGGCATTACTTCGGATAGCAATTGAACAATCGTTTGTTTATCAACAGATTCATATTTAAATATTTTTTGTATATTATTAAAAATAACTTCCAATTCATCAAAAGTATAAGCCGGTTTGGCTTTAATCACCCCCAGCGCACTAAAGCGTTGCCAATCAACCACTTCCGTATCGGTATAAAATTCTTCAAACGGCTTTTCACCCGAAGTATCCGATGCAAAATAATACACTGGATACCTTGGTCTGGCAGTGGATAGCTCCGTAGCCAGCCGTGCCGCTTTCTCCCGGGCTTCCTGCTCCGAGCTGCAAAAATCCGGCTCGTAGCCTAATTCCTGCAACAAAGCTGTACCGATGTCGGAAAAGGTTTTCACCTGCGTTTCCGCCAGTTTTGGAAAAAAAATATCGCCCGGCTCGCCCAGCACACAAGCCAGCAGGCAGAGTTCGCCCGATTCCTGCGGCGAAACAAAATACCGTTGCACATCGGTAGGTGCCGACAGGGGCTGCCTTTTTTGCAATCTTTGTAAAAATCCATCCGGCAGACTGCCATTGGAAAAAGCGACATTGGCGAAGCGGGCAGTGCTGATCGGCATTCGCTGGGCGTACACCAGCAGCAACTCTTCCATCAATTTTTTACTTGCGCCCATCACATTCACCGGATTGGCGGCTTTATCCGTCGAAACACAAAAGAAATGCTGCGGTGGATAATGTCTTAACAATTCCAATAATCGCTTGTTCTTAAGCACATTATTCTCCAGCATCGCTTCAATGGAATAGTGATCTTTCTCACTACGTACATGCTTATGCGCGGCAAAATTAGCCACAATATCAAATGGACCTTCCTGCTGTAATAATTTTTCAAAAACGGCATCGCCAAAATTAATGGGATACGTTTTATAATCTGTTGGAATATGTAATCCCAGGGAACTCCGCAGGTCACGTGTCAGCTCGGTCAGCCCGTTTTCATTGATGTCCACCACGTATAAACGCGCTGGATTAAAATGTAATAAGGCTTTGACAAAGGAGGCGCCGATCGTACCCGCTCCGCCGATCACCAGCACCGAACGCCCGTCAATGCGGCTTTGCAGCAAAGCATGATTAAGTTCCAGATCGGTTTTAAATAAACTTTCCGGGCGCTCCGTAATGTATTTTGTAATAAAATGATCAATATTTAGTAAAAACATGATGTATTTTTAATTTGTGCTTTAGGGTAATGAAAACGCCTATTCAGAGCTTGTTTAAATTTTACCACTTAGCTCACTTAGTACACTTAGATTTGTTAGGCTGGTTTAATCCTGTCAAACACGCCGTGTCGTGCTACTGCCTAAAAATGCTTAGTGTTCTTTGTGTTCTCAGTGGTTAGTTTTTATATTTTTAAACATGCTCTCAGGATTAACGTTCCGTTGATCAAAAGTACTTCGATAATTGTAGCACATTTTTGAAATGTGCCACAATTAATGAAATATATCACACTCAACTTTCCAAAACCGCCGGTCGCGTCGGCAAATCTTTGAAAATACGATAATGTAAATGGCTGTGCGGAAAGGGAATGGTCCAAACGGTGAGGAAAAGCAGCAACAGATCGGTAGAAAACGTGCAGTGCGCAGCGTACCAGATTTCCAGCGCTGCTTTGTAGGGAGCAATGTGTTGGAAGTAAAATACTTTCGGATTTACGGCGGTGGCGGATAACCATTTTTCTTCATCGCGGAAAACGAGCGAACCAATACCGGTAATACCGGGCTTTAAACGGCTAATAATAGCCTGTTCTTCATCCGAATACGCATTAAAAGTCTCATCTACCAGCGGGCGCGGTCCCACCAGGCTCATCGTGCCGTTGAGTACATTGATGAATTGGGGCAATTCATTGAGTTTGGTTCGGCGCAGCCAACGCCCGATGCGCGTCACGCGCGGATCATTGCGCGTTGTAAAGTAGCCGCCCTGCATCTTGGGGCTGTCGCGGTGCATGGTGGCAAATTTCCAGATATTAAAATATTTTTTTCGGTAGCCAATTCTTTGCTGCCGGTAAACTACCTCGCGTTCGCCGCTGCCTACAATTGCCAGGGCAATTGCCAACAACAAAGGCGCTAAAATGACAATTGCCACCAGGGCGATGGCAATGTCGAGGATTCTTTTGAAGTATCGAACGTACAAGTTAAATCAAATATGAAATTTGAAATATGAGATGTGAAAAGTAAAACGCAGCATCTTGCCACCAGCGTAAATCAAAACCAGGGCTGATTTTCTAAACTGGCATATACCCGCCGGATACCTTCTTCCAAACCCACTTTAGCTTTCCAGCCGGCGGCATTTAACTTACTCACATCCATCAACTTACGCGGCGTGCCGTCGGGTTTGCTCAGGTCGTGCGTAATCTCACCGGGATAAGCAATGATGTCTTTAATGAGCAGCGCCAAATCTATAATCGAAATATCTT
>JBKBWT010000311.1:0-7426 GCA_046314415.1 Saprospiraceae bacterium
CAAGGTTTTCAAGACAGCTTGAAAAATCCGCTCGGCATCTTGCTCCTGCCAGCCAGGCTGACGGCTTTCAATACTAAGCGCTACACTTTCACTTGCCAACACTTTTCCTGCGGTAGAAAATGCAATACTCCGCGTACTGGAGGTGCCGATGTCAATGGAAATGAGGTAATCCAAAAGTTTGCAATTTGAGGTTTGACAATTGGGAAATTTAAGGTTGGTGTTTCAAATATACGATTGCTTTGTCCAAAAAAAGGTAAAAATTTACATTGCTTCTATTGCTGATTATAAGTGATAGCCTACCAATGGCTGGTAACCAATTACCAATGGCTGGTAACCAATTACCAACGACTGATAACTAATTACCAATGGCTGGTGACTAATTACCAATGGCTGGTAACCAATTACCAACGGCTGGTAACTAATTACCAATGGCTGGTAACCAATTACCAATGGCTGGTAACTAATTACCGATGGCTGGTAACTAGTTACCAATGGCTGGTAACTAGTTACCAACGACTGGTAACTAATTACCAATGACTCGTTTTGTTACCCGGCGCTTTGCCTATTTAGGCTTATTCAATGGCTGCTGGGCAGAGGGAGGCAGTTCCTAATCGTGGCGGCAAGACACTGAGGTAGCATGTATCGGTTTCAACGACCGTCGCTTGCAGTAAAAAATAAATCCAATAATTGTTTGTACCAACAATAATTTGCCGTTCTTTAAATTCTTTTTAACTTTCAATTCGTTTTAGCGTAGAAGAGTAAAACGAGAATCCAATTATGATGGATAGGACCGATCAACCCAGAACCAAATCGGCGGATAAAAACCCCTTCCTCCTCGTCGGCGTCGGTGCATCGGCAGGGGGAGTGCAGGCTTTGCAACGGCTTTTTTTAAGTATTCCGGCGGATAGCAACATGGCTTACGTGGTGGTGATGCACTTATCGGAACAGTACGAAAGTAATCTGGATTCCATTTTGCAAAACCAAACGCAGATGCCGGTGCAGCAGGTGCAGGAGCCGGTACTGGTAGAACCTAACCACGTTTACGTCATCCCGCCCGGTAAATTTCTGGAAATGATGGACGGCATGATCCGCCTGCGCGAGCCGGAACGCGTCGAAGGCAAGCGGATCTCCATTGACCATTTTTTCCGTACGCTGGCGGATACCTACGGCAGGCGCGCGGTATGCATCATTTTGTCGGGCACCGGTACGGATGGTACGCTGGGGATGAAGCACATCAAAGAGCGCAATGGTTTTGCCATGGTGCAGGACCCCGCTACGGCTGCCTTCGACATGATGCCGCGCAGCGCAATCAATACCGGGCTAGTGGATGTAGTGCTGCCCATTGAGCAAATAGTGGAGAAACTCATTTTTGTACGCGATTCGACCGAGCAGTTTCAGCTGACGGAAGAAGATGATGAAGCTATTGTCACGCAAATCAAAGGCTCGGATGCCCTGCGGGAAATCATCACCTTTCTGCGCCTTCGCACAGGCAATGATTTTTCCAGTTATAAACAGCCCACTATTCTGCGCCGGATTGCCCGGCACTTACAAATTCATGAGCTGGACAATATCCACGATTACCTGAATCTGCTGCGGGAGCGCCCGAATGAAGTGGAATTGCTACTCCATAATCTGCTTATCAATGTGACCAATTTCTTCCGCGATAAAGCAGCTTTTGAAGCTTTGGAAGATATAGTCATCCCTGCCTTGTTTAAAGACAAAAGCGAGCAGGACGTCGTGCGTGTGTGGGTGCCCGGCTGCGCCAGTGGGGAGGAAGCGTACTCCATTGCGATATTGTTGGTAGAATATGCCGAGAAGCTCAGTAATCCACCCAAGATTCAGATTTTCGCCAGCGATGTGGACGAAGACGCCATTGCCGAAGCGCGACAGGGGCGCTACATGAAGTCCATCAGCCTGGATGTATCAGAGGAGCGGCTACGGCGGTTTTTTGTCAAAGAGGGCGAGGACTACCGCATTCACAAGGAGATTCGGAAATTGGTTTTGTTTGCTCCGCACAATATTCTGCGCGACCCGCCTTTCTCGCGGCTCGATTTGGTTAGCTGCCGCAATGTTTTTATCTATCTCAACCGTCCTACCCAGGAGAAGGTGCTGCAACTGTTCCATTTTGCATTGCGCAAAGGCGGTTTTTTGTTTTTGGGCACCAGCGAATCCGCCGAGGGCAATCCTTTATTATTTACCCTCATTGACAAAAAGCATCGCATTTACCGTTGTCATGAAATGGAAACTGCCCCGCAGTTGCCGCTCAAACTGCCGATGATTGGCAACTCGCAGGTAAAACCGCAGTTAGAAGTACCGCAGATCAATCGGGAAAAGATTTTTTCTTTCGGCGAATTTCACCACCGCCTCGTGGAGCAGTACGCGCCGCCCAGCGTGCTGGTGAATGAAGAATTTGACATTGTGCACCTAAGTGAAAACGCCGGGCGTTACCTGCATTTTGCCGGGGGCGAACCGAGTAATAATTTGCTCAAGGTACTGCATCCTGATCTGCAACTGGCATTGCGCGGCGCTTTGTTTGCCGCGAAGAGTGAAAACCGCATGACCAAAGTGCCGGATGTGCGCGTACAACTGGAAGGACAGGAACGCTTTGTGACCATCACAGTTCATACCGTCAACACCCCCGATTCGGATCCGCTGCGGGGTTTTCTGTTGGTATTATTTGAAGAATATACTTTTCCAATTGGGGAAGAAGCACAGGAAACCTCCAAGGAACGCCACCAGCGGGAAATGCACTCTTCGGAAGGAGTCGTACACCGCCTCGAAGAAGAACTGGAACGCACCAAGGAACGCCTGCGCAGCACCATCGAGCAGTACGAAACCTCCCTGGAAGAACTGAAAGCTTCCAACGAGGAACTACAAGTCATCAACGAAGAGCTGCGCTCCGCCACTGAAGAACTGGAAACCAGCAAGGAAGAAATGCAGTCGGTCAATGAGGAACTCACCACCGTCAATAACGAGCTGAAGGAAACGCTGGAAGAGGTGAGCCACGCCAACGCCGATTTGCAAAACCTGATGTACTCGACGCAGATTGCCACGATTTTTCTGGATCGGGCTTTGAATATCAAGCGCTTCACGCCGGATGCCCAAAAGTTGTTCAATGTTTTGAATTCCGACGTGGGCAGACCCATTTCGCACCTCACGCACATGCTGGAATATGAACAATTGCAGGAGGACGCCCAAAAGGTATTGAAAACCTTGCAAACCGTAGAGCGCGAAATACATGGCGTAGATGGAAATATTTACATTGTCCGCTTGCTGCCTTACCGCACCCTGGATGACCGCATTGACGGGGTGGCGGTTACTTTTTTGGCTATTACCGAACGTGCCCGCGCCGAGGCAGCGCTGCGCGAAAGCGAAGAAAAATACCGCAGCATATTTGAATCAATCGACGAAGGATTTACTATACAAGAGCTTATTACCGATGAAAATAACGATGTAATTGATATCATTTATCGGGAAGCCAATGACGCCTTCGAGCAACACACCGGAATAAAAAATATTGTTGGCAAAAAGGCAAGCGAGTTATTTCCGCATCTCGAACAACATTGGCTCGACAACATGAGCCATGTGTACAAGACCGGTGAGCCGGTGCGTATGGAAGGTTATCAAGCCGATTTGGACCGTTGGATCACGCTACAGTATTCACGTGTCGGAGGACCAGGCAGCCGACTTATTTCAGTTGTTTTCCAGGACATCACCGAACGCAAACAACGCGATCAACGGCAGGAATTCTTGTTGAAATTCTCCGACGCGTTGCGTAGCGAGCCAGACATTAAGGCGATTGAAGAAACCGGCTTGCAGCTGCTCGCGGAGGCATTGCGGCTGGACCGGGCTTACACCTTCATGTTGTATCCCGCTGAAGACCGTGCGGTGGTGAGAGCGGAAAAACGGGCGGAGCATCTCTTTTCCCTTGTGGGTGAAGTCCGAATGTCTGATTTTCCTGAAACAGTCCGCCAGATCGAGGATGAAACCCTTGTCATCAACGACATCAATAGCGACGAGAGGCTTTCAGATTTAAATCGAGCATCTCTTAACGCCGTGAACCTGCAGGCTTTTGTTTGCGCCAGTGTTCGCAAAGGAGAGGGAAACGTCATCTGGTCGCTGGCGGCAGCAACAGTCACAGCCCGAACCTGGACAAGTGGTGAAATAGAATTGATCGAAACAGTGGCTGAACGCTTATGGGCTGCGGTGGAACGCGCGAAAGCCGAGGAAGCGCTGCGCGAAAGCCAGGAGCGGCTGCGTATTGCCCTGGAAGCAGCTGGACTGGCAACCTGGGATTGGGATTTGCAAACGCAACAAGTACATTGGAACGAACAACACTTCTTACTTTTTGAATTAGAACCTCAACCCGAGCCGGTACCAACAGCGTTGTTTTTTAAATATGTGCATCCAGAGGATCGTGCGAATGTCGAGTCGATTTTGCAAAAATCTGTTGAAGGACAAGCAGCTTTTGATACAGCGTTTCGAGTGGTTTTAAAAGATAATACCATCCGCTGGATGAACGGCTACGGACGTGTCATTGATAGCAAGGACGGAGTAGCAATCCGAATGGCAGGTGTGATGTTTGATATCACCGAACGCAAGGAAGCAGAAATAGCCCTGCGTGAAAGCAAAGCCCGCCTGCAACGGGCAATCGATATTGAAACGGTCGGTGTGATCTTCTTTACCGTTGATGGAGAGATTACCTATGCGAATGACGCTTTCCTGCGCATGAGCGGCTATAACCGCGCCGATTTGGAAAAAGGACTCTTGCGCTGGGACGATATGACCCCCGACGAGTGGATGCCTGCCTCCGTGAAAGCGATAGACGAGTTTATGAAGTTTGGACGTACCACGCCTTACGAGAAAGAGTACATCCGTAAAGATGGTACCCGCTGGTGGGCACTCTTCGCGGCTACCCGCCTGAACAATGGAGAAGGTGTGGAATTTATTGTTGACATCACCGAGCGCAAGCAGGCGGAGGAAGCAGTACGCGAGTCGGAAGAACGCCTGCACTTGATTCTGGAAAGCGTAGAGGATTACGCCATTTTTACCACCGATCTGAACGGCACCATCACTCGTTGGAATGCCGGCGCAGTGCAGGTTTTTGGCTACACCCAAACCGAAGCCGTCGGACAATCGATCGATATTACTTTCACTCCTGAAGACGTTACCGGTGGCATTCCAGCACAGGAAAGAGAACGTGCACTGGAAACTGGTCGCGCTATCAATGAGCGCTGGCACCTCAAAAAAGATGGTACGCGCTTCTTTGCCAGTGGCGTAACGACTTTGCTGCGCGATAGTTATGTGCATGGCTTTGTGAAAATTGCGCGGGATCTCACTTTTCAAAAAAAGGTAGAAGAAGCCTTGATCGACGCCGACCGGAAAAAGAATGAATTCCTGGCTACGCTGGCGCACGAGTTACGCAATCCGCTTACACCCATCCGAGCCGCGCTGGAGGTGATTAACAAGAGTGATGACCGGGAAAAAGAACAACAGGCGCGGGAGGTCATCGAACGGCAAATGCGTAAAATTGTCATCCTGGTAGATGATTTACTGGAAATTTCGCGCATCAGTCGGGGAAAAATCAAACTGGAAAAGGAGCTTATCCCGCTTCAGGAAGCCGTGCGCGACGCCTTGGAAATGACGGATCCGCTAATGAAAGCCGCCAAACACCAATTTAAATTACAGCAACCTGACGAGCCTATTTATTTGTATGCTGATTGTGACCGGATTGCGCAGGTGATTGTTAATATTCTTGGTAATGCCATCAAATACACCAATTCCGGTGGGGAGATTGCTTTGAACGTAGCGGCTGAAGACGGGGAAGCCATCATTCGGGTAAAAGATAATGGTGTCGGTATTCCGCCGGATCGTTTGGAAAGTATTTTTGAACTGTTCAACCAGGTGGAACAAAGCGGTAAGAAGTTTCAAACGGGCTTGGGCATTGGTTTGAGCCTGGTGAAAAATCTGGTGGAAATGCACGGCGGCACCATTTCGGCATACAGCGAAGGCGAGGGCAAAGGCAGTGAATTTATCATGCGCCTGCCGTTGGCACCCACTTCAATGGAAGAGGCGGTTTCTGCGGATGCAGCTACAGAAAAATCAAACAAAGCAACCGAGTCCATTCGGATTTTAGTGGTAGAAGATGATGTGGACATTGCCGAAATGCTAAAAGCTGTGCTCGAATTGGAAGGACATCAGGTACGCTATACCCACACGGGCATGGATGCTATCAAAGCAGTACAACTGTTTGATCCGCATGCAGCGCTCATTGACATTGGATTGCCTGATATCGATGGCTATGAAGTAGCCCAAACACTACGTCAACAATATCCTCATTTGTTACTCATTGCACACTCGGGCTGGGGAGCCGCAGAAGATCGACAACGCTCTAAAGCCGCCGGTTTTGATTATCACTTAGTAAAACCCGCCGAAACAGAGGAAATTTTGGAATTATTGCCAAAGGGGAATGAATAGCAGGATGGGAAATGATTGGTCACAAGGTCGTACTTGTGACCAATCAGTGTTGATTATCCATTAATACTTAATATCTTTACTTCCACGCGCTGATTCTTCCGACGACCCTCAGCGGTGTTATTAGTAGCAATTGGATTGCGTTTGCCATAGCCCTTAAATTGCAGTCGGTCTTTATCAATGCCTTTTTTCACCAGATATTCGTAAATCGCTTTTGCCCGATCGCTGGATAGTTTATTGGCATAATTTTCTGATGCTAATCCATTGGTATGTCCACCAATTTCTACAACCACATCAGGATTACGATTGAGAAAATTATACAAGTCATCCAATACAGTGAACGAGTTTTGCATAATTACCGCCTTATCCGCTTCAAAATATAGGTTATCAATGCGAATAGTAGAGCCTGCTTTAAGTTCCGAACGGTCGATATCGGAGATTTTTATATTTTCCAGCACGTCCTTAGGTTCCACTTTTTTATCTGGCGACTTGGTCGTCACTTTTGGTGGCGTAGTAGTAGTAGCGGGCTTTTTTGGTTCCGTTTTAGCTGGTGTTTTAGCTGGTGCAGGTGCGGGCTTTTCTTCCGGTTCGGTTTCTGCTATGGGTTGATCGCAAGGGATCGGCACCAGGTCTGAAGCTTTGTCAATCAATACATTGCCATTGTACGGAAATAAGGTTGGCGTATTGTAAAAAGCCTCGATAATCAGGTGCGTATAATTTGCAATCGGCTCGAATTTCATTTTGTACTCGATCCAGCGCGTATTCGTCACCACTTTGGTTTCACCCAAGAGGTACTGTTTGTCGCAATAATCAAAACCGCCGTAGATTCTGATTTTAGCTGGTGTAATGTAATTCGCTTGTTCTTCAGTGACCCGGCTCTGGCTAATATACTTTTCCGAACGCGACAGGAAAATACTGAATTCGTAGCACTTATTCTTCTCCATCGGTTTAG
>JBKBWT010000312.1:0-7402 GCA_046314415.1 Saprospiraceae bacterium
TACACTTTATTTTTTCTTGATCAGTTTGAAGCATTCAATGAATATCAATACCGGCTCTTCAGTACGCCCGATGCCGGGCACAAGGGTTTTCCGGGTTACCATTTTGCGGTCTTGCTGCTTGGCTGTTTTCCGGCATCCATCTTCCTGGTGCGCTCGTTCTTCGTCATGGAGCGCGAAACCTTCCTCCATCAGCAGGATTTTAAACTCTGGATGAAGTTCCTTTTCTGGGTGGTGTTGATTTTATTTACCATTGTAAAATCGAAAATCGTTCATTATTCCTCGATGTGCTACTTTCCGCTCACATTTTTGGCGGCGCTGGTGGTACAACATATTCTGGATAAAAAAATGGCTTTCAATGGTTGGCTCAAAGCCGGCTTGTGGATCATCGGCGGCTTGTATCTGATCGTGGTGATTGCGCTTCCGTTTGCAGGGCTGAATATCGAAATGCTGGAACCACTCTTTGCGAAAGACCCCTTCGCCCGGGCGAATCTGGAAGCCCAGGTCGATTGGACCGATTGGTACGTGTTTTTACCGGGTATTTTATTGCTGCTCACGCTGGCTTACACCACGTATCATGTGTCGAGGAACCGTGCTGAACGCGGCTTCCGAATTTTATTTGGTGGAACTGCGCTGTTTGTCATGGCAACGCTGATTGCTTTCATCGGCAGAATCGAAATGTATTCGCAAAACGCGGCGGTAGAATTTTTTGCCAGTAAAGCCAAGGAAGATTGTTACGTGGCGACCTATGGGTATAAATCGTATGTGCAATTGTTCTATGGGCAGCCTAAAAAACAAGGCGATGCCTGCTTTCAGGATAGTGAATGCATGAATCGCCTGTTGTATGAGCCTTTGGACAAACCCGCCTACATTGCCACTAAAATCCACAAAGCCAAGGAGTTGGAAGGAATTCCCGGTTTGCAGGAAGTGGGTCGGAAAAACGGATTTGTGTTTTACAAACGCGCACCTTGATACCCCGGTAGAGCGATCAACTGAGTTCCTGTGCCCGATTTTCTTTGATAAAATCCACGCCGAAGCTCAGTTTTTTAGCAATCGGCATTTTTTCATCTATTACCCGCCAGAAAGGTGCGATTTCATTCAGCGGCTTTCCGTTTTGGTATGCTTCATAGTTTGCTTCCGCAACGATACGCAGGAAGATGCCGGTAGTCACCGGACAGGTGTACTCCGCATTATGCGCCAGTGCAAGGTCTTGCCGCAGGGTTTTCAAATTTACCGACGTTCCCGCAGGAATTTCGCGCAGGTAATTTTCAATGATTTGGGGCGTAGCAATGAGCATCAGTCCACCTTCGGGAATATCCGCAAATGCCTTGTCAATGCGTTTGATTTCCGGCTGGGTGCGGGTTTGGTACTTTTCCGCCCAGGATTTTGTTTTTTTAGTTTTCATAAGATTCTCCCAATTTGGTTGCTAAATCACGCAAATAAATGTCCATGGTTTGATTTAAATCTACAAAAAAGTAAGCAAACGTGCGGAGGTAAGGATTGGCAATCGTCGCCGTTTCTTTAAAAGTCACTTTGGTACCGTTCGCCGGTGTGGATTCAAAAATCCCCAGCCAATGTCCTTGGAAACCTTTTCCTTCCAATGCCATTTCATACCGTTGATTTTCAATTTTTTGCAAACTTTTAAAGCGAATTGGCAGCTGTCCTTTCGGCGTTTCCAGCCAAACTTCCTGCCCGTAGGTGTCGTCCAGGATTTCAATAGATTGCAGATCACTGCGCCAGCTTTCCTGTCCTTTCAGATCAGTCACCATTGCAAAAACGACATTGATCGGTGCTTGCAGCGTGTGCGTCCGAATAAAACTGCGCTGCGCCGGTAAAAATAAACCAATTAGTAAAGGTAAGAGCAGCAGCACTGCCAACCCGATGCCCAGCAATAACAACATCTTTTTCATTTTTTTGATTTTAAAATGTTTTGTTGTTGCAAAGTTGCGGGCAAGTCGGCAAACGTGTTTGACGTTTCTTGCTATTCTATCGGCAAGTAAAAATCGGTGAGGAAATTATCGGGTTTATAAAAAGGCGGCGATTGAATATACCATTCCAACGCAGGCTCGTTGCGCAGCTGCCAGCCCTTTTGCAGCAATATCACTGAATAAATGTAGTCGTAAACGGTATAAAAATTGTCATAAGCGCCCTTGTAACGAAAAACGGCGTACTTGCCCCCCGCCAATTGTTTGAAACCAATAGAACCTTTTGGTTGGAATTCTTTTTTCACCACGAGGCAGGCGTCGTAGCGAATCTGCTCGGTTTGAGTGATGTACGGGTCATCGTGCACAATGCCGAGCGTACTGGTTTGCCTGCTCAATTGCCAATGCAGCAGCGCCCAACGCAAGAGTTGGTTCCAGGTTTTACCCACCTGATCGTAACTGCCCGTGTGACGAATATAGACGACATTGACCGGAGCAATTTGTACAATTTTCGGGGGATCGAGTTGCAAATCGCTTAGCGCAATGGCTTTCGTTGAGTATTCAGCTTGTTTTTGTGCAATTTCTATCTGGGCACCGGAACGATAGTCAGAAGGCGGCTGACCAAAATGATTTTTGAAAGCTCGGGTAAAGGTTTCGTGGTTTTCATAGCCCACTTCCATTGCAATCTGCGCAATCTCCAAATCGGTAAAACGCAGCAACTGTGCGGCTTTCTCCAAACGAAGCCGGGTGAGCAATTGCTTGGCGGTGGTTTGGGTAAAGGTTTTAAAAATGCGATGAAAATGGTAAGGCGACAAGTGCGCGTGCGCCGCAACATCCTGCAAAAGGATTGGCTCCGACCAATGCGCCTCCAACCATTGACTCGCCTCGCGGATGCTAAGTTCGCACAAGGACTGGGTAGAAATGAATGTTTGCACAGTTTGCAAATAGTAAAGTTGCAATTTCAACAAACACGCTGAAAAATCGTTCGTAGCCTCGAATCCTATTCGATGTTACAAGTACCCATTGCGAATCGCTTCCACATCCTCTACCGTTTTGGAAATCAAGTCGCCGAGCACGCGACAGCCGTTTTGAGTCACAACTACATTGTCCTCGATGCGAATGCCCCCAAAATCGCGGTATTCATTTACTTTATCATAATTGATAAAATCTTTATATTTTCCTTCGCTTTGCCACAAATCGATGAGTTGAGGAATGAAATAAATGCCGGGTTCTACGGTCAAAGTAAAGCCTGAATGCAAGGTACGCGCCAGCCGCAGCGATTTCAATCCAAATTGCTTACTACGTTCCATGCCATCTTCATAGCCGACATAGTTTTCGCCCAAATCTTCCATATCGTGCACATCCAAGCCCAGCATATGTCCTAAGCCATGCGGGAAAAAAAGTGCATGGGCACCCTGCGCAACTGCCTCATTTACATCGCCTTGCATCAAACCTAGAGCTTTTAAACCTTCAGCAATCAATCTCGCAACTTCCAGGTGTACGTCGAGATAACGCACCCCCGGTTGCACCAATTCAATGCCTTTCAGCTCCGCTTGTAATACCAAATTATAAATATCTTTTTGTTTGGTTGTGAAGGTTTTATCAACCGGTGAAGTGCGGGTAATGTCGCCACAATAATGTCGTGCCGTTGCTGCACCAAAATCACCAAGCAGTAATTGCCCACTTTGCAAGGTATTTCCGTAGAAATGATTGTGTAAGGTCTGCCCGTTCACCGTCAAAATGGTCGAGTAAGCCGGGTAGCCCCCGTGCGAAATGGCAATGCCTTCCAGTACGCCGCGCAGTTCCACTTCTTTCATGCCCTCTTCAGCGCGCTGCATCACCGTACGATGCATGGTTTTGGTGATATTCACGGCTTTTTCAATCTCCTGCACTTCTTCGGTACTTTTAATAGAACGTTGACTGACAACGGCTTTGATCAAATCCACCGATACCCGGTTTTGTAATTCCCCGATCGGAATATCGAGCCACTGGCTCAATTTGATGCTATTTTCAGCGCGATAGGGCGGCAGGAAGTGAATGGTACGACCGCGTGCATGTGCCGACTGGAGTACTTCAGCGATCTTATCATAGGGTTGCGTTTTAGTGACTCCTACTTTCGCTGCCAGTTCGGCAATCGTAGGCTGCGCCCCCATCCATACAATGTAATCAATAGACAATTCGTCGCCAAAAATGGTACTCGTATTTTCGTCGAGGTCAATAATGGCAGCCAAGTGGTGCAATTCCAATCCAAAATAGTACAAAAAAGTGCTATCCTGGCGGAAAGGGTACGCATTGTCGAGATAATTCATCGGGCTGTCTTCATTGCCTAATAGGAGCACAATGCCCGATTGCAAATTTTGTTGTAGTTGCTGACGGCGTTGAATGTAGGTTTCGGTGCTGAACATATTTAGCAAGTTGAAAATTGAAGGGTTGACAAGTTGATTAACGACAGGTGAAAATACAAATTTGTAGCATATTTTCATTTGTAAAACAAGTTGCCCGATTTAAATTGCCTAAAACCGACGATTCCGTATCTTCGCAACATGACGTATCAGGATATTTTGAAAGAGTTGAAGCAGAAAAAATACCGTCCGATTTATTTTTTGCATGGACCGGAGGCGTATTTTATTGATGTGATTTCAAATTACATTGAGCATGAGGTACTTACGGAAACAGAAAAGGCTTTTAACCTCACCATTTTATACGGCAAAGAGGCGAATCATCTGACCGTGGTGGATAATGCGCGGCGCTATCCGGTGATGGCGGAGCGTCAGGTGGTGATTGTAAAAGAAGCACAGGAAATGAAAGCTTTGCCGGACTTGCTGAGTTATGTCGAAAAGCCGCTGGATTCCACGCTGCTGGTGATTTGTCATAAGCATAAAAATTTTAATCTCAATTCGAAATTTGGCAAACTGATCAAAGAAAAGGCGCTGGTGTTTGAAGCCAAAGAATTGTATGACAATCAGGTGCCAGATTGGATTAAAGATTATTTAAAAGATAAACACCTGAAAATCAATGCCAATGCTGCGAATTTAATCGCCGAATACCTCGGTACGGAGTTGTCGAAAATTGCCAATGAACTTGATAAGCTCGCACTCAATCTACCGCCCGGCACGGAGGTAAGCGAAAAGCACGTGGAAGAAAATATTGGCATTAGTAAAGATTACAATGTGTTTGAATTGCAAAAAGCGCTCGGCACACGGGATGTACTGAAAGCCAATCGTATTGTGCAATATTTTGCCGCCAATCCGCGCAAGAATCCGCTGCCGGTGGTGATTGGTTCCTTGTATAATTATTTTAGTAAAATTTACATGCTGCATTTTGTGCGCAGCTTGCCGGAGAAAGAACTGTTGGAAGCCTTACAATTGCGCTCGGCATATTTTCTGAAAGAATATCGCGCTGCGTTGCCGCATTTTTCCTTACCTAAAACGGAGCAGGTGATTCACTTTTTGCAAGAATATGATTTAAAATCGAAAGGTGTGGATTATATCAGCACAGGCAAGGAAGAAGGCGAATTGCTGAAAGAATTGGTATGGAAAATATTACATTAAACTAAATAAGTAGGACATATTTTTAAAAATAATGCCCCACTTATTTAGTTACGCATCATTTTACACTCGCCATTTTAGCGTCTTTGATGAACTTTAAGGAGATAGAATTCATACAATAGCGCAAGCCTGTAGGTTCGGGTCCATCCTCAAAAACGTGCCCCAGGTGACTGCCGCAGCGCCCGCACACATTTTCCACCCGAACCATGCCGTAGCTACGATCTTCTTTGTTCAGCACATGTCCTTCGCGGATAGGTTTCCAGAAGCTGGGCCAGCCGGTACCCGATTCAAATTTAGTGTCGGCATTGAAAAGCGGCAGTTCGCAGGCGCGGCATACGTAAACCCCCTTATCGTGATTGTCCCAGTATTCACCGGTAAAAGCCCGCTCGGTGCCGGCTTTGCGCAGCACATAAAACTCGTCTGCCGTTAACTGTTTTTTCCACTCTGCTTCTGATTTTTCAATCGGTTGCAACTGTTTACCATCCAATGAAAGCAGCACTCCTTTTTTATCAGCACCTTTGCTATTGGAAGTTGTCGGCTTTTGTGCATTATTACAAGCCATGAAGCTAAACATGGCGATGGTTAATAGAATGATCTGAATTTTTTTCATGTTTTAATTTTTTTACAAAAATGCGGGCGGTTTCGCTAAATAACTGTAGCCCTGCCAACATTTACGCGGCTTTTCGCCTGGACAGTTTGCTAAAAAACGGTTAAAGTTTTTAACGCTTGCGACGGGTGCGCGGATGATTCCACTCTTCTTTTTGGGCAAATTCGACAATACGGCGAATAAAGGTCATCATAGACAAAAAAACCAGGTAGCCCAGCGTGAGCACAAAGAAAATCCAACGATACGAACCAGCCTGGTTAATAGGCAATGCCGAAAATAAATACGCAATAAGCCCCGAAGCTATGGTGAGCCCCATGAAGCTATAAATACTGCGCCCCCAGTATTGATTCATGTTTTTGGCGCTCAACGAAAACACACTGTTGAACATGGCAAAAAATAACATAAAGGCGGCTGCGCTCATCCAGGGAAAACGATTGGAAACATCCATCAAATGCGTCCACTGCACGATTTTTCCACCCAGCGTCACAATCAATCCTGCGCCCAAACAAATCAAAGCCTGATAAAGCGGGTCAAAAGTTTTATCAAAAACCGAAGTCTGTGAAGTACTCATTCTACTACAATTGAATCAGCAGTAATAAAGTCGCGCTGCATTCAAAGGTAACTAAAAAAACGCGCTTTTGTTGTAAATTTTTGGTTGATGGTCTGAAGCGTTGGTAGCGTGCAATCGTTTACAAACCATCAACCTTTCAACTTTGTTAAGCAATCTCCGGCGTATCAATCAGCGCCAGTGCAGCTTCAATTTCCTGCTGGGTAATTTCGTGTTTTTCCAGGTTGCCGGAAAGGTATTTTTCGTAAGAACCCAGGTCAAAATTGCCGTGTCCACACAAATGAATGAGAATAACCTCCGACTTACCCTCCACTTTACAACGATTGGCTTCCTGAATGGCAGTAGCAATCGCGTGATTGGTCTCCGGTGCCGGAATAATGCCTTCGGCTTTCGCAAATAAAACCCCGGCTTGGAAACACTCGAGTTGATCGTGCGCCCGCGCTTCGATGAGTTTATCTTTTAACAATTGGCTGACAATTGCACCGGCGCCATGGTAACGCAAGCCGCCCGCGTGAATCGGTGCGGGTACAAATTTATGCCCCAAGGTGTACATCGGCAGCAGCGGCGTCATACCTACCGTGTCGCCAAAATCATAGCGGAATACGCCTTTGGTCAACTTAGGACAAGAGGCAGGTTCGGCAGCAATGCAGCGAATTCGCTTGCCTTCATCCAAATTCAAGCGCAGAAAGGGAAAACTAATGCCGGCAAAATTCGAACCGCCGCCAAAGGGCGCTACCACGATATCCGGCATTTCTCCGGC
>JBKBWT010000313.1:0-7356 GCA_046314415.1 Saprospiraceae bacterium
GATTACGCTGCTAACGGCTTTGCTCTTGCTGGCTTTGCATCAACTGCCTTCGTTACAGGCATACCTTCATTTCTCTTGGTGGAGCCTCGCTTTTTTCGTCTTTTTTTGCATACTCACTTACTTGATTGCTTACCGGGCAGTGCATCGCAAGAATAAATTCGCTTTTATCAATGCTGCGCTGGTACTTACGTTTATTAAAATGTTATTATGTGTGGTGGTGGTTGGTGCTTATATCAAATTAGCAAATCCGCCGTCACGCCTATTCATTTTGCCTTTTTTAGGGATATACGTGGTTTATACGATTTTTGAAACCTATTTTATGATGAAAATTGGTAAAACAAAATAAGGATATTGACAATTGTCAGCAGAGAATTGGCGATATCCTGCCAACTTGCAGACCATAACTCTAAATTTTTATATCATGGAATCCTCTTTCAAAGCAACCGTCAATAACCAATTTGAGTTTGATGTCAATAATTTGGCACAATTGGACATTGTATCCATCGACGATTTTACTTTTCATATTCTAAAAAATGGTGAAGCGATTCGCGCCGAAATTGTGCAGCGTGATTTTGTAAAAAAACAATTTACAATCAAGATCAATGGCAATGCTTATGACATCAAATTAGCAGACGAGTACGACCAATTGGTGAAAAAACTTGGGTTGACTACTGCGGTGGCTTATAAAGTCAAGGATGTGAAAGCGCCGATGCCGGGTTTGGTGGTAGGGGTGAATGTAGAAGTAGGGCAAAGCGTGACGCGCGGCGATGCCTTGTTGATCCTGGAAGCTATGAAAATGGAAAACGTGCTGAAGTCGCCGGGCGATGGCGTCGTAAAAGCTATCAGGGTGTCGAAGGGAATGGCGGTGGACAAAGGGGCAGTGCTGATTGAAATGGAATAGAAATAAATTTATATACCTAAATATTTGATTATTAATCGCTTTTAATATAAGAATGAGAGTTTAGGAAATTTTATACATTTCCTAAACTCTTATTCTGTGCTTATCCCTCTACGAGTGTTCCCACCGATTCTCCTAATACAATGCGCTTCAAATTATCAGGATTATTAATATCAAAAACGACAATAGGAATATTATTTTCCTGGCAAAGCGTGAAAGCCGTCATATCCATGACACTCAAACCCAGGCTGATTACTTTGGCAAAAGTAAGTTTGTCAAACTTTGTGGCAGTAGGATCTTTCTCAGGATCAGCCGAGTAAATGCCGTCCACCCGCGTCCCTTTTAGAATGACATCTGCATCGATTTCGCTGGCACGCAGCGCTGCTGCCGAATCGGTGGTGAAATAAGGGCTGCCGGTGCCTGCCGAAAATATTACAACGCGCCCTTTTTCCAGGTGCCGAATAGCTCGCCGACGGATATAAGGCTCGGCGATTTGCTTCATTTCAATGGCAGAAATCAGCCGGGTGTAAAGACCAATGCTTTCGAGCGTACTCTGAATCGCCATGCCATTGATGACCGTTGCCATCATGCCCATATAGTCACCCTGCACCCGATCAATGCCGGATGCAGCAGCTTGTAAGCCCCGGAAAATATTGCCGCCACCAATGACCACTGCCACTTCCACACCCATATCAACCAATTCCTTAATTTGTTCGCCGTAATGACGCAGCATAGGTGCAGAAATACCAAATCGTTGGTCGCCCATCAGCGATTCGCCACTCAGTTTCAGTAAAACCCGTTTATATTTTACCTTCATTTTTGGTTTTTTAAGCCGCTAAACATTAAAAAATACCATCCTGTCTAACGTCCATTCCCCGCCGTGTGTTTTAGAAAATACCGATTTGTTTTGTTTGTATAATAAAAAAGGCGAACCATTTTGTGATTCGCCTTTTTGTTTGACTTAGCCGAGTGTGACGTGTTTGAAATCCGTCACGGTCAAGTCTTTATCTACACTTTTTAAATAATCGCCCACCTTTTTGCTGTTATCGCGCACATAGTCCTGATTCAGCAAAGTCACCTCTTCAAAGAATTTTTTCAAGCTACCAATGGCAATTTTTTCCAAAATTTCCTTCGGCTTGTTGGCATTCTTTGGATCTTGCATGGAAGCTTCCAGACGAATCTCTACTTCCTTATCTTTGACCGATTGTGGAATTCCGTTTTCATCCACTGCAATAGGCTTCATGGCGGCTACCTGCATGGCAACTCCGCGCAATTCGTCATATTTATCGGCAATATTTTTGTTATAAGCGACCAATACGCCGGCTTTGTTGCCCATGTGAATGTAAGGCACAACCATATCACCTTCCAGGCGCTCGTAGGCTGCCAATTCAATCTTTTCACCGATTACGCCCACCTGCTCCGTCACTTTGTCACCGATAGTAATGCCATCGTAAGGCAATGTCAACAGTTCTTCCTTCGTAGCCGGGAAATTTTCCAGGGCAATTTG
This sequence comes from Saprospiraceae bacterium, assembly GCA_046314415.1. Taxonomy (GTDB): domain Bacteria; phylum Bacteroidota; class Bacteroidia; order Chitinophagales; family Saprospiraceae; genus JADJNW01. The sequence continues at coordinate 2,406 of JBKBWT010000313.1, forward strand.
TGCAAACTGCTTTGCCAGATTAACGAAATTTTCATTTTTAGCTACAAAGTCCGTTTCCGAGCTCAATTTTATCACTACACCACGCTTGTGGTCATCGGAAACCACTGCAATAACTGCGCCTTCTGTTGCTTCGCGGTCAGCGCGCTTCAGCGACAGTTTTTGACCCTTTTTACGCAAAACTTCAATGGCTTTGTCAAAATCGCCTTCGGCTTCCGTCAGTGCATTTTTACAATCTGACATACCTGCGCCGGTCATGTCGCGCAGTTTTTTTACGTCCGCAGCAGAAATTACTACGCTCATTGTATTTCTTTGTTAGTTTATTAAAAATAATTTGGATTTCAATTTTTAGATAGCAGGCATCTTCTTTTTTATACATCCCTCATTGTAAATCAGCCTTTTATCAACGAAATCCTATACGTACCCTTTCTTGGATTCTACAGGTTAGCCCGCTGCTTCTGCCTTCTCGCGCTCACCTTTGCTTTGCTTGCGCTCTTCCAAACCTTCGCGGATAGCTGCTGCTATGTAGTTGGTCACGATAGCAATAGACTTAGATGCATCGTCATTGGACGGAATGGCAAAATCCACGCGATTCGGGTCAGAGTTAGTGTCCACCATACCAAAGGTACGAATGCCCAAGCGATGTGCTTCATCCACGGCAATGTGCTCATGGTGAATATCCACGATGAAAATAGCCGCCGGCAAACGATTTAAGTTGGCAATACCACCCAATTGTTTTTCCAGTTTTTGCAATTCGCGAGCCATGGTCAGACGCTCTTTCTTGGTGATACTCGTCAATGAGGTATCAGCCAGCATCCGCTCGATATTTTGCATCTTTTTCACGGAACGGCGAATGGTGGCAAAGTTGGTCATCATACCGCCCAACCAGCGCTCGGTCACAAACGGCATATCCACGCTCTTGGCAGCATTCATCACGATGTCACGCGCTTGTTTCTTGGTAGCAACAAACATGATTTTACGGCCCGACTTGGCAATCGCCTTCATTGCGTTAGCGGCACGCTCCATACTTTCCAGCGTACGATTCAAATCAATGATATGGATGCCCTTGATTTCTTTAAAAATATAGGGTGCCATCTTTGGATTCCACTTCTTTTTCAGGTGACCAAAGTGTACACCGGCATCCAGCAAATCTTTATAGGTGGGTTTTTCCATTTTTTAATAAAGGTTATTTGTTAACTGTTTTTTGTTATCTGGCATTTGCGATTGTAGTACTTCCATGAATCACGAATAACCAATAACAATAATTAACGCTTGGAGAACTGGAAGCTTCTTCTTGCTTTGGGCTTACCATATTTCTTGCGTTCTACCTCACGAGCGTCACGTGTCAGAAATTTCTGCACTTTCAGCGGCTTGCGGAAATCTTCATTCAATTTCACCAGTGCACGAGCAATTGCCATGCGAACCGCTTCAGCCTGACCTTTGAAACCACCGCCCTGAACGTTGATATTCAGATCGTAAATAGCTTCAGCATTGATGGTTTCGAAGGGTGCAATGACCGAAGTTTGCACGTGAATTTGCGGGAAGTAATCGCGGTAGTCTCTGCCGTTCACGGTAATTTTGCCTTCACCCTTGGTGAGGTAAACCCGCGCTACCGAACTTTTTCTTCTCCCGATGGCATTTATCATTTCCATATTAAAATGCTATTTCAATTTTTCTAACCAGCGTCCGACGGCTGGCTCCTGATTTTAGAATTTAAATTCTTCCGGTTTTTGTGCCTGATGCGGATGTTCAGCACCTTCGTACACGAACAATTTCTTGAACATGGCACGACCTAATTTCGTCTTTGGCAACATCCCTTTGATGGCGGTTTCTACGATGGCAATCGGCTTCTTCTTCAAGAGATCTTGTGCCATGATGCTCTTCTGACCTCCCGGATAACCAGAGTAAGTCAGGTATTCCTTGTCGGCCATTTTGTTACCGGTAAAACGTACCTTGTCGGCGTTTACAATGATAACAAAGTCACCGCAGTCCACGTGAGGCGTGTACGAGGGCTTGTGCTTGCCACGTAATACCGCTGCAACGCGCGTACACAGGCGACCTACGGTTTCTCCCTCGGCGTCCACGATGTACCACTTGCGCTCCACCGTTTCTTTCTTCGCTGATATGGTTTTGTAACTCAGTGTATCCACTGTTTGAAACTTTAAATTGTTACTAAAATAATATTGGATATTGGACAGTAGATGTTGGAAAGTAGGTAATTTCAGGGGTTGAATAATCTGCCCCAATATCTAACGACTAACATCTAATATCCGTCAAAAGTCCCCTTTTTTAAAGGCAGGTGCAAAGGTATGCTTATTCAATTCAAATTGCAAATATTTTTCTAAAAAAAAGTTGGAGCAAAAAACCGTAAGTCATTGATAAACAATAAAAATTTTGACCGGGTTTTGAATTCACGGAGGAAGGTATCATAAAGATTTCCTCGCGTGATTGAGTGTGTATTTTGATTAGTTCGTAAGAACGAGTTTGAAATGCTGCACGCGTTTCTCATTTTTAAAAACGACGACTTGATAAATTCCGGCAGGAAGGTTTTGAGTATCAATGGTTTGTACTTCACTACTAGGTTTGGTATTAGTCACTTCCCGACCTAGCGTATCGTAAACACGCAGCACCTGCCCCTCCAGCGTTCGCGAAAGCAGGAGGAGCTCCTGTCCGACTTGCGCTGGATTGGGGAAAAGCTGATACCCGCTTTGTCCGGCATAATAAATTTGCACCGGATCACTAAAGGTAATACCGCCGTTGCTGAGTTCGATTCGGGCTCGATAAATATTGACACCCGCTTCTAATTTTGTGTCGAATGCCTGCCAATTCAGGCGATTGGTAGCCGGAAAACTCGCAACAGGAATATAGGTGCCGCGTACCAGTTTTTCAAACACAATGCGACGTAATCCTGAAGCAGTACCCAGCAATAATTCAAGCTGCGCAGTATCTCCCTCAAGTGTTGCCAAAAAATTGCGAATGTAACAGCCGACACCCTGGAAGGTATAGTTGACGGCATAACTCTTGAAAGTAGGATGGTCATTTTCAAAAATAGGTTCCACCGCATACCACAATGTTGGGTTGTTTAATTTGTTGATTATCAAAAAAGTATCTGTTTGAGTCTGGATTTCTTGCAAATATTTGGTGCCTAGTTCGTACACCCGGTAAGCTTTGGCTTTTGAGATTGAATTCCAGAATAACATTACGGAATCATTGCAATTGAATCCTACCTGTAGGTCTGCCGGACGGTCAATGCGGAAAGTGTCACTTAAAAAAACATGTGCACCCGTGGTCAAGCGCAGTATAGCGGTAGCGACGGTGTCCGGTGCTTGCCAGAGCACAAAGGGGCGTTGCAAATGTACTTTTTCTGTCAGTAACTGCCAATCGCCGCCATCCAGCGCATATTCAATGGTTGTCAAGGTGTCGGTCAGGGTCGTCTGCCAACGGAGCACCCGATTTTCGGTAGCTTCAACCGGATCCGTGCGGAGCGGAAAAGTCCATTTAAAAATTTCAAGTGTATCCCATTGATAAGCAACGTAATATAGCTGTTCGGGCGTTTGTAATTTAAAAGCACTCACTGCAATATTGTATTGCCCCGCGGCGGGGCGCTCAATCGTAATTTGTTCTACATTATTAATATGGTCTTTTTTGCGCTGGGGCAACTGTGCTAAAGAATCAGGATGTGGAAATGCATTCAGTACCCAGGGGAGCCACACTTCGCCGCTGTGCTGTAGTTCGAGGTCCAAATCGTTGACCAATGCCTGAGGCGCGTTGGCATTTGCCGGAAGGTCTGACCATACCAGCGTGATTTTTAGATTTGCCGCATGGTCGGGGACCGCGATCGTAATATTTTCTACGCCTTTATCGCCTCGGATTATTCCCTGTGCAAAATGAGCGTTTTCTAAAGTTTGTAATGCTTGCCATGCATTTACATTGCCGTAGCCCGACTGAAAATCAATACCAGGTGCGTCCACGTCGTCGGCGCTGTTGATGAGTAAGGCTTTTATCAAAGCTGCATCGGGTAGGTGCCCAAATTTTTCCAGGAAAGCCTGTTGCAACAATATTGCTACACCCGAAGTTAAAGCGGCAGCACCCGAAGAACCATCTTGTCCCAGCGCAACCAATTCCGGTTTGACCCGACCATCGTAAGCCGGACCTCTTGAACTCAACGCCGGTACTTCGCCGGTCAGGGTCAAAGATCCGACCGTCAGTACATTCTTAGCTATTTTAAAGGTGCCGGTAAGATTGGCGATATTGTTTAAACCCTTGTAAATGCCGCTTTCGCTCGCCTGTGTACCGCGATTGCCTGCGGAAAAAACGTGCAACAATTCGGGATGAGCCTTTACGCTCATATCATAAGCCAAGGCTTCCGCGCCGTAATAATTTTCGATGCCAACGCCGTAAGAGTGATTTTGTACGCTGATATTCAGATCTTTATAATTTGTTTCTGGCAGTAAATTATCAAAACTCGTGGAAGACAACTGCACTCCCCAGGCTGCACCTTTGCTATTATAATAGGAATTGCCCCCACCTCCCAGTATGGTAGCCATCACACTGGCATGCGTGCTGCTGTTTCTGTCTGCGGTTGGGGTAGCTACCTGCCTGCCCGCAAAATCGATATCGCTCTGGAGGAAGCGCTCTTCTTTCACGGAAGCCGTTAAACCCGTACCATTGAGATGCGGATAATAATGGTGTACCAGATTAACTTGATTCAAGCCCAGATTCAGCCCGCTCACCGACAACTCTTCCTGGGGATGCCGCTGCGTAAGATCAGCAAACAATACCCCTTTGTAAGGTAGAAGCTGATTTTTCAAAACCGTAAGCGTAGTTTTTATAACGACGATATTAGCAGGGATGTACTCCTGTACAATGTTGACTTTGAGTTGCTGTTTTTGCAAATATTGGCGAAAAGCCGGCAAATCCGTCACCGCCAGCGTGTATTCTTGCCCCTGGTGTT
>JBKBWT010000314.1:0-7342 GCA_046314415.1 Saprospiraceae bacterium
TTGTACCTCTACGCTGCTGCGGAAACCCTTGGTATTGATCGAGATACACTTTTAGAAGAATTGCATACGGGCAAAGCAAAATATAGTAGCATTTTCAATTATCCGACCACGACCTGGGCAGACATGGGCGCGATTGGCTGGTTGGTGGATGGTGCCGCGATTATGAATCAGGTGCCGCTGTGCCGCACGTCTTATGGTCCTTACGCGCGCGCGATGGTGCGGGTTTGCAAGGAAGAAAGTTTTCACCAGCGCCAGGGTTATGAAATTATGCTGACCCTTTCTCGCGGTACAGAAGCCCAAAAACGCATGGCACAAGACGCCCTAAATCGTTGGTGGTGGCCCAGTTTGATGATGTTTGGTCCGAGCGATAAAGATTCCAGCCATACCGAGCAAAGCATGAAATGGCGCATCAAGCGTTTTACGAATGACGAACTGCGACAGCGATTTGTAGATATTACGGTTCCGCAAGCGGAATTTTTAGGCTTAACCGTGCCCGACCCCGATTTGAAATGGAATGCCGAGCGTGGCCACTATGATTTTGGTGAAATTAATTGGGAAGAATTTTGGAATGTCGTGAAAGGCAATGGTCCTTGCAATCGTCAACGTTTGAAAGCTCGTGTAAAAGCTTATGAAAATGGCGAATGGGTGCGGGATGCAGCATTAGCGTATGCGGAGAAACGACGCAAGCGCGAGGAAGAAGCCGTGAAAGTAGCTTGATTTTGTAAGCAGTTTATCAATCATCAATCGACGATTTTCAATGAAAAAAGATTGGCCCCTGTGGGAAATATTCATACGTAGTAAAAATGGTCTAAGCCATAAACATGTCGGTAGCCTGCACGCTGCGGATGCGCAAATGGCGATCGAAAACGCCCGTGACGTTTATACCCGTCGCAATGAAGGCGTGAGCATTTGGGTGGTGGAATCGAAGCACATTACTGCCTCCAGCCCTAACCAAGCGGAGTCACTCTTTGACCCGGCAGATGATAAGGTTTACCGCCACCCTACTTTTTATGACTTACCAGATGAAGTGAAGCATATTTAATTGTGTTCAGGTACGATGTGTTCAAGTGTTCATATAAACACGCGGACACAAATACATGAACACAAGAACACACAAATACAATGACTTTACAAGAAGCACATTTAGAATACGTTCTTCGCATGGGCGACAATGCCCTTATCCTCGGTCAGCGCCTGAGTGAATGGTGCGGGCATGGTCCGGTGTTGGAGCAGGATATTGCCATTACCAACATCGCCTTGGATTTGATGGGGCAGGCACGCACGCTGATGCAGTATGCCGCCGAACTCGAAGGTAAGGGCAGAGACGAAGATCAAATGGCTTTCCTGCGCGATGCGTGGGATTTTCGGAATGTGCTTTTGGTTGAACAACCCAATGAAGACTGGGCTTACACGATGGTGCGGCAATTCTTTTTTGATACGTATCATTTTTATTTTTTACAAAAACTGGTGGATAGCAAAGACGAGCACCTCGCCGCTATTGCTGCAAAATCGTTGAAAGAAGTGACGTACCACCTGCGTTACAGCTCAGAATGGATGATTCGCTTGGGCGACGGCACGGAAACGAGTCACGAAAAAATGCAAACTGCGCTGGACGAATTATATATGTACACCGGTGAATTGCTGGAAATGAACGAAGTGGATGAAATGATGATTGCTGAAGGAATCGGGGTTAATCTAAACGAAATCAAGCCTTTATACGAACAAAAAATTAACGAAATTTTAGAAGAGGCTACTTTACAAAAGCCTGCAAATCAATGGATGCAAAGCGGCGGAAAAGTTGGTCGTCATACCGAGCACCTAGGCTACATACTGGCAGATATGCAATTCATGCAGCGGGCTTATCCTGATTCAAAATGGTGAAGAAAGGCTGATTTTTCACTTACACCGAAGCGGTCCATCAGCCTTGTTTTAACAGTCGGCTGATTTTTTATTCAATAGCAGGCATATCGGCTACGATCTTCCAGTCGCCGCCTTCGCTTTTCGCAAGCAGCAGGTAGCTCACGAAAGTCATCTTTTTGCCTTCCATTTTTACTTTTACAAATGCATTATTGCCATTGACATCAACCGTGGCAATAGTCACAGTGCGTTCCTCTCCGCCGATTTTTTTGTCTTTCAGCAATTGGAGGTACGTCGTTTTGTCCAAAGTGTTTACCTGATTGCTTCCCATCAGCCGATTCAAATAGGCGCGGTACTGGTCATCTAAAATAGCAGACATTGCAGTTGCATCCTGAGTATCTGCGTATTTTGCAAACTGCGTAACCACAGTCACAATTTTTTCCTGATCTTGTTTGTCCAGGTTCGCTGAGCTGGTCAGTGCTGAAGAAAATAACAGCATCATAAGGAGTGATTTTAACATGGTGAAAAATTTTATGGTTTAAATTTCGATTACAGCTGAATTTTAACCGAGGTACGCATTCGGGAGTGGTGATAAAAATCGTCCGATTCGCTGTACGCCAACAACAGATAGTAAGGTTTTCCAGGCGCTAAAAGCCAGTGGTAAGAATCCTGCACTTTCAGCGGGAGGTGAAACGCAATTCTGGTTCCGTTTTCGTTTTCTTCACCTTTTTGATGCGCCACAGCGTCCACCCCACCCAGGGCGCGCACCGACACATGGTCGCCCGGTTTGCGGATGTAACGGTCTTCAATATGTACTTCTCCATTTTTTACACTTCCCATTATCAAATGAGTACCGGTCAGCTCGTCCTGCTCATTGAATCCAATGGCAACCCAGCCCTGGGTTGGTGCAAAGACAATCACATGCAGGCTATCCTTTACAATTTCCCACTGCACAGCCATCCCATTTTTGTTTACTTCTTTCGTGTAGTTTTGTGAAAAATTGGCTAGCATTGATAAAATCGTTATGAAAATTGGTGAAATCATAATTGACGGTTTAATAATTGATATATCAATATTTAAGGCAAAAAAATTTATTCAAGATTTTCGTATATTTGGTTTAATACTTGCCTCAGCTTTTGGGCGTCGGTTGGGGCAATACCTTCCAGTCCTTTCTGCCGGGCTTTGATAGCGAGAGGCGTCACTTTTTCCACCAGGGCTTTTCCATCATCAGTCAAGAACAAGGCATAGGTTCGGCGATTGTTTTCAACCGGCTGCCGCGTCACCAAATGCTGTTTTTCCAGCAAATCCAGCATACGAGTCACCGAAGCCGGGTCTTTATAGGTCAAATCCGCGATTTCCCGTTGATTGATTCCTTCCCTTTCGCTAATGCGCTTGAGTACGACCCACTGGTCGCCAGATATCGAAATACCATGTGCCTCAAACAGTTGCTGAGAATACTTTCGGAACTGCCGTACTGTGCGTTCCAACAGAAAAAAGTAAACTTCTTCTAGTTTTAAATCCTCCACTTTTGTGTCAATAATTGATATATCAACAAAAGTAAAACAAAAAAGTGATTCGCGCAAGAGGAGGCTTAGATTTCTACCTGACTTTTTTTCCAGACAAATGCTCCGGTTTCAGATTTCACATTTCATATATCATATCTCTCATTTCAAATTCGTAACTTGCCCATTCTTTCACAGCTGCCCTTTACAAAAACCTTGTGTCTGAATGAAAGACATTATCGAGCTTTATCGCAATGTGGTGATTCAAATTGCTACGCCTTACAGTACTGGCACGGGCTTTTATTTGAAAAATCCTAACCTGATTGTTACCAATGAACATGTGGTACGTGACAATGCGGAAGTCGTGGTAGATGGTGGAGGTTTTCCCAAGCAATTGGTGAAGGTAATTTTCATTGATCCAAAGTATGATATTGCATTTTTGGAAGCGCCCCGTAATGCAGAATTGCCGGAAGTAGAACTCGGCACCAATAAGGTATTGCACGAAGGTGACCCGGTGTTAGCGATTGGACATCCACTGGGATTAAAATTTACCGCTACCAATGGTATTGTATCAAATACCCGACACGAGATGGGCGGGATTCTTTACGTACAGCACGATGCAGCCCTGAGTCCGGGCAACAGCGGTGGCCCTTTGGTAGATCGGGCAGGCGAAATAGTAGGGGTTAACACCTTTATTATGCGGGATGGTAATAGCATCGGATTTTCGTTGCCAGTGCGCTATCTGGCAGCCACTATTGATGAATTTATTGCTGCGGGGCGACGTGTAGGCACCCGCTGTGCTTCTTGTGCCAACCTGGTGCTTGAAGATACCGTAGAGAATGGCTACTGCCCGCATTGTGGCGCTAAAGTACAATTACCAGCACAAGTAGAAGCTTATGAACCGCTCGGTATTGCCAAAAGTATTGAAGAGATGATTGAAAGAGCCGGGCATAACGTTCGTTTGGCTCGGGTAGGACCCAATAAATGGGACATCAATCAAGGCAGTGCAAAAATCAGCATTTCTTATCATGAAAAAACCGGACTTATCACTGGAGATGCTTATCTTTGTACATTGCCTAAAGAAAATATCAAGCCCTTATATGAGTATCTGCTACGGCAGAACTACAAAACGGAAGGTCTAACCTTCAGCATCCGTGAACAAGATATTATTTTATCCCTGCTTATCTTCGACCGTTATTTCAATGCGGATACCGGTTTCCAATTGTTTCAACACCTTTTTGAAAAGGCGGATTATTACGACAATATTCTGGTAGAACAATACGGCGCGCGCTGGAAGCAAGAGAGTGTTGGATGATTTTCTATTTGACATTCGTTATTGGAAGTTCATCTCGCTCTAGAATGCCAAATAATAGACGACGAACGTTAAGAAAATCGCACTGATAATATTTCAGTTACTGCCAGCGTTGTGTTGAGTGAATTGTAAAAAGGAAAAACATGGTCGAATTCGGCAGCTCGCCGACCTACTACGCTTTTTCCTTTCTCAAAATCAAAAATTCGTCATAATTTGTTCGTCTATCCCATGCTGCTTTAAGCGGTTAATAATCAATCGTTAATGAGGTTGATGGGACTGATTCTTCTGGCGGACTATCAAATACATATTGTTAAAATTGTATTTTAACATAAATTTTTCCTGCTGAATGCAGGACATTCGCTAATATTGCATTTATAATGCTGTTTTGGATTTGAATTTATTAATTGACGTTGCCGCGTAAACCAAAAACGTCAAAGGAATAAAGGTCAAACAAGCAACAAAAATAAAACCGTTGAACCTTATATAGCTAGCTTTATGAAAAATCTCAAAAATCTACTTCTAATCAGTTTCGTAGCGTTGTCAGCGTTGTCATTATCTGCGCAGGACATTCACTTTTCCCAGTTTTACCTGTCTCCACTGAATCTCAACCCGGCAATGACGGGGGTGATGAATTGTAATGTGCGCCTAGTGGCTAACTACCGCAACCAGTGGGCAAGCGTTTTGCGTTCGAATGCGTACAACACTTACTCCGTATCGTACGACCAACGTATTCCGGTAGGCAGATATGATTATTTTGGCGTGGGCGGTACGTTCTGGGGCGATCGCGCAGGCGAATCCAATTTTGCAACTTATACCGGTAAGCTTTCCGGTTCGTATAGCAAACGCATGGGCGGTACGCGCAAATTTGGCAACTACCTTGTTGCTGGTGCAGAAGTAGGGTTGGCACAACGGAGTATTGACTTCCTTAATCTGCGTTGGGGTACCCAACACGACGGCGAGGGTGGCTATGACCCAAATCTCGATCCAATGGAGGATGGATTTACCCGTGACAACTTCCTGTTTGCCGACCTGGCAGCGGGTTTGTTGTGGTTTATGGTTTTCGACGAAAATAGCAACTTTTATATCGGCGGTTCGTTTCACCACTTAAATCGTTCGAATCAATCGTTTAGCGAAAATGAAGACGATTTATTGTACAGCCGCATTACCGGTCATGCCGGCGGTGAATTTTTATTGACCGATAAATTTGGCTTGGTACCGGGCGTCATTATCATGTCGCAAGGTCCATCCTTCCAGGTGAATGCAGGTACGAGCCTCAAGTTCTTGTTGAGCAAGGCACGAAACGAATACCAGGCATTCCAGGTAGGTATCTGGGGGCGTATTGGTAATAAATTCATTGAAGCATCAGAAGGTAGCGCCGAAAAAGTGGGCTTGCTTGCGGATGCAGCGATTTTATCGACGCGCTTTGATTACAACAATTTTAGTTTAGGTTTTAGCTACGATGTGAATGTATCCCCCCTCAAACCGGCGAGTAACTCCAATGGCGGTTTTGAATTCGCACTCGTTTACAAAATCTGTGGTCAGATTCGCCGTGGTGTTTACTGCCCCAATTTCTAATGAAATATTTCTAATAATTGACAAATCCTGTAAGTGCCTGATTATCGGGCGCTTACAGGATTCAACATATAGTGTTATCGCTTTTTTGTGTTACAATTTTTCTTTGTCCCAATGATTATTAGTATCTTGAGAAGCTATTTTGTTGAACAGTGTGAGAAAATTGCCAATTTTTGAAAAGCAACGGATTGATATTTAAACTGATCATTAGATCACTTGGGGAAGTGTAACCTCACCAGGTCAATCCAATAGATATTAAATATTTTTCCGAATTCTAAATTCAAAAAACACAACAACATGTTTGGTGGAAATTCCAACAACAAGAAGGAGGCAGCGAAAGCGAATGGTTCACCCGTGACGCATTCACTCAACAGCTTGGTGCAAGGCACGGTGGTAGAGGGTACTGTCACTTCCGAAAGCGATATTCGCGTGGACGGCACCATCAAAGGGAAGCTTATTTGCAATGCAAAAGTTATTATTGGTCCGGCGGGAATCATTGAAGGGGAGATCAAATGTAAAAATGCCGTTATCGAAGGCAAATTCCAGGGTACGCTCGAAGTAGCCGAGCTACTCAATATCCGCGAAAACGCAAATGTAAGCGGGGATGTTCGTACTGATAAATTGATTATTCAATCGGGGGCAGTCTTCAATGTCAATTGTACAATGGGTGCCCTAAAACTCGGTAACAATCCGATTCCGCTTAACAAAGAAGAACAACTGATTCTGAAAGCAGCAAAATAAAAGTCATTTTGAGTATCTGTTGGCAGAAAAGACAGAATAGAAAGTAGCTTTAGGGCTATTCTCTAACGAAATATTATTACATCTTATATAATTTGTTCTGCCATGAGCATGCCTCCGAAAAAACCGGTTCGCCAAGCCAATAACTATCTGAAGTATTCCGGGATGGCTTTTCAGATGGTGGGCACCATGCTGTTTGGTATTTTTATCGGTCGGTGGCTGGATCGGAAATTAATGACGCCCAAGCCATATTTCACCGCATTATTTGCATTGATTTTTACCGGGGCTGCCATTTATTTAGTACTACGTGATTTTTTAGCAAAAAAGGAATAAGCAATTCTTCATTGTAGATTTTTCATGC